>DATKWA010000154.1:0-16060 GCA_035529815.1 Occallatibacter sp. | reverse complement strand
GGCGTCGACCATCTTGCACGAGCAAGGCTACAACCATGACCACATCGAGCTACAGCTTGCACACGCCCCACGCAACACCGTCCGTGCCGCCTACAATCACGCCCTTTACTTGGAGCCCCGCGCCAAGATGATGCAGGACTGGGCGGATTATCTAGAACGCACCCTACGAGGCGGAAAAGTTCTGCCCTTTCGCGGACGTGCAGCATAACCAGACCGAGCAATTGGCTGCCTCAGCTCTAGATCTCTCAATCCAAATCGAATCCGGCATTAAATTCAGTCTGCGGCGGTTATATCAAGTTTCGAAAGACTTTCGATGTCCATCCGGTTCAACTTCCGCCTTGAATAAGGATCAGCTCTGTTGGCGAAACTTAACGCTATTGCATAAGGGAATTTGTAGATACTTGCCCACATATCAGGACCAATAGCCCCTCGATGAGTAATTAGGCGATTTACCGTGAAGCGAGAATCGCTCCAGGCGACAAGCACGTATGAGTACGCATCCAAGCGCGAATGTCTCTTAGCCTGCCAGTTTGATTGCTCCGGGCGAAGTATGCGGCTTTCAATTGCCTTTCCAGGGTTTATAGTGAAGACGCTCTCATTCCTCGATTTTTTGCTTCAGCTGGCCATTTTTTCCGAGAGGGGCTGCCGCTCCAACGCGGGATGAATCTTCTGTAAAGCATCGGCGCTGTTGAGAGTGGATGCAGTAAAGATGAAGTGATGGCTTTTTAATGGGGTCCCCCGCAATGCCTAATCCGACGCGGAGTTGGCAACTCATCGTTTCCGTTCTGTTGATCGTGTTGGTATTGGCGATCACGATGGGAATGGTGTGGCACCATTATGATCAGTGCTCGGCGGGCAACTGCACGCTGTGCCACATGGTCATCGCGCCCCCGGCGGCCGTGATCGGAGCGATCGGATTGGTTCCGGTCACCGCGGAATACGCGGTCCTGGAGAATGGTTTTGTTTCGCGTTGCAGGGTCAATGAAAAGCCGCCACGCGCTCCTCCTGTATAGCCCCTCCCTGCACTTGGTGCCTTTGCGGCACAGTCGTCGGCTATTTCTCTGAGTCAGGAGCTGCAGCGCCTATGCATCTGTCAATTTTACGTATTTCTATACTCGGGCTTTCGTTTTTGTTTGCGGAGTTAGCGGTCGCGCAAACGCCGCCCGCTCAGTCTCCGCCGCAGGGCGGCCAGGGGCCGGCACCGACTGCGGGTCAACTGGCGCAAACGCCTGGCGCACAGTTGATCACGCTTGATCAGGCGATCCAGATGGCGCTCGAGCACAATCACAATCTGCTGGCGGCGCGGACCTCGATTCAGCAGAACGAGGCGGAAGAGATCACGGCGAACCTGCGCCCGGACCCGGTGCTGAGCACCGATGCGATCTTCCTGCCGGTGTTCGAGCCCAGCAACCTTACCTCGGATTACATCGACAACATTGCGCAGTTCGACCTGGGCGTGAGCTACCTATTCGAGCGCGGGAAAAAGCGGCAGCACCGGCTGCAGGCCGCGAAGGACCAGACTGCCGTGACGCGCTGGCAGGTGGCTGACAACGAGCGCACGCTGACGTTCAGCGTGGCCACGGATTTCATCAACGTGGAGCTGGCCGAGTCGACACTGGAGCTGGCCAACCAGGATCTGAAGAGCTTTCAGGGCACGGTGGACATTACCAAGGTGCGCTACCAGGCGGGCGCTATTGGTCTAGACGATCTGCTGAAGATGAAGCTGCAATTGCTACAGTTCCAAACCGACGTGGCGCAGGCCAAGCTGGCGCGGGTGCAAGGGCTCTCGGACCTGCGACAGTTGCTCGGATACGAAGAAGTAAACGCGGACTACGATGTGGCCGGATCGTTCGATTACCAGCCGATGAAGGGCGGGCTCGAAGATATGCAGGCGGCGGCGCTGAAGAGCCGGCCAGACCTCCAGGCAGCGCAGCAGGGGGTGGCAGCGGCCAACAGCGCGTTCAATCTGCAGAAGGCGATCGGAAAGCGGGACGTGACCGGGGCTATCGATTACACCCACCTGGCCTATCTCAGCGACATTTCTGTTTTCGGCTCGATGCAATTGCCGATCTTTGATCGCAACCAGGGCGAGATCAAACGGGCCGGGTTTGCGATTACGCAGGCGCAGGAGCAGCAACTTTACGCGAACGGACAGGTGCTGACGGATGTAAGGGACGCGTACGAAGGTTGGCAGGCGAACAACGAAGTTGTAGGGCTGTACCGCTCAGGATATCTCGACGATGCGCAACAATCGCTGGACATTACGGATTACGCGTACAAGCACGGAGCGGCCAGCCTGCTGGACTTTCTGGATGCGGAACGGAGTTATCGTGCAACGCAACTCGGCTACCGGCAGGCGCTGGCATCGTACCTGCAGGCGCTGGAACAGCTTCGCGAAGCGGTAGGAACCAGGAGCTTACCATGAGACACGCGCAGAAGATGGATGGCGCCCGCCGGATGCGGAGCGTATGCCCCCTGCTACTTGCGATGCTGGCATTGGCCGGCTGCCACTCGAAGGACAATGCGGGCGGGATGACTTCGTTTTCGTCGAAGGCATCGCCGTCGGCGACGCCGCAGTTGTTCACGATTCCCGCGGACCAGATGAGCCAAGTGCAACTGGTGACGATGACCCCAGGCACGCTGACGAATACGCTGCGGTTGACGGGCGCGGTGGCCTACAACGCATTCAAGACGACGCCGGTGATTACGCAGGTGGGCGGTCCGGTGAGCCGGATCATGGTGGTCCCCGGCGATCGTGTGCAGATGAATCAGCCGATGCTGGAGGTGAGCAGCCCAGACTACGCGCAGTTATTGGACGGCTACCTGAAGGCGGCGGATTCCTTCCGGCTGGTGGACAAGTTCTACATACGCGCGCAGGACCTGTATGCGCATCATGCCATTGCGCAACAGGACATGGAGCAGGCGGAGAGCAATCGCACCCAGGCGCAGGCAGACCTGAACGCGGCCGAGCAGGGCATGCGAATCCTGGGCATCAAGAATCCTTCGGACCTGGCGAAGGCTCCTTCGTCAGCGCAGATTCCGGTGCTGGCGCCGATTGCCGGCGTGGTGGTGGAGCGGCTGGTTTCGCTGGGACAGGTGGTGCAGGCAGGGCAGACGCAGGCATTCACCATCACGGACCTCAGCACAGTGTGGGTGCTCGCGAACGTATACCAGGCGGATCTGGAGTACGTGAAAAGCGGCGAAGACGTGGTGGTGCAGACGGATGCATTTCCTGAGAGTTTCCACGGCAGGATTTCGTATGTTTCACCGGCCCTCGATCCGAACACTCGCACGCTGCAGGCGCGCATCGTTGTGGACAATCCCGGCGAAAAGCTGAAGCGCGATATGTACTGCACGGTGACGGTGACGGCTGGCGTGCTGAAGAATGCGCTGGCGGTGCCAAATGCTGCGGTACTGCGCGACGACAACAACCAGCCCTTCGTGTATGCGCTGACAGGTGACAACCAGTTTGGGCGGCGCGACGTGGTGCTGGGAGAAATGCAGGGTAGTGAAACGCAGATCGTGAAGGGCTTATCGCCGGGCGACAGGATTGTAGGCAATGGCAGCCTGTTCCTGCAAGTCGTCAACTCGATGCAGCACTGAGAGGACAGGCCGAGATGATTCATCGCATCGTTCAATTCGCGCTTCAGCAAAAGCCGGTCGTCCTGTTCCTGGCGGCATTCATGGCCGTGGGCGGAGCGATAGCTTTCCACAACATGCCCGTGGATGCGTATCCGGATCTATCGCCGCCCATGGTGGAAGTGATTACGCAGTGGCAGGGCCACGATGCGTCAGAGGTGGAGCGTCTGGTCACGGTGCCTACCGAAGTGGAGATGAACGGCGTCCCCAAGCTGGCCGTGATGCGTTCGATCTCGCTTTACGGGCTTTCGGACGTGATCATGACCTTCAACGAAGGCACGGACGATTACTTTGCGCGCGAGGTGGTGTTTCAGCGGCTGAGCGAAGTGACGTATCCGCAGGGCGTAACGCCAACGATGGCTCCGCTGGCGAGCCCTTCGGGACTGGTGTATAGGTACGTGATTGAAAGCCCGGATCGTTCGCCGCAGGAGCTGAAGACGATTGAAGACTGGGTGCTCCAGCGGCAGTACAAGCAGGTGCCCGGCGTGGCAGACGACTCCGGCTTTGGTGGCACCGTGATGCAGTACCAGGTGCTGCTCGATCCGGCCAAGCTCTACGCGTATCACGTCACCGTGCCGACTGTTATTCAGCAGCTTTCGGCGAATAATTCGAACGCCGGCGGAGGATTCTACGAGCAAGGCCAGCAGTCCGATTATGTGACCGGCGTGGGACTGGTGCGCGACACCTCGGATATTGCAAATATCCTGGTGGGCTCGCAAAACGGCGTGCCCACCCGCATCGGCGACATTGGGCAGGTGGAGATCGGGAACGCGCCGCGGCTGGGCGAGTTCGGCTTCAACAAGACGGACGACGCGGTGGAAGGCGTCATCATGATGCGGACCGGCGAGCAGACGCAGAACGTGCTCAAGGGCGTGGAAGCCAAGACGCAGGAGCTGAATGAGCACCTATTGCCGCCCGACGTGAAGGTGCACCCCTACTACGACCGCAGCGACCTGGTGCAACTGACCATCGACACAGTGGAACACAACCTGCTGATGGGCATGGTGCTGGTGTTCGTAGTGCTGATGGCGTTCCTGGTGAGCTTCCGCGCGGCCGTGATTGTGGCGCTTACCATTCCGCTATCGCTGATGTTCTCGTTCATCTTTCTGCATGCTGAGGGGATTCCGGCGAACCTGCTCTCAATAGGGGCGATAGACTTCGGAATTTTGATCGACGGCACGCTGGTCATGGTGGAAAACATCTTCCGCGAACTGGGCGCGCGCGAGGGACAGCAGTACGATCTCGAAGAAGTGATCAAGAATGCCGCCAAGGATGTGGACCGCCCCATCTTCTATTCGGTCGCAGTGATCATTGCCGGGTATCTGCCCATTTACGCGCTCACCGGCCCTTCGGGCAAGCTGTTCAAGCCCATGGCGGATACGGTGGCCATTGCGCTGGTTGGGGCCCTGATTCTGACTCTGACGCTTGTCCCCGTGCTCTGTGCCATGTGGTTCAAGAAGGGTGTGCACGAAAAAGAGAACAAGCCATTTCAGTGGATCCTCCGGAAATATGCGGTGTGGCTGGACTGGTGCCTGGAACGGCCGCGAACAACGCTGGTTCTGTCGGGGGTGATCTTGGCGGCCACGCTACTGCTGATTCCGTTTATCGGCGGTGAGTTCATGCCGCACCTGGACGAAGGTGCAATGTGGATTCGCGCCACCATGCCGTACACGGTTTCGTTCGAGACGTCGAGCAAATTCTCGCCGCAGGTGCGGGACATTCTCATGAAGTACCCAATGGTGACGGATGTGGGCTCGGAGCTGGGGCGGCCGGACGATGGCACCGACCCGACCGGGTTCTACAATGACGAATTCTACGTAGGGCTGAAGCCGTATGGCGACGCGGTGTGGAAGACGGGATCGATTCACACCAAAGCGGAGCTGCAAGCGAATATCGAGAAGCAGCTGGATAGGTTTCCGGGTGTGATCTTCAACTTCACGCAGCCGGCGGAAGATGCAGTGGACGAGGCGCTGACGGGCCTCAAGAGCGCGCTGGCGGTCAAGATCTACGGACCTGACCTGAACGTGCTGCAGAGTACGGCGCTGGAGATTAAGCGGCGCCTCAGCCAAGTGCCGGGATTCGCGGAACTGACCGTGGTGCGCCAACTGGGGCAGCCGACCCTAACCATTGACGTGGATCGCAGCAAGATAGCGCGCTACGGCATCAACGTGGCCGATGTGCAGGCGATTGTGCAGGCGGCGGTGGGCGGGCAGGCGGCCACGCAGGTAGTGCAGGGCGAAAAGCTCTTCGACCTGGTGGTGCGCATGAAACCGGAGTTCCGCCAGAGCGCGAACGAGATTGGGAATCTGCTGGTGGGCACGCCCTCCGGGCAGCAGATTCCACTGAGCGAGCTGGCGGATATTCGCGAGTCGGGCGGGGCAGCGCTCATCTACCGCGAAAACAACTCGCGGTACATCGGAGTGCAGTACAGCGTGGAGGGGCGCGACCTGGAGAGCACGGTGAACGCCGGCAAGCGGGCGATTGCGGATGTTCAAAAGACACTGCCGCCGGGTTACCGGCTGACGTGGGGCGGCGAGTACGACGAGTTTCTGGCCGCCGAACGCCAGTTGGCGGTCATCGGCCCGCTGGCGGTGTTCATCATCTTCATGATCCTGTTCGCGCTTTATGACAACTTCAAGTACCCAGTGGTCATTTTGATGGGCGTGGTCCTCACGGTTCCGGTGGGCGCGTTGCTGGCGTTGAAGTTGACGCATACTCCGTTCAGCGCGTCGTCTGCGCTGGGCATGCTGGCGCTGATTGGCGTATCGGTGGAAACCGCTGTGATTCTCGTCTCCTACATCAACAAGCTGCGCATCGAGCAGAACATGGACATCCGAACCGCGACGCGGGAGGCATCGCTGCTGAGGCTGCGCCCCATTATGATGACGGCGCTGGTGGCGTGCCTGGGGCTGCTACCGGCGGCGCTCTCGACGGGCATCGGTTCCGACACGCAGAAGCCGTTTGCCATCGTGATCGTGGCAGGCTTGGTGTCGCGGCTATTCCTGGGCTTCTTTGTGAACCCAGTGCTCTACCAGATTGTGGCGCGGGAGGGCGATGTGCTGAAGGTGTAGGCGGCCCAGGTTTCCTGGCCGCCTGCACCGGATGGCGCTTGGACATTTCGACTTTGCTCAACTCCCCGATGATGCATATCAATTAATTCGTAGCGACGACAATTCTGCTCTCCGAAGTCCGCAGCCGAGCAGGGTCGCGATCATTGCGAGATCACGATTGCTCCGGAGGTTGGTGCCGTCAGACTTTTCCAGAAGTAAGCGTGCCTGTTCGAGGCGCAGCCAATTTCCCGCCAGAACACCCAATTGCTTGACGCCTTTGACGCGTCGGATTCCTGCCGCGAGTTCTGGGCTCAGCAAACCCGAATTCGCAGCCTGATAGGCCAGCCGACGGACGGCAGCAAGTCTCTGGTTGATCGTTCCCGCGGCCATGCCGAGCGATTCTAGATACAAACGGAATCGCAGCACTACCGTTCGATTCAGTGCGAGGCGTGGTTCGGAGCAGTACCATGTGATGAATCGCTCCATCGCGAACTTGTAATTTCTTCACGAGCTCGGCGAACTCAAACTGCTGAGGACCGCGGCTTTCGCGTGGTCCAGATCGGGTAAACGTAGGCAGATCTTCCTCCGAATGGGCTTCTTGTTATTCTTTCGCATACGAGCGGCCTCCCCGCCGGCAAGCCCTCGATATATACACCTGCGCGCTCGCTTTTGATCAGGCGAGGATAGATCGGTCAACGCCAAGGCGATTATGCGTCAAGCGAGAATCATTCCCAGCAACATGGGCGTTATATGCTCCGCATCCTGAAGCTTCTCGTTAAACTAAGAAACATGAAGCTTTTCGCGCCCCTCGCTCTCGCAGCGCCCCTTGTAACGTCTGACCAGCCCCTCGTAACGTCTAACTATCTGAGAGGCGAATAATGGCAACTTCCGGGCTGCTTGCGCCCAGCTCCAGGCGTTCCAGATTTAAAACCGTTCTCTGGATATTCCTTGGTCTTACTGCGCTCTTTGTCTTCATCACTTCAGAAGTTCTTCTCGTCACCGATTATCCCATGTACCACGCCTACCGTCTGCAGGTCATCGCCGACCGCCATCTCCTCATCCCCCATACACTCTGTGGCGTCATCGCACTCCTGGCCGGCCCTGTGCAGTTCTCGTCGCGCCTTCGCCAGCGTTACCTGAAATTCCATCGCGTTCTCGGCCGCATCTACGTCATCTCCGTGTTTATCGGCGCCGCTACCGGAGTTGCTCTCGCCAGCGGCCGTCCGGGCTTCCCCGGAACCTGCGGGCAGGCCGCAGCCTGGGTCGTCTGTACTACCGCCGCCCTCATCACCGCGCGTAATCGCCACATCGTCCAACATCGCCAGTGGATGGCCCGTTCCTACGCCGTGACCTTTACCTTCGTCTCCAGCCGAGTGCTCAACCTTTGGCCCCGTTATTGGAGCCATCTCGGCGACACCCTATCCGCCGTCGGTGTCATCGCCTTCACCCTTGCCTCGCTACTGATCGTAGACCTCGGCCTCAACTGGCGCGAGCTCACCACTCGTCGTGACTGAGGTCAGGCCAGGATGTCCTGAGATTTTCAGGGCATCCTCAATAACGCGGGTGATACCCATCTCACCTTTGATATGTGGATCTGCCAAGTGTCCTATTTTCCGAAGCTGGTCCCCTCCAGTTCCGAGCTGAGCACAGGACCGAAACCACCTAACTGTCCAACTACCCTCATCACCGCAGGCTCCTTACCCTCCCGGACCCAAACCATCACATCTTTCGGCTGAAGGTCGAGCATCGTCGCAATCACTCCCAGGATGCCACCCAATTCCGGATGGATGCGAAACACCGTCGCCTTAAGGGTCTGTCCTCCCTTTTGAAACGGCTGCTCGCCCTCCGGCGAGATCAGGATCCGAATCAATCGCCCGCCGAAGACTGGCGCCAGTATCCCCACCCGAAACGGCGCCGTATTGGGCGGCACATTCAGCAGCAACGTTCCGACAAGCCCATTCGCCAGGTCATCCGGCAGGTCGATGTGCTCGCTTTCGACATGTATCTGGCCATTCTTGTCCGCTGTGAGGCTGGTCGCTATGCCGGTAGCGGCTTCCACCGCGAAGTCGACGGGCTTCGCAAAGAACGGCCCCCGCTGTATGTGATGGTTGCGTAATAACTGAAATGTACCCTGCTGCCTGTACGTCGTCGTCTCATCATCAATCGACCCATCCACAAATCGATAGGTCAGGCGCATCGTCACTTCATCGCCCTGCACGTCCTCCGTAAACTCAGCCCGAGCGATGATCTTTCCAGTCTCGGAGCGCGCCTCCATAAACTCGTGCCTCGGGAGTTGGATATGTTTCACTGAAATTCGTTCTGCCGGCGCTGCGGTGCTTAACATGATTGTCAAAAAAGCGGCTACAAGGAATCTGCTTCGCGCCATCAAATACCTCGATCTAACAATTAGCTTTATCAGATGCCAATTGTGCGGGAAATTGCCCACTCCAAGAACTCTCACTTCCATCGCCCCACACACAACCGTCCCGGCCGCCAATGCTCCACCGTCACCGCCTCGTGCGGAACCTCAGCTGCCGTCAGCAACCGCACCCAGTCTTCCTTCCGGAAGGCCCGGCGGAAGGACACCTGTCCATCATGCTGTACAAACCGATGCCACCCCGCGATCCTCTCCACCCACCCAAACATCCGGCAACTCCACTCCGACCGCTCCAAATCATTGATAAACCAACCTTCCTGCGCAGTCGTTTCCATCCACCGCAGCAGCGCGATGATCTCCTCATCCTCAAGATGATGTGCCATTAGCGAACTCACGACGATATCCACCGGCTTCTCCGGCCGATACTCCAGAGCATTGCCGGTCACCCACGCGATTCCGAGTTCCTTCGGCGTGGACTCCGCTGCCGCACGCGCCGCATAAGGATTCAAGTCGATCCCCGTTAACTGGACAGCAATACCGCGTCTTTGTGCCCAGCCTGCAATCTGACGCAGCAGATCGCCGCCGCCACTGCCCACATCGACAATGTGCAATGGTTCACGAAGTCCATGCGGTAGCCCCTTCAGCCAAGCCAGCGTCGATCGATATCCCAGCAGCCAGCGGTTGATCTGCTCGAGGCTGTGCAGGCAGCCACGGAAATCCGCATAGCTACAGTCACCATCCATCAGCTCCGGCAAATCGCGCGGAGAGACTCGCAGTCTAAAATCGATCTCCGCACTAGACCGCATGGAAGCGCATAGTCTCCGCAGTCAGGCCCGGGCCAAACGACATCGCACACCCCCGCTGCCCCGGCCGCGCCTGTTGCATCATCCGCTGTAGTACAAACATTACCGTCGCCGACGACATGTTACCGAAGCACGACAGCACCTCGCGCGACGCCGCGAGTGCATCGACCGGCAGCTCCAGGCCCTTCTCCACAGCATCTAGAATCGACCTTCCGCCGGGATGCACCGCCCACAAGTCGATGCCATCTCGCTCCGCCATCAGCTCGCCCTCATGTAGCGCGCGGCCCAACTCCGCCGGAACCTGCCCGGAGAGTAACATGTCGAATCCCAGCCCGCGGATTTTCCACGTAATCAGCCCCCTCGTCTCTGGCACCATCACCGCCTTGAAGCTGTCCAGTGCTAGGCCCTGCTCGCAGGCGGTAATCAGGCTCGCTGCCGCGCCGTCGGCAAAGACCAGGAACGAGAGCACCTGCTCCAGCTCCTGCGTCTCCTGAAAGTGCAGCGTGCACAGCTCCAGGTTGACCATCAGAACACCCGCCTTCGGATCTGAGCGCACAATGTGCCGCGCCAACTTCAGTGCATTGATCGCGGCATAACATCCCATGAATCCGACCATCGTGCGCTCCACACCCGTCTCAAGTCCGAGGTGGTCGACGATTTCAAAGTCCAGCCCCGGCGCATAGAGCCCCGTACAGCAGGTCACCAGCACATGCGTAATACCGGAGCGTTCCTCCTCATTCAGCGCAAGCCGGTCCACGGCCTTCCGCATCAGCACCGGTGCGCTCTGCTCAAACAGCTCCATGCGCCGCGCCGTGTTGGGGAAGCTGCCTAGGCGATAAAACTCATGCGCGTCATGTGACGAGAATTGGCCGGAAGCTTTCTGTGCATCGAGGAACGAATAGCGATGCGCGATATCGGCGCGGCTCACCATGCGGCGGAAGACCGCGCGTAGCCGCGGATCGGAAAGCATCTGCTCGGCGAAGATGACGAAAGCGTCATGTACATCGTGCTCGGGTACGGCAGTGGCGATGCGGTTCAGGTACGCGGTAGTTTCTCGCAATAGGTCCTCAGTTCGAATTATATGGATAGACGTCGCATGTGTGCCCTAGGGAAGCTGAACGGCGAAGAGGCGACAATCAAGCGACAGTCGACCTTCAACTGGCGGCGATGTTACAGGCCCATCAATGACGTAATTGGCAATTTGGCGAAGTTACTATTGGTCCATTCACAATCTTGCCGGCGCGATAAATTGGGAACAGCAGGCTGATGCTCACCATCTTCACCTGCACTCCGTCCAACCCTCGCGACAGTCGTGTTGATGTCACCGCCTGCACCACACCTCGATTACAGGATCGTCATGTTGATCCCAGAAGGAGCAGTACAATTTCAAATATAGGATACGAACAAGGAGATTCCAGTTACAACGTCCAATCTGAATCAGATTCCTGTACAAGATGAAGTTCTAGTCCTCGGCGGTGGCGTCGCAGGCTGCGCCGCTGCTATTGCGCTGGCCCGCAAGGGACGGCAAGTTACGCTGATCGAACGCGAGGCCACCCCGCGCCATAAGGTGTGCGGAGAGTTCCTGAGCGGTGAGGCTCTTGAAGATCTGCATGCACTCGGCATCGACGTGGCGTCGCTCGGCGCCATTCCCATCGATTACGTTCGTCTCGCAGCTGCCAGGCGCGCCGCGGAGGCCCCCCTGCCTTTTCCCGCAGCCTCGCTCACGCGCAAGGCGCTTGACACAGCCCTCATCGCTGAAGCCATCACCGCAGGAGTCTGCGTAGAGCAAGGTCGCAGTGTTCAGGCACTCTCGCGCACGGCACCCAACGTGTGGCAAGCTACGCTCGACGACGGCACCACCCGTGAAGCTCCAACGGTCTTTCTCGCCACGGGCAAGCACGATGTTCGCGGCCATTTGCGTCCGAAGGACCCGCAGCGATGGGTAGCCTTCAAAATGTATTTTCGCTTGGTTCCCGCGCAGGCCTCTGAGCTTGCGCGCGCCTCTGAGCTGATGCTCTATCCCGGAGGCTACGGTGGTATCCAGCCCGTTGAAGGCGGCATTGCAAACCTTTGCTGGGTGGTGCAACAGCGGTATCTCGCACGCGTGGGTCATCGCTGGGAGAACTTCCTCGCCAAGATGCAGCAGGATTGTCCACACCTCGCGATGAGGCTTGCCGGTGCGGAGCCGTTGCTCGCCAGGCCAATCGCCATCACCCATATTCCGTACGGTTACGTCCGGCGCGCAACGGAGGATGGGCTCTACTGTATCGGCGATCAGGCAGCCGTCATACCCTCGTTTACCGGCGACGGCATATCCATCGCACTGCATACTGCACGTTGCGCCGTCGCTGCCTGTCTTGCGGCCGAGCCGGCGCCGCTCTTCCAGGCTAAACTGCGTTCCGCACTGCTGGCCCAGATGCGCCTCGCCGAGTTCGCCGCCGATGGCTTGAACAACTCCTTCGCACGCGCTGTATTGCCGTTCTGCCTCAGGGTCTGGCCGGGCGTGATGCGCGTGACCGCCAGGTTGACACGCGTCGCCCAGAACGCCGCTGTTGCTCCAATGCAGTCGCCAGCTGAAATCTAGCAACGCTAAGAACGACTCTCAGTAGTCAAAGCACCACAGGAGAGATGCAATGAGATCCTTCGCAGTCCTCGCCCTCGCTGCCGTACTCGCTCCAGCCGCATTCGCCCAGCATCAGACCTTCGTCGTTAATCCCGATGCCAGCGAGGTCAAGATAACGCTCAAAACAACCCACGAGCTCGTCAACGGCACGTTTCACGTCCAATCCGGATCGATTGAGTTTGACCGCAGCACTGCTCAGATGTCGGGTTCGGTAGTCGTCCTCGCCGGCAGCGGCAAAACAGGCAATGACAGTCGTGACAAGAGGATGAACAAGGACATACTAAAGGTCGAACAGTACGCAACTGTTTCCTTTGAGCCGAAAACCTATACTGGCGCCATCGCTCCTTCAGGCGACTCGACCATCAAGGTAACCGGGACCTTCACCCTGCTGGGCACTCCTCACGAAATCACCGTCCCCATCCTGGTACATCTTGATGGCACCAGCGCAACTGCCAAGGCTCACTTTGTGGTGCCTTACCTCCAATGGGGACTAAAGAATCCGAGCTTTTTAATTTGGAAAGCGGATAATGATGTCGCGATCGACCTCAATCTTGTTGGCACAATTTCAAAGTAGCCTACGGTTGTTATCGCGGGTAGTAACAGTAGTCAAAATGGCGTGTTAGGGGTGTCAATGAAATCTGGGGTGTCATCACGGCGGTCTGGAGAGTGAAGATATCATTTTCACCAATCCTATTAATCCACAGGAGCATGAGAACCGCAATTCCGCTCATTGAACGTCACGACTGGTGAGTTCTGGCAGGTAGGCCGCTAGGGCATCGGTGCCGGGAAGTCGGACGGTGTCCGCCGATTTGAATTCGTATGGTCCTCGATTGACGACAACAGCCCAAACCACGGTTCCAGGACCGCAAAGTTGGAAACGCGCGTTGGCGATCATGCGCTCTTTTACTAGTCGCCGCAGATTGCGGGACTGAGGCCTGTTCACCGGCCTCCATCTCCTGGGCGTGGTTCGTCTACTGATGCATGCGCTTGAGGAGAGCGGCGTAACGGGAGTCGTGACGGACGGGGTCCAGCAGCGGGTCCGCCCGGATCAGTGCCATGTTGAAGCAATGGTTGTCGAGCGCGTGCTGGAACGAGTCGAAGGCATGGTCGAGTTCGTCGATGCGAAGATCATCGATGCCGATCTCGTAAGCGATGCAGGGGGTGGCTGAGATGGTGAGGAGAGCGCGGCGGTGCGCGCGCCAATAGGATTGCCATCCGTGTTCCCGATACGCGCCAGAAAGAGCGGCAGTGTCTAGTTGTGGCTCTTCCTCGTGCAGCGCGATGAGATTGTGCCGCACGGCCTCGTCTTGCTCGCCCTTCTGCTCGTAGATGAGACTCAAGTAGTTTTCAATGGAGCCGGAATGTTGTTCCATCTCGGCGGCGCGCTGTAATTGAGCAAGTGCAGCATCGTATTGGTGGTCATAGTAAAGAGCAACGCCCAGCCGGCGGTTGACGAGGAAGGATAGCGGATCGAGCTGAAGGGCCCGGCGCATGTGAGCGACGGCATCCTGCGTGCGGCCTACGGCGTCGAGGTAAACAGCGTACTTGAACTCGGCAATCGAGTCGTTGGGATTGAGGGAGACGCCGCGGGTCAGGTTTTGCTCCGCCGCAGCCCAGTCCCACTCGTAGATGGATTGGACGCTACCGAGCGCGGTGTAGGCTTCGCCGTTCTGGGGGTCAAGCTGGATCGCGCGCTCGGCAGCGGCGATGGCTTTGGGCATCAGCTGTTCGGGCGTGCCGATGTTGTAGGTGGTGGCGGCGTCGAGCGCGGAGGCATACCCGGCGTAAGCGGAAGCGTAAGTGGGGTCGAGGGCGATGGCCTGCTGAAATGACTCAAGGCTGTGAGAAAAGTCCTGCTTGTTAAAAAAGTAGCGGCCCCGCAGATAGGCGTCGTGCGCGGCGGGGTTGACGGGCGGACGCGGCGAGGGAGGGGCGAGAACCAGGCGCGCCTCGGTGGCGATCTGCTGGGCGACGCTGTCCTGTAGGGTCAGCACATCGGAGGCGGAGCCTTCAAAGGACTGGGCCCAGAGGTGACGGTCGGTGCGGGCGTCGATGAGCTGCGCGGTGATGCGAATGCGGTCGCCGGAGCGGACGATCGAGCCTTCGACGATGGCGTCGACGCCGAGCTGGCGCGCGATGTCTGGGAGTGGGAGGCGGAAGCCCTTATCTGCCATCACCGAGGTGCGCGAGACGACCCGAAGGTTGGGAATGCGTGCGAGCTGAGTGATGAGCTCGTCGGTCATGCCGTCGGCGAAGTATTCCTGAGAGGGATCGCCGGAGAGGTTGTTTAGGGGGAGGACGGCGAGGGAGCGGATGGGCGCGGAGTGGTGTCGATTGGCAAGGAGCCAGACCATGGCGAGGGCCGCTAAGCAGGCGACGACGATGCCCGCGAGGCGGAAGTGTGAGCGAGGTTTGGAAGAGGTTTGTGGTTGCGGGCCTTGGGTGGGTGGTGCAAGGGGTTGGATGGTGGCAGCTTCTGCGGCGGCGGTGTAAGTGTCAACATCGGCGATGAAGCGGTAGCCGGCGGTGGGGACGGTTTCGATGAAACGAGGCTCACGGGAATCATCGTCGAGGGCTTTGCGGAGGAGGCCGACGGAGCGGGTGAGGGCACTTTCGGTGACGGCGGCATCGACCCAGACGGCGTTGAGGAGTTCCTGCTTGCGGACGAGGCGGCCGCGGTTCTGGATGAGGTAGAGGAGCAGGCGCAGAGCCTTGGGCTCGAGGGCGACAGGGACACCGTCCGCAAGGAGGCGGAAGTCGGTGTCGTCAGCCTGGAAGCGATCGAAGCGGAAGATCACCGCGGAACTCCTTTGGCCGCCTCGTGGGGGAGTTTTGCTGGCTTCCATTATGGCATAGGGGGCAAATCTGAGAAAAATCATGGTTCCATGCGAGTTCCATCAAGACACAAAGAGAGCGGCGGCGGCATTGTGAGGTCGGAGGGAAGTGCTATGAGATGGAATCGATGGATTGCGATGGGCTGTGCAGTGCTGGGAGTCTGCGTGACGGGCGTTGGTCAACTAATGGCGCAGCTGCCACCGGTTCCCCCGGGAGCGACCGCGGTGGCCCAGGGGCTGTACGGACCGCGGGGGCTGAAGTTCGGTCCGGATGGGAACCTTTATGTGGCGACCTCGGGAACTGCAAAGCCGCAAACGGGCGCGCCGACGTGTTCTGCTGTGCCCGGTGGCCCGTACTTCGGAGACGCTTCGGCAACGATCCTTAAGATCGACCCACAGGGAAACCAGACGACGCTGGCAACAGGGTTTCCTTCGACGTTCAACGTCCCGACCGCGTCGGGGTTCGGCGTTGGCGACGTCGCGTTCCTCGATGGTCAACTGTATGCAGTGATCGCGGGTGGCGGATGTGGACACGGAAACCCGACGCTGCCAAACATGGTGGCGAAGGTGGATCTCACGACGGGCCAGTGGGTGATGATCGCGAACCTGAGCGCGGCGGTGGCGGCGCATCCTCCGGCGTATATGGATCTCGAGGACTTTCAGCCGGACGGGGACTTCTACAGCCTGATCGCGGCTCGCGGCAAGTTGTATACCGTCGATCCTAACCACGGCCA
>DATKWA010000153.1:0-3645 GCA_035529815.1 Occallatibacter sp. | reverse complement strand
GTTGAAAAAGTCCGTTTCTGGCGCGCATTTCCTTTCGGCGCATGATACATTCCAGTCGCGTTGAGTACGAATGATTCTGACGGCGGCAAGGAGGCTGCAGCATGATCGGCAGACAGGAACGCTGGCAAGAAGATCTCTTCGTGGCATGCCCACTCCGCGAGCTGATCCCGGATGATCACATCCTCAAACGCGTTGATAAGGTCCTCGACCTGTCCTGGCTTCGCGACGAAGTTCGTGACTCTTACTGCCTGGACAACGGCCGGCCGGGAATCGATCCGGAGGGCGCCGTGCGATTGATGCTGGCCGGGCTGTTCCAGGGCATCGTCCACGACCGCAGGCTCATGCGTGAGGCGCAGGTGAACCTGGCGATCCGGTGGTTTGCAGGCTATCGCTTGCAGGAGAGGTTGCCGGATCACAGCAGTCTGACTCGCATCCGCCAGCGTTGGGGCGCGGATCGATTCAAGCGTATCTTCCTGAAGACTGTCAAGGCGTGTGTCGAGGCCGGGCTGGTCAACGCAGAGACGGTTCACGTTGACGCGACGCTTATCCGTGCCGACGTTAGTTGGGAGAGTCTCACGGAGCGGCACGCAGATGAAGTTATCAAGCAGAACCCGTGTACCGATGATCCGGATGATGGCAATCGGCCGGGCAAGCCTGGGCGGCCGAAGACAAAACCCAAGAACGCCAAGAAGCACAGCACAACCGACCCTGACGCGACGCTGACAACGTCTTGCAAGCAGGTTCGGATGGAGCCGTGTTACAAGCAGCACACGGCCGTGGACGATAAACGCGGCGTGGTTTTGGACGTGGAGGTAACGACGGGCGAGGCCAGCGAGGGCGAGCGATTGATCCGGCAGATCGACCGTGTGGAGGACAGCACCGGCAGAAAGGTCAGGACGGTGACGGCCGATTCGGCCTACGCGCACTCGAAGAACTATATGGCATTGGAGAACCGTAAGATCGAGGCGGTGATTCCTCCGCAGACCCAGCGGAAGAAGCCGAAGCGGATACCGGCAAGGCGTTTCAAGTACGACGGGAAGCACAAGCTGGTGCGTTGCCCGGCGGGCAAGACGTTGCGGCGTTCTCACCGGGAGCCCTGGCGTTGGATTTATCGCGCGCGGGGGCTTGATTGTCGCAACTGCGCGTTGCGGGCGCGGTGTGTTCCGCCCAGTGCAAAGGTTCGGACCATTGCAATTGCCGACGGGCATGAAGCGTTACTTCGCGCCCGCCGGCGTCACGAGAAGGGGTGGGACAGACCTACGCGGCGCGTGTATCATCGACACCGTTGGCGGTCGGAGGGCGCTCACGGAGAAGCCAAGAACTGGCACGCCCTGAGGCGGGCGTTTCGACGACGGCTGTGGAACGTGGAGATTCAGGCGTACCTGACGGCCGCGGTGATGAACCTCAAGCGGCTGGCGCGCCTTGAGGAGCTTCCTGGAGCCGAGCGGGCCGCCCTTCGGCAGTCTGCAGCCCTATTGTTGGCAATTTTGCGTCTGTTGGGGCAACTCGAAGTCCGGCAAGCCGCCGAAAAACACTTTTCGAGCCCTGCTTGGGATGTTGCACCATCAAAACAGCATATTTTCCACCTCGCGGCGTGATTGCGATGATGCCCCCCTTTTTCAACAACCCCACCGTCCCGAATGGCATGAAGATAAGCGATAAGTAGCGGCGCGTAAATGGTTTGACAAAGGTGGCCTCCGCTGCTTTGGTGTTCTTGGCTGAGAGACAAGAAACCCAAGCCAGAGAGGAGGCCACGGATGGCTACTATCGCACATTGGGCGCGGCTGCTCAAGTCCAATACCCGTCGCTGTCAGCAACTATGGATGGATTTTCTATCGGCCAGGGATGTGGATGCCGCTTGTCGGGCCGAAGACCACCGCTGGCGGCAGAGGCTCTGGACGCCGTTGGAGACGCTATGGGCATTCCTTCTACAAGTTTTGCATCCCGATAGTTCGTGTCGTCAAGCCGTGGCGATGGCATTGGGCGAACGAGCGGCAATGGGGTTGGCACGGGATGCTTCCCCGGACCCGAGTGCGTACTGTCAGGCGCGCAGCCGGTTGCCGTGCGGCGTTGTCGGGCGTTGTCTGCGGGCAGTGGGCGAACGTCTGTCCCGTAAGGTCGCGCCGGAGCACGTTTGGTGCGGGCGTCGCATCCGCTTGGTGGACGGATCGAGTTGTTCGATGCCGGATACGCCTGAGCTTCAGGAAGCTTTCGGGCAGCCGGATGGTCAGCGCGCGGGTTGCGGTTTTCCTGTTGCCACGATCGTTGCGTTGTTTTGCTGGGCGAGCGGTGCTGTTCTGGGGGTCGCGATTGGAGCTTATCGTGATTCGGAACTGCGACTGTGGCGTAGGCTGTGGCAGTTGTTGACGGCGGGTGATGTGGTCCTGGCTGATCGCTTTTACTGCACTTATGCCGATATTGTGGGCCTGTTAAGCCGCGGCTGTGATGCGGTGCTGCGGTTGCACCAGCGTCGGAAGGTGGATTTTCGACGCGGCAAGAGGCTGGGATGCAATGATCGTTTGGTAACCTGGTCTCGGCCCACCTGCAGCGCTCGTGCACGCGGGATGTCGATACGCCAATGGCAGCAGTTACCGTTGCGGTTGACGGTTCGTCTGATTCGAGCGAACGTTTGTCTGCCGGGGTTCCGCTGTCGGCATTTGGTCATTGCCACGACATTGCTGGACCCGGTTCGCTATCCGATGGAGAAGATTCTGTCGCTTTACCGCGACCGGTGGATTGTGGAGTTGCGTTTGCGCGACATCAAGACGACGTTGGGAATGGATATTGTTCGGGGCAAGAGTCCGGACATCGTGCGCAAGGAAATCCGCATGCACATGCTGGCCTACAACTTGATTCGCTGCCTGATGTGGGAGGCGGCCGCGGAGCATGGGCGCAGCCTGCACAGACTGAGTTTTGCCGGCACTGTTCAGCGGCTGGCGGCGATGCTGCCGTACCTGTGGTTATACGCGGGCACCGGCAGGGCCAGGCGACTCTATGCGATGCTCCTGCGATGGATCGCCCACGACATATTGCCGCGTCGGCCCAACCGCATCGAGCCGCGGGCCGTCAAACGAAGACCCAAACAATACCCCCTGCTGAACAAACCCCGACACGAAATGCGAAAAGCTCTTCTATCATGAAGACTTACCTCTTATCTTCATGCCATTCGGGTCAGGAACCTTTTTTGTCTTGCATTGGCGATGCGGCGCGCCAGGATTGCGGCATGCCAAGGTGGCCGAGGGCGGCAATCGGTGGGACGGTCTATCACGTCTTGAACCGCGCCAATGCGCGGATGCAGATATTCGACAATCGCGGAGATTATGAGTTGTTCGAGCAGGTGCTGGCCGAGGCCCACCGGCGCGTGGCGATGCGGACCATCTCATACTGCCTCATGCCCAATCACTGGCACCTGGTGCTCTGGCCGCGAAAGGACGGCGACCTGTCGGAGTTCATGCGCTGGCTGACTGTGACTCACACGCAGCGTTGGCACGCGTGCCGTGGCACGGCCGGCAGCGGTCACGTTTATCAGGGTCGTTTCAAGAGCTTCCCGGTGGCTGACGACGGGCATTATCTGACGGTCTGCCGGTATGTGGAGCGTAACGCGCTGCGTGCGGGGCTGGCCGAGCGCGCGGAGCAGTGGCGTTG
>DATKWA010000152.1:0-10465 GCA_035529815.1 Occallatibacter sp. | reverse complement strand
TGTCATGAGAAAGGCCGCCCTTTCCGCAGCCATAACACGCTTCGACAACGTAGTTATGACATAGAAAAGACGGCCTTTCCAACTATATTTTTGCCCGCAGACTCTCCCCTTTAACAGTCGGCGTGTGAGATATGCAGGCTAAAGCCATGGTTGATTGGATTCGCTCAATGTCAGGGCTGAAGACCTGACCTACCAGTCCCGGATTGCCGCACGAACGAGTTTGCGGCATGGAAAAGGAATGGCTGCCTTCGAAGGCAGCCATTCCTTTGTTGAGCGATGCGAACGGGCTTAGCCTTTGCGGCCGCGGACGGCTTCTTTGGCTTCTGCGGGGCCGGCGGCGGGGACTTCGGGGACGTCGGCTTTGACTGCGCCGATGCTGAGAGCCTTGCGGAGGGCTGCATCCATTTTGGCGAAGGTGGCTTTGTTTTCCTTGAGGAAGGCGCGGGTGTTTTCGCGGCCCTGGCCTATGCGCTCGCCGTCGTAGCTGTACCATGCGCCGGATTTCTCGACGATGTTGTTGGCTACGGCGAGGTCGAGGACGTCTCCCTCTTTGCTGATGCCTTCTCCGTAGAGGATGTCGAACTCGGCCTCGCGGAAGGGAGCGGCGACCTTGTTTTTGACGATCTTGACCTTGGTGCGGTTGCCGGTGACGGCGTCGCCTTCCTTGATGGCGGCGATGCGGCGGATGTCTACGCGGACCGAGGAGTAGAACTTGAGGGCGCGGCCGCCGGTGGTGGTTTCCGGATTGCCGAACATGACGCCGATCTTCTCGCGAATCTGATTAATAAAGATGAGGGCGGTGCGGGACTTGGAGACGCTGCCGGTGAGCTTGCGGAGGGCCTGGGACATGAGGCGGGCCTGGAGCCCCATGTGGGAGTCGCCCATTTCGCCGTCGAGCTCGGCCTTGGGGACGAGGGCTGCAACGGAGTCGACGACGAGGACGTCGATTGCGCCGGACTTTACGAGGGCTTCAGTGATTTCGAGGGCCTGCTCGCCGGAGTCGGGCTGGGAGACGAGGAGATTGTCGACATCGACGCCGAGCTTTTTTGCGTAGCCTGGGTCGAGAGCGTGCTCGGCATCGACGAAGGCGGCTAGGCCGCCGTTTTTCTGGGCTTCGGCGATGATCTGGAGGCAGATGGTGGTTTTGCCGGAGGACTCAGGGCCGTAGATCTCGATGACTCGGCCGCGGGGGACGCCGCCGACACCGAGCGCGGCGTCGAAGCTGATGGAGCCGGTGGAGATGACGGCGATGGGCATGAGCGCTTCTCGCGAGCCAAGGCGGACGATGGACCCTTTTCCAAACTGTTTTTCGATTTGAGCAAGGGCAAGTTCTACTGCTTTGGCGCGTTCGTCTGCGATGGCCATTGGGGGGCTCCTAAAAGTTAGCCTGCGCAATGCCTGTTTTTGGGGCAGGAAAGGGCGTGGGCATGAATTGGATTTCGAAGGGATTGTAGCAGGGCTGGGGAGACAAAGACAGGGAAAAATGGCGAAGATATGGAGAACATTGATTTATGGCAGAGATTGGCTTGAATTTGCGTGTTGGTCCTCAGGCGGTGTAGGCGCCGATGCGGGTTTCGCGGGTGGTGAGGGAGTCGCACTGGCGGTCGAGGAGTTCGTATTCCTGGTCGTGCAGCTTGCGGAAGGCGCGGAAGTCGGCTTCACTGGACCAGCGGTCGATGGTGAGGTATGCGCCGGGGATGTAGGCGTCGTGGAGCAGCTCGGTGCCGATGTAGTGGGGCGAGGTGCGGAAGAGTTTGGCCCATGCGCCGTCGGGGCCGTATGCGGCTTCAAAGGCGGGGATTTTTTCTTCGGCAATTTCGAACTGCCAGACGACGACGAACATGGTGGGGGTATGATCCTCAGGTTTTATGGTAGCGCATGGGGTGTGAGTGGATGGATGGAGCGGCGGAGGATGTGCCGTGGAAGTAATGGGAGGGGGTGCGGGGCTGGATGGGTGCTGGCTCAGGACATTGGCGGTCGGTTGATCGATGATTAACCGACTGTTTGCCGACGATCCGGGCGCAACGTCGATGCTTGACCCTGCGGCGTTTCACATTACCTATCGGCGCTTTCGAGTTCGTCTTGCTCGATTCTGCAATGACAGCACATATACTGACCGCCGCAGCGCGGGCAGCACTCAACGTCGCATCCATCCAGATGCAGCTCGCCCTGGACGACCCCACAGTCGTGGCAAGGGCGGGTTCTGAGTTCAGCACAGACTGCCTTGAAGTCGTCTGGTGCATCCGGCGGCATTGGCTCTTTCCCGTATCGAATCCTTCTATACTTCTTTCCGGAAAGCATCGCTGTCTTTTCACGCTGCGCCCTCCGATAGTCGTCGATCCACTGGAAGGTGTAGTAGGCCTCCTGTGCGACCTCGGTAATCTCTGCCTCTGGAATCTCACGTTCCAGGCGATGGAGCCCCTTTGTTCTGAGCGAATGGACCCGATTGAATAGCTTTCGGACCTCTTTTGTCCGCAGCACGTTCTGTTGGCTACACCTTTCAACGAGCACGTTGAACTTGGGACTTTTCTGGCCCTTAGAATGCCCAAGCTTGGAAAGCATGAATTCCGTTAGAAGATCATCCAGATCACGAATGAATTCGTACCCGCTGACCATCTTCAGCTTCCGCTTTTGGTAGAGGATCTCATACCCCTGCGCGGTTTCATCGAGAAATTCGCCGCCGGCCCAGTCTGGGCTCCCCTGCAGGAGATGTTTCTTGATTTGGACGGGGTACGCGACGTCGTAAAGGGACACCAACAGATTTTCAATGACAGGTTTCACGATTGACCGTGCCACATCTCTTCTGTTCGCGGTGCCGCAGAGATAGTAATAAAGTCCATGCTGGAAGGTGATTTCTTGCAGAAATGCATCGAGCCCTTCAGAATCCTTGGCGGGTATTGATGCCTTGAATGTGCCATTCTTGCTAGATGTAATTGTGAGGGTGACGGCGTGCTTCTGCGCAGCTACACGAAGGAACCTCAAGAAGTCCCTGGCATCCTGATACAGGTGAGCGGGAGGCGTAAGTGTTAGTTCGATATCGCGTACGGGCATGGCATTCTAGATGGAGCACATCCACTCATACTCTACAGCTGGGCGCGACGTTAGGTCTTGTCTGCACCGTATTCATCAGTCGGGGATAAGGTCCCCCCTTCCTCGTGCGCTGCGGACATTTCGCCGGAGTATTATGGCGTTGCAGCTCAGGGCCACGACGGAGGAGGCGGAGAAACTATGGAAAAGATGAAGATCGAGTCAACCTCACGGCATTCTGCGAACTGCTCTGATATTGCGGTTCGGGAGGGCGAGCAAGTGAGGCTTCTGTTTCGCCCTGAGATCGTCGATAATCCCACGAATCCGTCCGCTTCCGTACGAGGCCGTTTCGTCTATCAACGGAAGGGGAAGAACGATCGGTGGGGAGACTTCGATAAACTCCTTCTCTCGTCTCTCAAGAAAGGCGAAGGCTACCAGCTCTCATTGGGTGCCAGCGAGCTATACAAGCTTCTCCGGGAGGTGGTCGCGCTTTACCGGTTTCACCGCCGCGAGGGCGTTCCAGTAGGGAAGATTGAATTGCTGAAAATTGATCCGACACTATCTGAGTCGCTTCCTGTTGCCGAGACTGACCTACTGGAATTCCTATCCGCACACAGCGGAGACGCTGCTCAGGCCCTCCGAACAGTTCTGCAATGGTTCGCAAGACAGCCCTCGGCTCAAAAGCTGATAAGCGAGGGTGCGGAGCTACCAGAGCTCAACTCGCTGATTGGCCTTGCCAACCTGCGCTCAGCACTTAAGAGCTGGCGTGATAACGCTGGGAACAGGGACGAGGGGTTTTGGCAGACCTTGTTAGCGCGCCATTCGTACGTCCTCTCGCAGCTTTTTGCATACCCAGTCGTACTCATCAAAGGGAAGGCATACGTTGGCGGAAAAGACCTATGCAATGTAGGCGGAAATATCGTCGATTTCCTCTTCCGGACGGAGTCGTCGGGGGCGGCCGTTCTCGTCGAGATTAAGACACCGCAGACCCCATTGCTAGGTCCAAAGTATCGCGACGGAGCCTATCCACCGTCGACCGATTTAGGTGGCGCGATGTCCCAAGTGCTCGAATATAGCGAGTCAATGGCCTCGGAGTTCCGTGCTCTAACCAGGGCCGACAATAGCTTCACTGCGGCCGGACCTCGCAGCGTAGTCATTATCGGAGACGCCTCGAGAGAATTGGCTGACGAGCCTAAGAAGCGCTCCTTCGAGCGCTTCAGAGAGCGTCTAGTAGGGGTTCGGATCGTTACGTTTGACGAGGTGTTTAGAAGGATCGAAGGGCTAGTTTCCCTATTAGAGAGCGGCTCCTAAAGAGCTCGCGGTCCAGATAGGTCGCGGTAAGTCGGCTTTGCGACAGCAATCCTGAATTTTGACGGTTCCGTGTGAGCGACTGGCGATCCGAACATTTGGCTTTGCGGTTTTCTGGCGTGGTCCGGCGCGGCGGATGGGCTGGGGATGCGGCGGGTTTTGGGAGATTGCGGTTTGGCTAGATCCAGCCGGCGTCGACGATGTGGGACTGGTTGGTGATGGCGCTTGCGTCGTCTGCGGCGAGGAAGAGGACGAGGCGGGCGACTTCGGCGGGCTGGATTTGGCGCTTGAGGGCCTGGGCGGCGAGGATTTCCGCGGTGTACTCGGGGGTGTACCAGAGCTGCTTTTGGCGCTCGGTGGCGATTGCGCCGGGGAGGACGGCGTTGACGCGGATGTTGTGGGGGCCGAGTTCGTGGGCGAAGGTGCGGGTGAGCCCGACGATGGCGGCCTTGGCGGCGACGTAGAGGGGCAGGCCGGTGGAGGGGATGAGCCAGGCGATCGAGCTCATATTGATGATGGAGCCGCGGCCGGCGGCGCGCATGGCGGGGATGACGGCCTGGATGGCGAAGAAGAAGGGGCGGAGGTTGGTGGCGATGGAGCGGTCCCAGGATTCGGGTGTGACTTGCTCAATGGAGTGGCGCTGGTCGCTGGCGGCGTTGTTGACGAGGACGTCGATGGTGGAATGGGTTGCGAGGACCTGATCGACGGCGGCCTGGAGGGCGGCGAGGTCGGTGAGGTCGCAGTGGATGTATTGGGGAGTGGGGCAGCCTTCGGCGGCCAGGGAAGCGACGAGGGACTGGGCGGGGGCGTCGTCAATATCGAGGAAGGCTACGCGGGCGCGCTGGCGGGCGAAATGGGCGACGAGGGATGCGCCGATGCCGGTTGCGCCGCCGGTGATGAAAACTACGCGGTCTTTGAGGCTGGGGTAGGTGGCGAATTGGCTGATGTTATTGGGCATGTGGGGCTCTGGATGATTTCAGGGATGATGGTATCTCACCATGAGCAGATAAAGCGCGGAGGGGGCGGACGAGGCGAGCGTGAGGGCGAAATTTGGGGAGGATTGGCGGAGGGTAGCGGTAATAGTATCGTATTGTGATATTCGATACTCTATGTTGATATACATGTGAGCTTGATCAGGCGCATACTTGTGAGTAGGCCGTTCCTGTGAGGTGGAATCTTCCCCCCTGGGTTTCCCCGCCTTCCTTCCGGCCATTAGACTTATACGGTGAATCGATTCAGCAGGTGAGGAACAGCGAACTGCTGAAGCGACCGATAACGGGCGCGGCGCGGTTGCGCACGGACAGTTTTGGACCGATCCGTGGGCTGTGTGTGCGCGGCGTAGAGATGAACTGAAGAACAGAGCTGACTGAGAGGGATCAATGGCAACTTCCGCACGTTTTCCTGGAATTCGTATCACCGCCAACGGCAACCAACTTGTTTCGTACCACACGGAGACTCGGATTGCCGATGCCGGTGTTTTCTATCCGATTACGCCTTCGACTGAGGGCGGCGAGCTGTTTCAGCAGGCGTATGCGGAAGGGCATCTGAACGTGTTCGGCCACAACACGATTGCGATTGAGACCGAGGGCGAACACGCGGCGCAGGGCGGTGCGATTGCACACTCGGTGTGCGGCAAGCGGGTGGTGAATTTCACCTCCGGACAGGGCATTGTTTACGGCGTTGAGCAGTACTATCACGCGCCGGGCAAGGGATCGACGATGGTGCTGGAGGTAGGCGCGCGGGCGCTGACCAAGCACGCGCTGAATGTTCACTGCGGTCACGACGATATTTATGGAGCGCTGGACACGGGCTGGATCATGCTGATGGGCAAGGACGCGCAGCAGGCCGCGGACCAGGCGCTGATTTTGCGGCGCGTGACGGAGCTGAGCCTGACGCCGGGCATGAACATCATGGACGGATTCTTGACGACGCACCTGGAGCGGACTTTTTACAAGCATGAGTCGGAGCTGATTCGCGAGTACCTAGGGGCGCCGGACGACATTATCGATTGCCCGACGGAGGCGCAGCGGGTTTTGTTTGGGCCCACGCGGCGCAGGGTTCCGAAGATGATGGACTTGGCGAACCCGATTCTGCTGGGACCGGTGCAGAACCAGGAACACTACATGAACGGCATCGTGGCGCGGAGAAACAACTTTGCCGAGCCGATTCTTGAGTTCCTTGAGGCGGCTTACAAGGATTTTGGCGAGTTGACAGGACGGAAGTATGGACTGATCAACGAGTACAAGACGGAAGATGCGGACACGGTGTTTGTTTCGTTGGGTTCGGCGGCGGAGAACATTGAGGCCGCGGTGGATTACCTGCGCCAGACACGCGGCGTGAAGGTGGGTTCGATCCACGTGAATGTGATTCGTCCTTTCCCCGAGGCTGCGATTGTTGCTGCGCTGAAGGGCAAGAAGAACGTGATTATTCTGGAGCGGACCGATGAGGCGCTGTCTCCCGACAATCCGTTGGGCAAGGATATTCGCACGGCGCTTTCGAAGGCGATCAAGACGGAAGGTCGTCCAGCGCAGGAGGGATTGCCGGCGCTCAGCTTGAATGAGGTGCCGCGGATCTTTAGCGGAACGTATGGGCTTGGTTCGCGCGATTTTCGTCCCGAGCATGTGATTGGCGCGTACGAGTTTGTGACGGCGGGCCGGGCACGCAAGGACGGCAAGACGGCAGCGGATGGAGTTTCGTTTATCGTGCTGGGCATCGACCATCCATATTCGGTGGAGGGCGATGAGACGCCTTCACTGCTGCCTGAGGGCGCGGTTGCGGTACGGTTCCACTCGATTGGCGGCTGGGGCGCGATTACGACGGGCAAGAACCTGGGCGCGATTATCGGCGACTTGAACGATCTGCTTTATGAGCGCGACGGGCTGACGGACGACCTTGGAAATCCGAAGGAAGTAATTCACGTGAGCGCGAATCCGAAGTATGGATCGGAAAAGAAGGGCGCGCCGACGAGCTACTTTATGGTGGCGGCGAAGGACCGGATTCGCGTGAACTGCGATCTGCGCCATGTGACGGTGGTTCTGTGCTGCGATCCGAAGGCGTTTACGCATACGAATCCTCTGGACGGCATGGCGGAGGGCGGAAGTCTGGTGTGGGAGTCGGACGTGGACGGCGAGCACGCGTGGGAACAGTTGCCGCTGTGGGCGCGGAAGCAGATTATCGACAAGAACATTCGCGTGTTTACGCTGCCGGGATTTGCGATTGCGCGGAAAGCGACGGACCGCGCCGATCTGCAACTGAGAATGCAGGGCAATGCGTTTCTTGGCGCGTTTTTTGCGGTGAGCACGCTGCTGAATGAGTTTGGCATTACGCAGGAGCAGTATCGCGACGTGGTGCACAAACAATACGTGAAGAAGTTCGGCAAGCTGGGCGAAGCGGTTGTCGCGTCGAACATGGAAGTGATGATGCAGGGCTTCGACCAGGTGAAGGAGATCAAGATTGGCGCGTTGAGCGCGGCGGACAAGTCGACGCTGCGTGGTCAGGCGCTGATGCCGATTCTGGAACTGGCGACGGCGGGCGGATCGTGCGGTACGGGATGCCGTTCCACACCTATGCCGGCCGGACAGGCACCGCGTGCGCCGATCGACAGCATTGGGACGTTCGATGCGGAGTTCCGCGCGAGCTATGGCTACAATCAGCCGGCGACGCCGTTGTCTGCAATGGGTGTGATTGCGGCGGCGACGGGCGATACGGCTTCGAAGTACGTGGCGCGGCGCGAGACCCCGCTGTATATTCCGGAGAATTGCACGCAGTGCATGGAGTGCATTTCGGTTTGCCCGGACACGGCGCTGCCGAACTGCTCACAGGATTTGGGCACGCTGTTTTCGACGGCAATTTCGTACTACGTGGCCGATGGCGCGGAGCGGACGAAGATGCTGCGCGCGCTGCCTGAGATTGAAAAGCAGACACGCACGCGGATGGTGGCCGAGGTGAAGGCCGGCACACCGCTGCAGACGATTTTGCGCGATGTGGTGGAGCACGTGGACGGGTTCAGCGAGAAGTCTAAGGAGCAGTTCTTGGCGATCATGGACAAGGTTCCGATGGCTTACCAGAAGGTGAACGCGATCTTCTCGTCACCGGAACGCAAGGCGCCGGGATCGGGCGGCATCTTCTCGATATTTGTGAGCGATCTTTGCAAGGGCTGCGCGGCCTGCGTGACGGCTTGCGGCGATCACATGGCTCTGAAGATGGTGGCTGAGACTGAGGAAGTGAATGCCGAGCACGAGAGCGGCACGGGCTTCCTGGATCTGCTTCCGGATACATCGCAGAAGTTTTTGGGCCTTTATAACGGGGCGAATCCGGCGGACTCGAAGACGGCTACGCTGCGCAACATGCTGATGGTGCGAACCAACTACGACGCGCTGGTGGCAGGCGACGGAGCGTGCGCGGGCTGCGGCGAGAAGAGCGTGCTGCGCTCGATTGCTGCGGTGACCGAGGCTTACATGCGTCCGGTGTTCCACGCCAAGAGCGACCGCTTTGTTGCGAAGGCCGGCGAACTGGAGAAGACGGGCGCGGCGAAGCTCGGGGCGCTGAAGGGTAGCAATCCCGCGGAATACGCGCTGCTGCGGCAGGCGATTCTGCACCTGGTGATGGGCCTGGGCGGCGAAGACGTGAAGGACACCAAGGCGCGCATTGCGGCCTACGAGGCCGAGCACGGCGCGGTGACCGACGCGCAGCTTGTGGAAGCGATAGCGGCGGTGCTGCTGACTGAAGCCTTTAACCATAAGAACCTGCAACCGGTGGATGGACGGCTGGCGAACGGGATGAGCGTGATGGCGATGGCGGCGCACACGGGCTGCAATACGGTGTATGGCTCGACTGCGCCGAACAATCCTCATCCTTATCCGTGGATGAACTCGCTGTTCCAGGACGGCGTGACGGTGGGCTGGCTGATGGGCGAGAGCTTCATCGTGGACCACGCACGCAGGTCGGTGCTGCCGGAGCGGTTGGCGGATATTCTGCTGACGCGCGAAAGCAATGTGATCAGCGAGGAAGAGTACTACCACTTTACGCACTTTACGGATGCGTTGATGACCGACCAGGAGATTGTGGAACTGCCCAAGGTTTGGGTGGTAGGCGGCGACGGCGGCATCGGCGACATCGGCTACCAGAATACGTCGAAGGTGATGTTGCAGAATCGGCCGAACGTGAAGGTGCTGATGCTGGACACGCAGGTGTATTCGAACACGGGCGGACAGAACTCCGACTCGACACCGATGCTGGGCGGCAACGACATGAACGTCTTTGGCTCCGCGACACAGGGCAAGAACACGGAGAAGAAGACGGTGGCCGAGACCTTCCTGGCCGGACATGGATCGCCGTTTGTTGCGCAGGTTTCGATGGCAAATGCACCGAAGCTGTACCGCGCGATTCTGGATGGACTGGAGTATCGCGGAACGATGTTCCTGCAGGCGTTTACGACCTGCCAGCCGGAGCATGGAGTTGCGGACGACATGGCTCTGCACCAGGCGCAGCGTGTGCGCGACTCGCGCGGCGCACCGGAGTTTGTGTTCAATCCGCGGCTGGGCGAGACTTACCAGGAGGCGCTTGATATCAAGGGCAATCCTTCGATCGATCTGGACTGGTATGAGACGAAGTCGAAGGAGACCGGCGAGATTTCGCGCTACACGGTTGCGCACTGGTGCACGACCGAGGCGCGGTTCCGCAACCACTTGAAGAAGATCAAGCCGGAGGCGGCGGAGAAGCTGATTCACCTGGACAACATGCTGGTGCGGATTACGCAGCAGGATGTGGTTTACCGCTACTATGTGAAGCCGGGACATCGGGCGTTCATTCCCGACTTTGGCGTGTACATCAAGTTCGAACAGGACGGCAAGACGGTGTACTACGCGCTGAGCCGGCAACTGGTGATGTTCTGCGTGGAGCGGCGGAAGGCGTGGCGGATGCTGCAGTCGAAGGCGGGCATTGTGAACAAGGAGTACCAGGCGCAGAAGGCGATTCTGGCGGATGTGGATGCTGGAAAGCTGCCGGTGGAAGAGCTGTTTGCGCGTGGGCATGAACTGGTAAGAGAGCGGATCGCCGGGCCGGTTGCGGTGATGGCGTAACGCTTCTGCTGGAGTTGGAAGAGACAAAAGCGCGGACCTTCGGGTCCGCG
>DATKWA010000151.1:0-8086 GCA_035529815.1 Occallatibacter sp. | reverse complement strand
CTCCAGCCGCAATCGCCGCAATTTCCGCGGGGTCAAGCGCAAGATGAGCAACTTCCCGCTCCGTCCACGCCACGGCAAGCCCCTGCCCGCGATCAACATCCGAAGGGCCATCAGGATAGTTAAGTGAACAGTATTAGGGCTAGCCGCCCTCCAACGCCTTCAGCAACCCTTCGGCATCGGTAATCGGCGGCAGACAGGTGCGCCCACGGCAAACCAGCGCCCAGGCCTCGGCTCCCACTGGAGGCGGAACCTGCAACAAAGTTTCAGCCAGTGCCTCGGGAATCCCGTCTGGAACCAGTTGGAAGGGCGCAATACACATCACCGTCTTGTTCACTGCAAAGCGCGCCACAGCCGTCGACTCCAGCCGCACAGCCGCGGGGCCTGAACCCACCACCACCACCTGGACCGGATCAAGCAGCATCCGCTCCAGCGCCAGTCCATAGCTCCCCGCGTACAGTCCGAAGTGCTCCACAATCCCCGCAAAGCACTCCAGAGTGTCTTCTGCAATTTCTCGATAATCCTGCCGCCCGCTCAAAGTCTCAAGCCGCAACAGCGCCGAGACAGCCGTAGGATTCCCGGCCGGCGTCGGCGAATCTTGCAGTGGTTTGCGTCGAGCTCCCAGTGCCCCCAGAGGAATCTGCCCGTGCTCGCTCGCAGCCGCATCGTAGAACGCTCCTGCGGTCGAGTCGTAAAAGCGCGCAATCATCGCGTCCGCCAACATCACGCCAGTCCGGTAATAATCCATATTCCCACCCGCAAGCCACGCATCAATGCAGGCGTGAACCGTGAACGCATAGTCGTCCAGTGTGCCCGGGACCTTCTCTACAGGTGCTCCTCCACCCGACTCATCCGAATAAGCAATCACATGGTTCAGCGTCGACGCCCCATCCCAGGCCTCGTGCAGCAACCGGTTCAGTGTAATAAGTGCAAACTCCCGCGCCGAATCCATCCGCAGCGTGCGTGCCGTCTCCAGATAGGCCGTCACGGCCATCGCATTCCAACCCGTATAGAGGGTTCTGTCGATAAACGGCGTAGGCCGAAGACTCCGCGCCGCCAACAGCTTTCGCCGCGCCGACTCCCGCAACTCACGCATCCGCTCCAGGTTTCCTCCCTGCGCCGCTCGTTCCTCCAAAGTCGAGTCCACATGCAACACATTTTTCGCAGGATTGTGATGCATGTCGCCCAGCTCACCGATTTCCCAGTAGCTTGCCGCAAAATCAAGCTCCGGGCCGGTCAGCACCCCCGTCACCTCGTCCAGTGTCCAGGTAAAGTAGTCCCCGTCGTCGTCCAACCCTACGTCGGCATCCTGCGAGGCATAAAATCCCCCGCGCTCTTGATCCGTCATTGTCGAATCCAGCCAGCCCACAATCTCCCGCGCCGTTTCCAGAAAGTCCTCGCGCACAAAGCTCTGGAACCCATGTACGTAGTTGCGCAGTAGCTCGGTGTTGTCGTAAAGCATCTTCTCGAAGTGCGGAACCAGCCAGCGCTCATCCACGCTATAGCGGTGAAAGCCCCCCGCAAGCTGGTCGTACACGCCGCCCCGCGCCATCCTTTCAAGAGTGACAGAAAAAGCCTCCCGTGCGGCTACCGTTGCAGGCAGATCAGGATCGCGATTCACTGCCACCTCCAGCAACAAATCGAGCGATGCCGGATGAGGAAACTTCGGCTGCGATCCAAACCCGCCGAAGCGCGGATCGAACTTGGCTAAAGCCGACCCGGCTATCTTGTCCACCAACGACAGCGACAAATCGCCACTGCCCCCGGAAAAACTCTCGTTGTGCTCGATTGCCGACATCACGCTTCCCGCTGTCTCCAGCGCCTCATCCCGACGTTCGCGCCAGACTTGAGACATCGCCAGCAGCACCCGGCCGATGCCGGGCCGCCCATAGCGGTCCTCCCGAGGAATATACGTGCCACCAAAGTAAGGCCGGCCGTCGGGAGTCAGAAACGCCGTCAGCGGCCATCCCCCCTGTCCCGCAATCGCCGACACCGCGGCCTGGTATCGGGCGTCCACATCTGGCCGTTCGTCGCGATCCACCTTCACCGCCACAAAATGCCCGTTGATAAGCTTGGCAACCTCAGGGTCCTCATAGGACTCGCGGTCCATGACATGGCACCAGTGGCACCACACCGCCCCAATATCCAGAAGGATCGGTTTGTCCTCAGCCTGAGCGCGCGCAAACGCCGCCTCGCCCCACGGATGCCAGTTCACGGGCTGATGCCGGGCCGAGCGAAGGTAAGAAGAAGCTGCCGTTTCAAGAAGGTTGGTGCCGCCGGATGTAGGGGAGGAATCCATTTGCTGAGAATATATGCCGCGGGCGCTTCAGGTATCGCGAAATGACAAGAATTGCGGCAAGCCAAACTGGCGTTCAGACCTTCCAATAAAGAAAATCGCTGCGGTAGAGAGCACCCGCTTTCACCTACTGGAGGGAAACGTGTTAAAAATCCAACATGACAAAGAGTAGGGAGACGGAGCTTCCGGGACGCGTCAACCTGAGGATGCTGTCGGAGCATTTGCGACTTTCACAGACAACCGTCTCACTTGTTCTCAACAACTCACCTTCCGCTAGGTCGATTCCGGAAACAACGCGGAAACGAGTCGAGGAAGCGGCCGAACGGCTCAATTACCGGCCCAACTATTTTGCGCGTTCGCTGCGCCAAAGCCGCTCCATGAGCATAGGAGTCCTCGCGCCCGACCTCAGCGAAGGGTACTTCACACAGGTGATGAGCGGAGTTGTGGAAGAGCTGACCGCCGCCCACTACTTCTACTTCACTGCATGCCATGACTGGAAACGGGAGTTGATCGAGAAGTATCCGCGCATGCTGGTCGAGCGCGCGGTGGACGGTTTTCTGCTGCTGAACACACCGGCAGACCAGATCGACGTTCCTGTTCCTGTCGTGGCGATTTCTGCCCATAGCGCGGCTGAAAATGTCACGAATATCGTTCTCGATCATCACATGGCCGTAAAACAGGCCCTTACTCACCTCCATGATCTAGGGCACAGGCGCATCGCGATCATGCGTGGGCCGCGTGCTATTCCAGATTCCGAGTTCCGCTGGGAGGCCATTCAGCAGGTCGCCGGAGAAATGGGCCTCCGGCTCGATCCGGCTCTAGTTATCAGGATCGACTCCGACGGGTGGTCGATGAAGACCGGCTATCACCCGATGGCCCCCGAAATTGGCTATAAGCCAATGCAAACGCTCCTCAAAAAGACGCGCGCATTCACCGCTATCTTCTGCTTCAACGATATTGCGGCTATCGGAGCCATCCGTGCATTAAAGGATGCCGGCCTCGCAGTGCCAGGCGATGTCTCAGTCGTTGGCTTCGACGATATCCAGTCGGCGGCATACTCCACACCGTCGCTGACCACAGTGCACCAACCGCTGACACGCATGGGCAAGCATGGCGCACAGGTGTTGCTGGAACGGATTGCCAACCCCGTAAAAGAGATCCCCGCGGAAATCGTGATGACGCCGGAGCTCGTCGTCCGCGAATCGACGGGACCAGCGCCGGGCAGATCGGAAAAATAGGCCGAGCCTCCCGGGAGCAATCACACCAACTGAACACATCTGCTCGTCACACCGTCGCCGCAAATCTAGGACCTGCATTTCAAATCTGGCGCAGCATTGTTCCCTGCTCCCCGATTACTCAAGCATCTGCAGGACCAGCGGCTCTTCGATCAGGCAGTCCATGGTGCGGAAGGCAGCCAGAGCGCGTTGCATCGCCGAGGACTTGCAGGGCTCCACAGTGACCACAAACGGTAGAGCGTTCTGCGGATAGCCTGGCTTTTGAACGATCGCGCGAATGTTGATTTTTTCTTTGGCAAGCGCCCCCGTGATCTCGGAGACGATACCAGGGCGATCGACGACGGTGAACCGGATGTAATGCGGAACCTCAAATTCTGCCCCAAGGCGCGCCGGGATTGAAGGAATCTCCACGCGGCGGGAGCCGTGCGCCAGAGCAAGCAGGTCGCTGACCACCGCAACCGCCGTCGGATGCCCTCCGGCGCCATGGCCGGAGAAAACAACATCGCCCCCGTAATGGCCCGTAAGCACAACCATGTTTTCCGTTCCGCGCGACCAGGCCAGGGGCGACCGCAGGTCGATGAGCATCGGCCCCACCGTAGCGGCAACACGGCCCTCCACCTGCTCAGCGCGCGCAACTTGGCGAATAGTACAGCCCAGGTCGCGAGAATAACTAAAGTCTACGGCCGATACCGCAGTGATGGCCTGAGGCACAATCTCCTCGGGATCAACAACCACGCGCAGCGCCAGACGCATGAGGATAGCAAGCTTCGACCGGGCATCGAATCCGCCCACGTCTTCTGTAGGGTCGGCCTCGGCATAGCCCTTCGCTTGCGCTTCTGCCAGCACCGTGGCATACTCGGCCCCTTCATCCATTTTGCTGAGGATGAAGTTGCAGGTGCCGTTGAGGATGCCTTCAATGCGCTCAATGCGATCCCCTGCAAGACCCTGTTCGATGCCCGGAATCACGGGAATGCCGCCCGCCACGGCAGCTCCATACTTCAGGTGGCCTCCTTTGGCAGCGGCTAGGCGCTCAAGATTGATGCCGTGATGAGCAATCAGTTTCTTGTTGGCCGTCACAACGCTCTTGCCAGCATCGAGGGCACGGCGCACCCAGTCGCCCGCCGGATTGAGCCCTCCGGCCAATTCCACAACCACATCCACATCCGCCGCAAGCACAGCATCGGCGTCCTCACTCCAGACCACGTTCGAAGGTGTCCAATCAACCCGCTTGCGAGCAACTCCACGATTGAAGATGTGAGTCAGTTGCAGCTCCTGAGGATTCGATTCAACCAGAATCCGCGCCACGGAACTGCCTACGGTTCCGAAGCCAAAAAGCGCAATGCGCAATGGGCGCCGAACGGACGAGTTCTGCGCTGAGGAAAGCGACGGTTCGAGGGACGATGAGGGACCTTGCGCTTCAGACACCTGGAATTCCTCTGATGTGAATTGACGGGATGGAGATACCGGTTGCATTGATGATAAATGACTGACATACCTGACCGGTTGGCCGCGACTCGGCAAGGATCATGGAAAGTTTCAAAATAAAACTCCCAGACGACCTGAAGCCCGCATTGAATACACTGCATTTGCGCACGAGCCCGAGCTAACCTCTTCAACCCTCCCCACCGCACAACGATCCTGCCAGTTGAGCTGCGCGTCGTGTAACATCGGGAGCAGATGCGGCGCTGGCTCTCAGTCTTCATGATTCTGTTCCTCGGCTTGTGGCCCCTGACCGGGACGCTACAGGCCAGCGACGACGCACGCCTGCCGCCCTGCTGCCGCCGCCACGGTGCGCACCACTGCGCCATGGCAATGCAGATGGCAGCCATGATGGCGAGGTCTGCGTCCAGTTCGACGCCGATGCTGGCCGCGCCGATGACCTGCCCGCTCTTCCCCGGCTTCCTGGCCGGGCCTTGTACGCCTTCCCATGCATTGGCCGCGTCGGCGGCGAGCCTGCCGGTTTTAATCGCCCAACCGCACTCGCCTCTTTCCCTTCGCGCAAATGCCTGGTTGAGACCAATCCGCACTCATGCCGGACGCGGACCTCCTTCTTCGACCCTGAGCTGATAAGCCTGTTGATGGCAGTAGCCCTTCTGTTGAAGGGGTGACAGGCTCAGTCTGCTTCCCGCCTGAGCTGGCCATTGAGCCCGCAACCGATCCATCGTTGCAGGCCATGACCTGTTTTCAACTCAGTTCAATTCCATACCAGGCATCCCGCGTCTCGGCTTCAACGCCGCCGCGAACACCCGTGCTTCAAAGAAGACAGAACTTGAGGCCTCTCATTCATGCGCCGTCTTTATTCTCTTTTCGCCACGACATTGCTGCTCGCCGCTACCCTGCCCTCGCACGCCACGGTATTTGCCACCGTACATGGAGTGGTCCACGATCAACAGCATCGCCCCATCGCCGGAGCGCAGGTCACGCTGCAAGCCGCCGATTCTGACTTCGTCCTCCATGCAACAACCAGCGCAATCGGCACATTCGAACTGCCGCAAGCCCCGATCGGAGTCTACCGGCTAACCGTCACCGCAGCGGGCTTTGACGTCGCAACACAGACGCTGACCCTGGCTTCAGGCACCAACCCAGTGCTCCATATTCCCCTGGCTGTCGCTGGCACAACGCAATCGGTCGTCGTTGAGGGATCGGCGAGCTCAGCCGATACGGCAACGCCGACCACTCTCATCACACGCGCAATGATCGACAGAACTCCGGGCGCCAGCCGCACCATCGGCATGCAGATGATTACCGACTACGTCCCCGGCTCCTACATGACACACGACATGCTGCACATACGCGGCGGCCACCAGACAAGCTGGCTGATCGACGGAGTCGCAATCCCAAATACCAAAATCGCATCCAACGTCGGTCCACAGATCGACCCCAAAGACATCGATTCGCTGGAGACGCAGCGCGGCAGCTACGCGGCCGACGTGGGTGACCGCACCTATGGTGTATTCGATGTCCTGCCTCGCAACGGATTCGAGCGCGACCACGAGGCAGAACTCCTGGTCTCTGCAGGCAACCTGTACACAGGCGAGACACAGCTCTCGCTGGGCGACCATACGGATAAAACTGCCTGGTATGCAAGCCTCAACGGCGCTCGCTCCAACTACGGGCTGGCAACCCCAGTCAGCGGCATTGATCACGATGCCACGAATTCACAAAGCGCATTTGCATCGCTCATCCGCAACCAAACTGCAAAGGATCAACTGCGCGTGGACGCGCAATATCGGCAGGACTATTTCCAAATCCCCTACGATCCCGACCCGAACGACTGGCAGCAGGCCAGCCAGTACTACGAGTCATACGGGTTGCGCGATGGTCAGACCGAGCGCGACTCTTTCTTGCTTGCAAACTGGACGCACTCGTTTTCCTCGAATGCCGCGCTTTCCGTTGCGCCCTTCTACCACTTCAATCAGGCCAACTACGATTCCCTCGCCAGCGACTACCCTGTAGCCACCACCTGGCACCAGACGTCAAACTATGTGGGCGGCCAGGCAGACGCCCGCGCCGACGCAGGACCGAATAACTTCTCAGGCGGACTCTACTCGTTCTACCAGGCAGAGAACGACCTGTTCGGACTCAAGGTCAATGACCAAAGCTATTCTGCCAGCAGCGTGCCCAACACTTCCACCACCTCGAACGCTGCGCTGGTTGAGTTTTATCTCGCCGATCACTTGCGCCTGGGCCAGTACATCACGCTGCTGGGTGGAATGCGGTTCTCCTTTTACCATGGCGGATTCAACGAGAGTGCAAACTATCCCCGCCTCGGCGCGACCGTGAGAATTCCAAAACTGAACTGGGTTCTGCGCGGATTTTACGGGCACTTTTTCCAACCGGCGCCAGTTCAAACCGTCTCAAATTCATTTCTGAATTACGTCACCAGCCAACAGGGCCAGAATGCCTTTGTGCCGCTGCCCTCCGAGCGCGACGAGGAGCTTCAGTTCGGCATTCTGATCCCCTACCGCGGTTGGGTCCTGGATGTAGATACCTTTAAGAATCGCGTGAACAACTTCCTTGATCACGCAAACGTGGGCGAGTCAAACATCTATTTCCCCATCGCCGTCGACGGCGCATTGGTGCGCGCCTGGGAGATGACGTTGCGCTCTCCGAATCTGGCCCGGCTGGGCCAATTTCACCTCACCTACTCCAACCAGATCGCCGAGCAGCGCGGCGATGTAATCGGAGGATTCGCCTGCAGCGATCCCACAGACCCCGCATGCGCGCTGGGCCCGAACTACACCCCTGTCGACCACGACCAGCGAAACACGCTCAACACGGGCTTCACCGCGAACCTGCCGGCACATACGTGGTTCGCAACCAATGTCTACTACGGCTCTGGATTCACGAATGGTCTGGCAGGGTCGGGCGTAGGTCCCTATCAGGCAGACTACCTTCCCGTGCATACAACGTTCGATGTGTCGGCAGGGCATGCGCTGGGCGAGCGATGGAGAGTCTCAGCTTCGGTGCTGAACGTAACCAACCACCGCGTGCTGCTCGACAACTCGATCACTATCGGCGGATTCCACTACAACGACCCGCGCATGATCTCCGCGCA
>DATKWA010000150.1:0-11885 GCA_035529815.1 Occallatibacter sp. | reverse complement strand
TTTTGCTCTGCGTGCTGTGGCAACCGCGCCTACTTTTGCCCTACCTCTACAAGCATGAACGTACCTGGCTTCGGCGTTGGGCGGCGTGAAGCTGCTCCCGGAGCCGGCGCTTCAAGCTCTGCCGTCGGCAGATAGAGGGTGAAGGTGGCGTCGTCAATGCCCATGGTGCGCGCGCCTTTCGGCGTCTCGACCACCTGCTCGACCTCGAACTTCCCTGCCTTCTCGCCCGCCACGGTCAGCGTTCCATCGCCACAGCTCGCAAAGGCTTTATCCGCATGAAACTTGGTTGCATCGACGCCCGCACCGATGGGCAGAGCCGCCAGCACCTTGCCGTCTTCGGTGCTCATCGCGATGAGCTTTTGCGGATTGCGGCAGCCGACGAACAAGCGGTGCGTCTTTCTGTCGATCGCCATGCCCACAGGATGGCCGCCGGGCGCAACCGGCCAGCGCGCGATCACCTTGCGTGTCTTCAACTCCACCACGGCGACAAGGTCCTTGTCTTCCAGGTTCACGTAGGCTTTGTCGCCGTCGTAGGCAAGAAATTCGGGCGCGCCAGCGAGCGCAATCGGTGGATCGATTTTGCCGTTGACCGGATCAATGTCCGGCTTGAACGTCATCAGCGCATTGCCGTCGCCAGAGACAGCGAGAATCAGATTCTGCGCCTTGTCGTAGATGATGCCGTCGGCATCCGGCATCGCGGCCAGCGTGCCCAGCACCGCATATGTCTTCAGGTTGAAGACCACAATGGCTCCAGCTCCGCCGCCATCCGTAATGAACCCGCGCCCGAGCGCCGGAACAATCGCCGTGCCATGCGACCGCTTCTGCCCCGGAATGTCGCCCAGTGTCTTTCCGGTCTCGGCGTCGATCACCATCGTGTGCGTGCTGCGCGTCACGAAAAGCCGGTGCGTCGCGGCATCGACGGTGACGTAGTCCCACCCACCCTCGCCGCCAACGTGCAGGGTTTTCTTCACTTCCCACTGTGTCTGCGCTAAAACCGGCAGGCAGCCGGCAAGCATCATCGCCGCCACCGACACCACAACCATCCGCACATTTCTCATGTTCATCTCTCTCCGTTCGATTCAATCTTCAAACAGCAATCCAGGACCGTTGAATCGACACCATCAACGGTAGCACCCGCAAATTAAGGTTTGCTGAAATCGGTTTCGACTTATTTTCACAGCGTAAAAAACGTACTACTCTCGACGGAACCGATTGGCTTGCTCAAACTCGTCGCGCAGCTCAGGCGTGCGCAGGTTTTCGCGCAGATGAGCGATGCGCTGCTCCAGCGCCTGGAGAGCGTGGTCGACAGCTTCGGTATTGGTGTAAGCAATGTCGCGCCACATGGAGAAGGGGCTCGCGCCGAGCCGCGTCATCTCCCGCAGCGCGCGTCCGCCCACGTCCTTCAGCTCCGGGGCGTCGCCCACTCGCTCCTCAAGCAATGCACTGAGTGCCGTGGCCAGAAATTGCGGCAAGTGGCTTACCCACGCCACCAACTCATCGTGGCGCGCAGGGTCGAGATCGAGCGTTTTTGCGCCCATTGCGGAGACACACTCCCGCCAGCCCTTAACCAGCGCGGCAGACTGCGGAGAACGCTGCGCATGCGGGTCGTCAGTGAACAGCCAGACCGCGCCGCGAAACAGATTTGCATCCCCCAGCGATGCGCCGCCACGCTCCTTGCCCGCCATGGGATGGCCGGGAAGAAACGCCGCGCGGTCCGGAGTGTTGTAGAGCCGTGTGCCGGCTTCAGAAATAATTCGCTTGGTGCTGCCCACGTCGGTCACCAGATGATGGGGGCCGAGGATCGGCGCCAGCTTGTCCATGAAATCGAGCGTGGCGTAGATGGGCACGGCCAGCAGCACTACCTGGCTTGCCCGCGCAGCTTCAAGAGGGTCGGCCGCAATCGAGTTGATCGCGCCCATCGAGAGCGCCTCTTGTGCGCCCTCCGGACTGCGATTCCAGCCAACAATCGAGCCCTGAAAATCCGCAGCGCGCAGGGCAAGGCCCACCGATGTGCCCAGCAGTCCCGTGCCCAGAATCGCGATGCGCTCAATCATAGATTTTCCTTCAGGTGCGGAGTGAGTCCGCGGCGGCGGGCTAACTCCGCTTTATCTTACAAGCTTCTCCCCACAGCCGTAGCAATCACGCGCAGCTCGCCCATCAGCGTCTCAAACTGATCGAGATAGAGCGTCTGCGCGGCGTCGGAAGCAGCCTTGTCAGCGTTGGGATGGACCTCGATCAGAATCGCGTCCGCACCCGCGGCTATGGAGGCCTTTGCCATGGGAGCAACCATGTCACGGCGGCCGGTGCCATGCGACGGGTCGGCCACCACAGGCGAGTGCGAGAGCTTCTTCAGCACCGGAATCGCCGAGATGTCCATGGTGTTGCGCGTGGCCGTCTCATAGGTGCGAATGCCGCGCTCGCAAAGGATGACATCGTAGTTGCCGCCGGACATGATGTATTCGCTCGAGAGCAAAAGCTCTTCAATCGTCGCTGCAATCCCGCGCTTGAGCAGCACCGGCTTGCGTACCTGGCCCAGCTCGCGCAGCAGATTGAAGTTCTGCATGTTGCGCGCGCCTACCTGGAAGCAATCGACGAAGGGCAGCATCGGCGCGATCTGCGCAATCTCCATCACTTCGCTTACAGTCAGCAGCCCATGCGCATCGGCTGCCTCGCGCATCAATTCGAGGCCCGGAATGCCAAGGCCCTGGAAAGCGTAGGGCGAGCTGCGCGGCTTGAAGGCGCCTCCACGCAGAAAGCTGCCGCCGGCGGCCTTCACGCGCCTGGCCGTCTCAAACATTTGTTCGCGGTTCTCAATCGAACACGGACCCGCCATCACATGCGTGCGATCGCCGCCAATCTTCACTCCGTTGGCGAACCCCACCTTTGTGCCTTCGGGGCGAAAGGCGCGCCCGGCCAGCTTGTAGGGAGCGGTGATTCGATGAACGTAGAGCACGCCCGGCAGAAGTTCGAATTTTCCGAGCTCTACTTTGGATGTTGGTCCGACGCCGGCCAGAATCGTCTGGAAAGCGCCGGTGGTTCGGTGAACGTTGACTCCGGACTCCACCATGGCGTTGATTACTGCGTCAATCTGCTCTTCGGTGGCCTTCTCCTGCATAGCTACAATCATTGTTTCTTCCCTGTCTCTGACGCGTCTGCGTCGGTGGCATGGCCCGGCTCACCATTCGAAGTGGGGGGCTGGGCGTTTCTCTGCGATGCCAACTCATCCCTCTGCAGGGCTCGCATCACGTCGATGATGCGCTCGTAGATATGCGTCAACTCGATGTCCGGCAGCGGTCCCTTGTTGGCCGCGCGCACGTTGGCATAGACAACCTTTTCGCGCGTCGGTTCATAAACCGGCAGCGAAGTGGCGGCCTTGAGGGTACCCACCATCTGTGCGGCGCGGGCCCGCTCGCTGAGCAGCTCAACAAGCTGGCGGTCCAGCGCATCAATTCGAAGTCGCAATTCTTCCAGCGTCATTTAATCCTCGTGTCGAGTTCCACCCCGGCCTGCTTGCTCCGGGCGCATGGGAACTGGAGTTGAATCCTGATTGAACGGCGTCCGCGATGGCGGACCGCCTGCGGGGGCATTTACCGGGCCAGCGCTGCCTGGGGCAGCTGCAGGCCCTTGATAAATCGGGCCACTGCGCCAGGCGCGTTCTCGGCAGTCGAGTTCTCAATCAGCTCGACGATAGCGCTGCCGACAACCGCGGCATCCGCGAACGCCGCCACTTGCGCGACGTGCTCCGCGTTTGAAATGCCGAACCCCACGGCTACCGGCAGCGTGGTCCATCGCCGGATGCGGGCCACAAGCGCCGCTGCATCGGACGTCATTGTCTGCTGCTTGCCAGTGATGCCGGTGCGCGAGATTGCGTACACAAAGCCTTTGGAGTGGGTGGCGATGGCCTCAAGCCGCTCGTCGGGGCTGGTGGGCGCGGCCAAAAAGATGGGCGCAAGACCAACGCGAGCCAGCTCGGCGAGATACTCGCCGGCTTCCTCCACAATCATGTCGATGGCCAGCACGCCGTCCACGCCGGCTCGGGCTGCGTCGTCGGCAAAGCGTTGAAAGCCGTAGCGCAAAATAGGATTCAAATAGCTGAAGAGCACCAGACCGGCCGCCGGCCGCTCGGCATGAATCTCGCCAGCCAGTTTCAACACGTCAGCAAGGCGCGTCCCGCGCGCGACGGCGCGCTCCATGGCGCGCTGCACTACCGGGCCATCCCCAAGGGGATCACTGAATGGAACACCAAGCTCGAGCACATCAGCCCCGGCGTCAATTGCCGCAAGCGCAATGGCGCGCGTCGCGTCGAGCGAGGGGTCGCCTGCCGTCAGATAGACGACCAGTCCGGGTTTGTGATCGAAGCGTATCGGCATCGAAGTTTGCGGTCACACTCCCTGAAGATTCAGCTCGCGGGCCAGGATACCCATATCCTTGTCGCCGCGTCCAGAGAGGTTCACCACCAGTATGTCATGGGCAGGCAGCGTGGGAGCAAGGCGCAGAGCCTCGGCTACGGCGTGCGCGCTTTCAAGGGCCGGCAGAATTCCTTCCGTCCGTGCCAGCTTCACCACCGCATCGAGAGCCGCGGCGTCGTCTTGAGATACATACTCCGCCCGTCCCGAGTCGTGCAGCGCGGCATGCTCAGGGCCGATGGAGGCGTAGTCGAGGCCGGCGGAAACCGAGTGCGTCAGCGCAATCTGGCCGTCGGCATCCTGCAGAACGTAAGAGAAAGTTCCCTGCAGAACGCCTGGTGAGCCGCCCTGGAAGCGTGCCGCGTGCTCGCCCAGCGCCGTCCCGCGACCGCCGGCTTCTACGCCGATCAGACGAACTTGCTTGTCGGGGATGAACTCGTAGAACGCGCCGATTGCGTTCGACCCGCCGCCGACGCAGGCGATGACGACCGAGGGCAGCCGGCCTTCCTTCTCGAGGATCTGCTGCTTCATCTCGATGCTGATGCAGCGATGGAAATCGCGCACCATGGTCGGGTAAGGATGCGCGCCGAGCGCACTGCCCAGCAGATAATACGTTGTCCGGACGTTCGTGACCCAGTCGCGCATGGCCTCGCTGATGGCATCTTTCAGCGTCTTAGAGCCCGAGCTCACGCCGCGCACTTCAGCCCCCAGCAGTCGCATGCGCATTACGTTCAGCTCCTGGCGCTCCATGTCCACCTCGCCCATGTAGACGACGCATTCCAGGCCCAGCAGTGCGCAAACCGTCGCGGTGGCCACGCCGTGCTGGCCCGCGCCGGTTTCGGCGATGATGCGCTTTTTGCCCATGCGCCTGGCCAGCAAACCCTGGCCCAGCGCGTTGTTGATCTTGTGCGCGCCGGTGTGCAGAAGGTCTTCGCGCTTCAGGTAAATTTTTGCCCCGCCCAACTGCTCGGTCAGGCGCTTGCAGAAGTAGAGCGGCGTGGGCCGGCCCGCATAGTTCTTCAGCAGGTCTGCAAGCTCCGCCTGAAAGGCAGCGTCGGCTTTGGCCTTGTCGTACTCATGTTCGAGTTCGAGCAGGGCCGCCATCAGCGTCTCCGGCACATAACGGCCGCCGTAGATGCCGAAGCGCCCAGGGCGCGACTCGGAGGGAACTGCCGGAAGAATAACCGATGCCATTTTGTAAGGGCCTCCTGCTCGTTTGGCCAAAAGATGGGGACACTTCAGTTTACTAGGAGGAGCGGCGAACGGTTTACATCACTCCGCAGCGCGCGCCTTGGCAACAAAGTTTCTTACCTTGACCGGGTCCTTGCGCCCTGGCGCGGCCTCTACGCCCGAGACTACATCCACTCCCCACGGTCGCAGCGTGGCGATGGCCTCGGCGACGTTCTCGGGCGTCAAACCGCCCGCCACCACCAGGCGGCGTGCGTGCGTATGTGCTTGCTGGAAGAGTGTCTTGCTGGCAGCCAGCCAATCGAATGTGGTGCCGGTTCCGCCGACAGCCGTTGCCGTGCGTGAGTCCACCAGCACTGCGTCTATATTGGCGTCGCGCGTGATTGCTTCAGCTTCTGCGGCAGACTCCGCGCTGAAGTGCGTCACACGCAGGATGCGCAAGTTGGTGCCGAACTGAGTGCGCAGTCGAGCAGGCAACTCCGGCGCGGCGTTGAAGTGCAGTTGCACGCCGGTAAGGCCGATGGCCCGAACCGCAGCTTCGATTTCTTCAAACGAAGCATCAACAAAGACGCCGATTTTCTCGATTTTCACGGGCAGGCGCGGTACAATCGCAGCCACCTGTTCCACATGCACCCGCCGTGGACCGGGCGCAAACACGAACCCGGCCGCATCGGCTCCGGCCTCGGCAGCCAGTCGCGCATCTTCGAGCGATGTGTTCCCGCAAATTTTGATCCAGAGACTCATCGGGCCGTCCCGACTCCCGCCAATAACTCGGCCAGCGCAGCGCCGGGGTCTGGCTGGCGCATCAGGCTTTCGCCAATCAGGAAGGCGTCAAAACCGGCCGCGCGCAGGCGGGTAATGTCAGCCGCGGTAAAGATGCCGCTCTCGGTCACGCGCACCACGTTCGCGGGAATGCGCTCGACCAGCGCAAGCGAGGTTTCCAGAGTCACCTCAAATGTGCGCAGATCGCGATTGTTCACCCCGATGGCGAGTCCGCCGGTTTCGCCCGGTGCGGCAAGCCCTACATCAAGTACGCGGCTCAACTCATCGGCTGTGTGCACCTCGACCAGAACATCGAGCGAAAATCCGGCGGCCACTTCGGCCAGATGCTTCATCTCGGCATCCGTCAGCGCGGCGGCGATCAGCAGAATGGCGTCGGCGCGATGCGCACGCGCTTCGACGATTTGATACTCGTCGACCATGAAGTCCTTGCGCAGGCAGGGCAGCGGCGCGGCATCCGAGGCCAGCTCCAGATTGCGCAGACTGCCTTGAAAATACGGTTCATCGGTGAGGACTGAAAGCGCAGCCGCACCGCCGGCGCGATAACGCGCGGCCAGCCAGGCCGGGTCAAAGTCGGCGCGAATCAGCCCCTTGGACGGGGAGGCCTTCTTGATCTCGGCGATCACAGCGGCCCCGACCGCCGCCTGACGCCGCAACGCAGCAGCCCAGCCACGCGGGCGATGCGTGATCTTCCGCTCAAGATCGGCAAGCGGCACGGTCTTTTTGGCCGTGGCAACAGTGGACCGGGTCTTGGCCAGAATTGCGGACAAAATTGTGTCTGTGTGGGTCGACATACTCTTGGTCGAGTATACGGCGAGCGGCGCTGGAATTGCGCATACAGCCTCGCAGCCCGGTGCGCAGGAACCCTATAATCGATGCGACCTACAGATTCGATCTAGACGTGCGATTTCGATATCCGATCTTGAGAAGATGAGGACCAACCCTCCATGCTGAAGAAGATTCTTTGCCTTGTTGCTTTTGCCGCAGCCTTTGCTGGCGCGTTCTTGCCGGGCTCTATCGCCCAGTCCCAAACGTCGGATGGCGTGATTGTGGAGCACAATGTCGCGATGAAGACCCGCGACGGCGTGACGCTTTACGCCGATGTCTACCGGCCCGCCGGCGCGGAGTCTCTGTACGTGCTGCTCAAGCGAACACCTTACGACAAGAGCCGCGACGAAGCGCTGGGGACGAAGATGGCCAAGCGCGGCTACCTGGTGGTGATTCAGGATACGCGCGGAAGGTACACGTCCGAGGGCGAATGGTATCCGTTCAAGCATGAGATTAACGACGGCTACGACGCGGTGGAGTGGGCCTCTGCCCTGCCGCACGCGAACGGCAAGGTAGGCATGTTCAGCGGCTCGTATGTGGGCGCTACGCAGATGCTGGCGGCCATCGCTCGCCCGCCGCACCTGGCCGGAATTTGCCCGGTGGTGACGGCCAGCAATTACCACGCAAACTGGACCTATCAGGGCGGCGCATTCGAGCAGTGGTTTGACGAGTCGTGGACAACGGGATTGGCGCAGGACACGGCGAATCGCGCGCTGAAAGACGCAAGCAATGCCCTTGAGGGGGCTAAGGCGCTGCCGCTCACGCAATACCCCGTCTTCAACGTTCAAGCTGCGGACGGCACAAAGCTGACCCGCGAGCTGGCTCCCTACTTTCTTGATTGGCTTGCACATCCCAACTACGACGGCTATTGGAAGCAGTGGTCGATTGAAGAAAATTATGGGAACATTCAGGTTCCGGCGCTCGTGATCTCGGCTTGGTACGACCTGTTCCAGGGCGGCTCGATCAGAAACTACCTGGGCATTCGCGCGCACGGAGGCACTGAAGCCGCACGAACAAAGACGCAACTCGTGGTTGCCATCGGGGGGCACTCGGGCTTTGGGCGGAAGGTGGGGGAGCTCGATTTCGGTCCCGATGCGGCGTTTGACGAAGACGCAATCACGCTGGACTGGTACGACTACCTTTTCAAGGGCAAACAAAACCAGTTTGCGAATGGCAAATTGGTCAAGATTTTCGTCATGGGCGAGAACAAGTGGCGCGACGAGGCCAATTGGCCGCTGGAGCGCACGCAGGAAACGCGCTATTCCCTGCACTCGGACGGCAAGGCCAACAGCGCCGCGGGTGATGGCGTGCTTTCGATTGTTGCTTCGCGTAACGAAGCGGCCGACAGCTACGTCTACGATCCAGCCAATCCAGTGCCGACCGTGGGTGGGCCGCTGTGCTGCGATACGCTGCACCTGGCGCCGGGCCCACGCGACCAAAGCCAGGTGGAAGCGCGGCCGGATGTGCTGGTCTACTCCACGCCACCACTCGATCGGGATACAGAAGTCACCGGGCCCATCACGCTCGATCTCTACGCGAAGTCTTCGGCGGTGGATACGGACTTTACCGGCAAGCTGGTCGATGTGGGCCCAGATGGCAAAGCATACAACCTGACGGAAGGCATTCTGCGGGCGCGCTATCGCGAGTCTATGGAGAAGCCGACACCGATTGTGCCGGGCAAAATCTACGAGTACAAAATCGACTTGTGGTCAACGAGCAATGTCTTTCTGAAGGGCCACAGGATTCGCCTGGAAGTGAGCAGCAGCAACTTTCCGCGCTTCGACCGCAACCTGAATACGGGCAAAAGCGCAGCGGAGAGCGCCGAGTTTGTGAAGGCCACCAACACAATTCTTCACGACAGCGAACATCCAAGTGCGGTTATTTTGCCGATAATTCCGCGATAGAGGCGCACAGATCCTTCGCAGCATTCCGCCCAAGGCGGATGCAGTCGGGGATGCCGATACCGTCGTATGCATTGCCGACGAGACGCAGGCCGGGCAATGCGGCCACGTGTGCGGCGATGCGGGCGACACGCTCCTGGTGCCCAACGGCATATTGGGCCATCGCCCGGCGCCAGCGCGAAACCTGCGTGTGTTCAGGCTCAACGTGGGTGCCGATTGTCTTGTCGCCCAGGATTTCGCTCAGCTCGCGGCGGACAATCGCGACCAGTGCCTCGTCCGGTTCGGTAAGCAACGCTTCATTCTTCATGCCGCCCAGGAAAGCGCGGAAGACAGCCTTGCCCGGCGGCGTGCGGCCCAGAAATTTGCGATGGACAAAGGTGCAGGCCAGCATGGCGCGACCCTCGACGGCGGGAACCAGAAAACCGAATCCGTCAGGAAGTTGTCCGAGTTTGCTCTCGTCGTAGACCAGGTTGACGGTGATCGACGAAGAGTAGGGAATCGCGCTCAGCTCTCGGCCAAGTTCCGGATCGACCTTGCCGAGCAGTGCGCCCGCGGCCCAAGCCGGCGAGGCGACAATCAATGCGTCAAAACATGCGTTGGAGTCCTCGGCGGAGCCGGCGGCTTCCACTCTCCACCCTTGTGCGGTCTTTTCGATTGCGGTCACTGGCGCAGCTACGCGCAGGGAGGCCGGATTGAGCCGGGCCACCAGAGCATCGACCAACTGCTGCATTCCGCGGCGCAGCGCCGTGAAGATCGCCCTGGGTGCAGGTTTAGCGCCGGTTCCGGATTTTGAGTGGCTGTTGCCTTTTGCGGTGGCCTTGGCTTTGGCGCGCATCTTGGCGTGCGCGGCCAGCATGCCGCGGGTGAGCGAGCCGTGTTCGGTCTCCATCTTCACAAGTCCGGGCAGTACGGTGCGGGCGCTCAATTGTGCGGCGTCGCCGCCGTAGATGCCGGAGAGCAGCGGATCGGCGAGCCGGTCCACGGCCTCCTTGCCAAAATGCCGCTCGACCAGTGAGGCGACGGATTCGTCGGGAAGTCCGCTGGGACGCGGCGGGTGTAGCAGTTCGAGCGCCATGCGAATCTTGGTGGAAACGCTGAACAACCGCGTCAGCGCGGTAGGAATCAGCTTGGTGGGCACCAGAAACATGAGCCCGTCCGGCAAGGCCACAAGGCGGTTGCGCACCAGAATATATGTCTTGCGGGCCGCGTCGTTGGATGGCAGCAGCTCCGTGCCCAGCCCAAGCTCGCGGCACAGCTCGGCCGCCGCGGGCTTCTCGGTCAAAAAGGAATCAGGCCCTTTTTCCAGCACTGCGCCGTTCACAATCTCCGACGACAGCGACCCGCCCAGCCGTTCGCTCGCTTCAAAGAGCGTGTACTCGACCGGCACGCCTGCGCCGCGCGCCTTCTCCAGCTCATAGGCGGCTGCCAGCCCCGCTATGCCACCGCCAATGATCGCAATCCGCATCTCAGGATTATCCCATCTTTAATGCAATTTGCGGGTTATCGCAGAAACGTGGAAGGACGACGGTGCAGCCTCGCCAGAATGTCTCCCCGCAGAGTTAGAATCAGGGTTGAGCGCCTTCATTGCATGTGATTTAAATCACTGAGTGAAATGAAGCGACGTTCATAGCATGTTTTAAAGCCCAGTGCGCGCAAGGGTTCCAATCCTACTTTCGTGCGTCTTTTGTCCACGTCGCCAATTCCCAAACGGATTGTTCTTTCGTCCCTCGGCCCCGTTCAGCAAGAGGAGGCACTGCATGAGCAGTGAACTGATCCACCGGTTGCACTTTGCGTTCACCATAACCTTCCACTACCTGTTTCCCCAGCTCACCATGGGCCTTGGCCTGTTGATCGTGATCCTAAAGTCAGTTGCGCTCAAAACCGGCGGCGAGGAGTGGGATCGCGCAGCACGCTTCTGGGGCCGCATCTTCGCCATCAACTTCGTCTTTGGCGTGGTTACAGGCATTCCCATGGAGTTCGAGTTCGGCACAAACTGGGCGCGCTTCTCAGCGCTTTCAGGCGGGGTGATTGGTCAGCCGCTGGCCATGGAGGGCGTCTTCAGCTTCTTTCTCGAGTCGGCTTTTCTGGGGCTGTTTCTCTATGGAGAGAAGCGAATCTCGAAACTGATGCACTGGTTCTCTGCGGTGATGGTCTTTGTTGGCTCGTGGATCTCCGGCTACTTCATCATCGTTACGGACGCATGGATGCAGCATCCGGTGGCCTTTGACCGGCTCCCCAATGGGCAGTTTGAAGTACTCAGCTTCTGGCATCTGCTGCTCAACCCCTGGGCGCTTCTGCAATATGCGCACAACATGACCGGAGCAGTTGTCACAGGCTCGTTTGTGATGGCTGCCGTGGGTGCCTTTTACCTGCTGGAGAAGCGGCGCGAACAGTATGGACGCATCTTTTTGAAGGTTGGAGTGATTGTCGGCGTGATCGCCTCGATCCTCATCATCTTCCCCACCGGCGACATGCATGGCAAATACGTGGCGCACAACCAACCAGCGGCGATGGCCGGCATGGAGGGCCTCTTCAGGACGGAGACCGGCGCAGGCATCGTGCTGATCGGCCAGCCCAACGAAGTGACCGGCCAGATCGACAATCCCATCGTCGTCAACGACATGTTGAGCCTGCTCATCTATGGGACGACGAAGGCGGAAGTGAAGGGGCTGGACCAGTTTCCGCAGGATCAGTGGCCTACGGCGCTGCCGCTTCTCTTCTACGCCTACCACATCATGGCGGGGCTCGGGACGTGGTTTGTTCTGCTGATGTCCGTCTCGGC
>DATKWA010000149.1:0-5030 GCA_035529815.1 Occallatibacter sp. | reverse complement strand
AGACGCCGGGTAAAGCGACCGGCGAAGGCATGGCATTGGAATGCGCCATAGTGATTGATTGCTCCTTTTCTTGAAACCTTGCTCTCGGTGGATAATTCTTTTAACTTCGTTTTCGTTTGCTCAGGACTGGCTGTCCGTGGCATCTTCTAATGCTGCGGTGACAAGCCGTTCGTCTTTACGGCGCGCGTGCTCTGCCTCGCGGTGTTTACGACGGCGCAAGGCATCTGCGTGCCGCCTGATTTCGTCTGGAGTTTCCGGCTGCAGTTGCGGAATTCTCTGCGATCGACCGTGCTCGTCGATTGCGACAAACACAAGGTAGGCGCTGGCGACGTGCACCACTTTGCCGGTCCGCGTGTTTTCAGCCCACACCTTTACTCCTACTTCCATGGAACTGGTGAATGCACGGTTGACGCTGGACCGGAGCGTGAGCAGATCGCCCAGGCGCACCGGACGGATGAAGTCGATATGATCCATTGCCGCTGTTACTACATGGGTCCGCGCATGGCGGTAGGCAGCCATGGCGCCGGTCAGATCGATGAAGTGCATCAAACGGCCACCGAGCAGGTTTCCCAGCATGTTGGTGTCGTTGGGCAGGATGATCTCAGTCATCTCTGACTGGGTGCTGGCCACGGAGCGCGCGACCGGATTGGAGACCGGATCGCTTTTGGGTTCGTTTCTCATCGTGCAATTGCTCCATTCGCCGCCCAGCTCGACTTCGGCCGGATCAACCCACACTCCAGCTACAATGGAGGTGTTGGCAGGCGACGTGACCAGCGAACTGCGGTCAAGCGTACAGTTCCAGTTTCGGCAATCCTCGCCAATTACGCAAATCCCCCGCGGCCCTGGCTGGAAACTCAGGGCTGAATACGAGCGAAATGGACAAAATTACGGGATTAAAAGATATTTTGGCGCTGGACCCAACAAACAGCTTTGCCCGTTATGGCCTGGCCATGGAACTTGCCGGGAGCGGAGACACTGAGGCGGCGCTGGGAGAGTTCTCGACTTTGCTTGCCAGCGCCCCCGATTACACGGCCGGTTATTTTATGGCCGCTCAGACACTGGCGAATGCCGGGCGGGAACCGGAGGCGATCGAACGCCTGAGGGCGGGAATTGCGTGCGCTACTAGGACTGGCAACCATCATGCCCTCAGTGAGATGCAGGAGATGCTCGACGAACTGGATCGCTAAGCACCTCTTGAATCCAGGGGCATCACGGTGGACTGGGGTCGGTGGCACTCAAGAGGAATATCCCCACGTCGCTCCTATCAGGGTCTGGATCGAAGTCTGAATTCTGACAGAAATCCTCTTCGTTCTCCGGGTGTAAGGCTGAGGTGAATGCCCCGCACTCAAACGCGCGGCCCGCTATGTGAGATATTTACACACTTCGAAGTAGCCCTGCTTCTACAAATCTGCGTCTAAGGAAGTAGCCCTGCTTCTACAAATCTGCGTCTAAGAGAGCAATATGGCGAAATACTCAATCGTCGTGCCTTTTCACAACGAAGAAGAAAACGTGACTGTGTTGTACGCGCGCCTGAAGCAAGTGATGGAGCAGGTGGACGACAGCTTTGAACTGGTGCTGGTGGACGACGGCTCAAACGACCGGACCTACAAGCTCCTTGAAGAGATTGCCGCGGTCGACAGCCGCGTCCTGGTGGTGAAGCTTCGGCGCAACTTCGGTCAGACATCGGCCCTTTCAGCCGGCTTCGACCACGCCACGGGCGAGTTTATTCTGGCCATGGATGGCGATCTGCAGCACGATCCCAACGACATCCCGGCGTTCCTTGAGAAGCTCGATGAGGGGTACGATGTGGTCTCTGGCTGGCGCAGGGATCGCATCGACAACTTTGTGATGCGGCGCATTCCCTCGCGTTGCGCCAATTGGCTGATGTCGAAGCTCTCCGGCGTCGACATTCACGACTTCGGCACCACCTTCAAGGCCTATCGCCGCGAAGTGATTCACAACATTCCTCTGTACGGCGAGATGCACCGGTTCATCCCGGCGCTGGCCAGCTGGTATGGCGCCTCGATCTGCGAGATTCCGATCCGCAACGTGAATCGTGAGCGTGGCAAGAGTCACTACGGCATTGGGCGTACTTTTCGGGTATTTTTCGATCTGCTGACCATTCGCTTCCTGCTCAAGTACATGAGCAGGCCGCTGCACTTCTTTGGCGGCCTCGGGCTGTTGGGGATGATGGCCGGCAGTTTGATGGCAGCGATCCTGCTGGGAATGAAGATACTGAATCCGGGCTTGGATGTGATGCACCACCACGGCCCCATGTTCGTCATCGGTTCGGTGCTCATTGTCTCCGGGATTCAACTGCTGGCCATCGGCCTTCTGGGCGAGCTGCAGGTGCGTCACTACTACACCAACGATCCCCCGGCCTCTTACGCTGTCGATCGGCTTGTGCGCCTGGCTTCAGCCGACGAGCAGAGTCTGTTGTCAGAGAGCAAGGAAGACAACTTCTAAGGGCAGAGAGCACGGACCAGGAAGAACTCGAACTCCGTCGAGCCCAGGCTGGACGGGGTTTTGTGTTTGTTGAGCATTTTGGGCGCGCGGCAATGGTCTGCGCCTCGAATCCCCTTGCCTCAGCCTACCCTCAAGGTTGATGCTTACCCTGATATGAAAGCTATCGAAATTCAAGAAGCGGGCGGGCCAGAGGTTCTTCGACTGGTCGAACTGCCTATTCCACGTCCCGGCCCTGGGCAGATTCTGATCCGCGTTGAGGCAACTGGTGTCAACTTCATTGAGATCTACTTTCGCAAGGGGCAGTACAAGGCCTCATTTCCGCTTATTCCTGGCAGCGAAGCGGCAGGAACCGTGGAGGAACTCGGGCCCGGCGTGACTGGATTTGAGGCGGGCGATCTGGTTGCATCCGTGTCTGTGATGGGCAGCTATGCCGAGTACGCGCTTGTGCCCGCCGCGCAACTGGTGAAGGTGCCGCCCGGTCTGATACCCGAGAAGGCCGCTGCCGCGATGTTGCAAGGCATGACTGCGCACTACCTGGCCTGCTCCACTTACCCGCTCAAGGCCGGGGAGACGGCACTTGTTCATGCCGGGGCCGGCGGCGTGGGGTTGCTGTTGACGCAGGTGGCGACACGGATTGGCGTCCGCGTTATCACTACCGTTTCTACGCCCTCCAAGGCAGAACTTTCGCGCGAGGCAGGCGCCTCGGACGTGATTCTTTACACCGAGCAGGATTTTGAAACGGAGGTGAAGAGGCTTACGGGAGGCAAGGGCGTCGATGTGGTCTACGACTCGGTGGGCAAGACGACATTTGAGGGGAGCTTGAACTGTTTGAGACCCCGTGGACTACTTGCCCTTTTTGGAGGATCGAGCGGAGCTGTGCCGCCCTTCGATCTGATCCAGCTGAGCGGTAAGGGATCGCTGTTTGTGACTCGACCTACCTTGTGGCACTACCTTGCCAGTCGTGCAGAGTTGGAGTGGCGTGCGAGCGAAGTGCTGGGATGGGCCGCAAGCGGCGCCCTCAAGCTGCGTACTGAGCACATTTATCCGCTCGACGAAGCCGGGCAGGCGCAAGCGGATCTGGAGTCCCGCAAGACAACGGGCAAGGTACTCCTGGAGCCGTGAAAGGTCGCCTCGTGTTGTCCGCTTGCGGCGCTTGAGGCGGCCGAACTGCGGTCAGGCGTTGTTGAAGCAAACTGCCTGCAAGGGGGATGCGAAGCTTTCCGGGCCGGAAATCACAAGAACTCCATGACTGCCATTTCCATCGCGGCCAAAGATAGCGTGTTCGTTCTAACTGGTGCTGGCATCAGCGCCGAGAGCGGCCTACCTACATTTCGCGCCGAAGACGGTTTGTGGGCAGGCAACCGAATCGAGGACGTGTGCACGCCTGAGGCCTGGGAGCGCAACCCGGATCGGGTATGGAAGTTTTACTCAGACCGCCGCGCCTCGGGTGCCAATGCCGAGCCTAACCCCGCGCATTTTGCGCTGGCCGCGGTTGAGAAGCAGATCGGCGAGCGCTTCTTTCTTTGTACCCAGAACGTGGACGACCTGCACGAACGTGCAGGTTCCGTTCGCATTGTCCACATGCATGGCGAACTCAACCAAGCCCGCTGCGAGCGCGACTGCGGCGCGCCACCGGTTGAAGACCACGCTATCTACGCCAGCCTTGCCGATGTCGGCCGCTGTTCGTGTGGCGGACGGCTTCGCCCGAACATCGTTTTCTTTGGGGAGATTCCCCTCGAAATGGAGCGCATCCAGCAAGGGATCGCCAAGGCCACACTGATGGTGGTTGTCGGCACCTCCGGCTCGGTGTATCCGGCGGCTAATTTCGTTCATTGGGCAAAGCAAGGGGGAGCGCGCACTGTGTACATCGGGCCAGAGGCACCGCTGAATGCCTCAGCATTTACGCATGTCGTCGTAGGCAAAGCCGGGGAAGTGCTGCCTGGTCTGTTTCAAATCGAGTAGGTCTTATTCCGCTGACTTGCGCCATTGGAATTGCGGAAGCGGTACTTCGAATTCGCGCTACGATCGCGCCTTGATGAATTCCGTGCGCCGGAACCGAAGGCCTGTCCAGTCTTCGTCGATAGCTACCGCGCGCACGGTATCAAAGCCTGTGGCCTTCAGCAGGTCCCAGCCAGTATCGCGGTTGAAATCACACTTGTACTTCTTCGAAGTGCCCTTGGGATATGCGAACCACACGACGGCATCGCCTTTGGCGCGCTTGGCAATCTGGGGCGCCAATGTGTTTACTTCGCTTTTGCGGGTCACAAACGCCAGCAAAAACTTAGTCTCCGCGACCGATGCCAAGCTGCGATGAATGGTCCTTACCGGTAGCCGTGCAAGCTCCATCTCAAAGCTCGCCGGTGCGTTGAGTACCACCATCTCCTGCCTGTCCTTCAGATTGAGTTTTTCAAAAATGCTCGCCATCGACTTTCATCATACGCAGATTGCGGAATTAATCTGCAAATCGGATTGTTGCTGATTCGAGATTCTCCGGGTCCCTTGGGGGGCCTGGGACCCGGGAACGAAATGGCTATACCTGACTAAAAGTGAAACCGATAGCGTAA
>DATKWA010000148.1:0-46363 GCA_035529815.1 Occallatibacter sp. | reverse complement strand
GTCTCCGCCTTCTTCGTTCCTGATCGCCGACTCGATCTGTTCCCACAGCGCGTCCGGTGGTTCCTCCACCGGCAGCAGTTGCCGAGCCGCCTCGGCAATGGTCTCAAGATCGGCAAGCAAGGCCCGGCATCGCTCGCAGCTTCGGATATGAGGATGGTCCGCTGCGTTTGCCCCTGAGCCAATCAGGTCCGCCAGTTGTGCCTGAAACTCAGCGCAGCTCATATTGCTCGCATCGCTGGTCATGGCTGCGCCTCCTTGTCAGCAGTCTTGCGCAGGGCATCGCGTAACCGCAGCCGTGCCTTGTGCAATTGCGACTTGCTGTTCCCAATCGAACATTCCAGCATGGAGGCAATCTCGTTATGCTCGTAGCCCTCCACGTCGTGCAGGATGAAGATCAACCGGTAACCCGCCGGCAAATCCGCAACCGCCCGTTCCAGCGCCATCCGGTCGATCGCGCCGCTCAGCGTCAGATCGGCAGTCCCGAAGCTCCGTCCCGGGCCCTCATCCGGACCCGGCTCCATCGCCGCATCCAGCGAAGTCGTGTTCAACCCCTTCTTGCGCAGTTGCATCAGCACCACATTCACCGCCAGCCGGTGCAGCCAGGTCGAAAACGCCGAGTCGCCCCGGAAAGTCCCGATTTTCCGGTGCAGTTGAAGAAATGCCTCCTGCGTCAGGTCCTCTGCCTCCGCAATATTCCCCACCATGCGCAGACATAAGGAGTAGATGCGCCTTTTGTGCAAAAAGTAGAGTTCGGCAAACCCATGATGGTCGCCAGCCTGCGCACGGCGCAGCGCATCGGCCTCGGCTGGATCAGGTGCGGAGCGCGCAAAAGTTATCCGCCTGGTGGTCGAAGCGGGAACGTCGGCCGCTGCGTCCAATGCAGGAGATGTGTCCTTCGTCGGTGGCGTGGGAAACTGCGAATCGGGCATGAGTTTCCTTAGGGGGAACCGCTCTTGTGACTAGTCAAGGCTGCCAAAGCCTTCTGTCCTCGCTAGTATAGGGGAAAGGGGGAGCGGATCGAAAGGCCGCAGCTTCGGCAAACCACGACCCAAGCTATCGCCATCAATTCCTGCCCCGAAGGTCCACCGTCACGCAAAGGGGCAAGAACCCCGCGTTGTTGGGAGAAATAGTTTTGCGGAGAAAGCCGGCAGGAAAGTGCGGCAGGCGCGGAGGGTTGCATTGCGGGGTTCTGCTCGCAAGCCTGCTTCTCTGCGCTCCCGGCGCCAGGCCTGCCCTGTCCCAGGCGTCCGTGCCCGCCCAGCCAGCCGCCGCATTCCTGCTCCAGTGGTCCGGACTCCCCGTCCACTCCATCTCTTTCCAGGGCGTTGCCGCCGATCGCCTCGAACCACTTCCAGGCCATCTCCCTCAGGCCGTGGCAAAGCCCCTCAGCCCGGAAGACCTGAGCCAAAGCCTCCGCCAGCTCTATGCCACCGGACTGTACGAAACCCTCCAGGTCGAGGGCGTACGCGGCCCGGACGGCATTGACCTGATTTTCAACGGAAGCCCCCGCAACTTCATCGGCACTGTCGACGTCTACGGCGCCAAGGGCGCCACGCTGAACACCCAGCTGCAACGCGCCAGCCAACTCGTCCCCGGCACCCGTTTTACCCAGGCCAAACTCTCCAGCGCCATGAAGCAGATGCGCCAGACCCTGGCCGAAAACGGATTCTTCGAGCCCACCATCTCTCCGAAGCTCACGCCCCACCCCAATGAGCAGCTTGTCAATATTTCCTTCAATGTCGTCTCCGGCTCCCAGGCCCGCATCGGCAAGGTCCAGGTCACTGGAGACTCCGGAATGTCCGTCCAGGAATTCCGCCGCTACGCCCACCTCAAATCCGATGCCCACGTAGACCACGACACCGCCAACCGCGCACTTTCCGGAGTCCTCAAGCACTACCAGAAACAGAATCGGATGGAGGTCGAACTCAAGCTCATCTCTCAGCGATACGATCCCGCATCCAAAAGGGTCAACTACAGTTTTTCCGTCAATCGCGGTCCCGTCGTTAAAGTCCTCGTGCAGGGCGCCGTCATCGGCGACGACCGCATCAGGCGCATCATCCCCATCTTTGAAGAAGGCAGCGTAGACGAGGATCTGCTCAACGAAGGCAGCCGCCGCCTCCGCGACTACTATCAGCGCCAGGGATACTTCGACGCAAAGGTCACCCACCGGCAGCGCACCAACGACGGCCAGCAGGTTCTGATCGTTTTCGATGTCGACCTCGGGCCTCGCCGCCGTGTCGACAGCGTCTCCGTCACCGGGAACCACTACTTCGACGAGGCAACCCTCAAGGACCTGCTCAGCGTCCACGCTGCCGACACGCTCGATCGTCACGGTGCCTACAGCCAGGCGCTGGTTGCCTCAGACGTCGCCGCGCTCCAGGCCGTCTACCGCAACAACGGCTTCGCAAACGTCAGCGTCACCCCGGAAACCAGTACTCCGGAAACCGGCGCCGCCGATAACCCCGCTCCGCAAACAGCCGCAGGTACGGGGCAGGGCGGTGGCGCCGCCAGACGGTCTGCATCCGCAAAGGCGCGCATCGCTCCCCTCGTTGTCACCTACCGCATCGATGAAGGCCCGCAGATTCGTGTAGGGTCGGTCACCATCGACGGCAACGACCACGTCGAGGCCAACCAGCTTACGCCCCTGCTCAACACCGCCCCCGGACAGTTGCTCTCCCCGCGATACCTCGCCGGAGACCGCGACGCGCTGATCACCGACTACATGAGCCGTGGCTTCGAGCAGGTCAGCGTCACCGTAGCCCAGCAGTCGGAACCCTCCGATCCCAACAAGGTCAAGGTCGCCTTCCATGTTGTCGAAGGCCCCCAGATCTTCGTCCGTAACGTGCTCCTCACCGGTCTGCAATACACCCGGCCTGATACCGTCGCGCGCGCCATCACTCTGCATGCCGGTGACCCGCTCGATCAGACCGCTCTGCTCACCACCCAGCGCAACCTCTACGAACTGGCTCTGTTCAACGAAGTCAATGCCGCGGTCGAAAACCCCAACGGAGGCGCAAGCCGCAAGACGATTCTCCTCCAGGCCTCCGAGGCCCGCCGCTGGGCCCTCACCTACGGCTTCGGTTTCGAGGCCCAGACCGGAACCCCGCAGAACAACTGCGCCGGCGCCAATGCCGGAGGCGTCAAATGCAACCCCGAGGGAGTCACCGGCGTCAGCCCGCGCGTCCTCGGCGACCTCACCCGCAACAACCTCTTCGGCCGCGCCCAGTCGGCCTCCCTCCAGGGAACCTACGGCCTTCTCGAACAGAAAATCAACTTCCTCTACCAGGTTCCGCACTTCAGCGGCAACCGCAACCTGGGCGTCACCTTTGCGGGCGGCTACGCCAACAGCAAAGACGTTACCACCTACGTCGCCTCCCGTCTCGAGGCCAGTTTCCGATTCAACGAGAGCTTTCAGCTCCCGGGCTCCTGGCTCTCCAAGGCAAACACCCTCATCTACGAGTACGACTTCCGCCGCGTCAAGGTCTCCGCCAGCAGCCTCCAGGTCTACCCCGGCGCAATCGAGGAGCTCGCTACCGCCGTCCGCGTCGCCGGCCCCGCCATCACTTGGATTCGCGACACCCGCGATTCTCCCCTCGACGCCCACCGCGGAACCTACACCAGTTTTCAGGAGTTTTTCTCCAACAAAACCATTGGCGCAGAGGCCCAGTTCAATCGCCTCGACCTGACCAACTCCAGCTACTACGGCTTCAATAAAGGCCGCTTCGTCCTGGCCCGCAACACCCGCTACGGACAGATCCGCTCCTTCGGCACAGGCTCCAGCCTGCTCATTCCGCTCCCCGAGCGCCTCTTCTCCGGCGGGCCAACCTCCCTGCGCGGATTTTCCTTCAACGGCGCAGGCCCCCGAGACCCGGAAACCGGATACCCCATCGGCGGCGCAGGAGCCCTTGTCAACAGCACTGAACTCCGCCTTCCGCCCCCCACCCTTCCATGGCTCGGCAACACCGTCAGCTTCGTCCTCTTCGAAGACATGGGAAACGTCTTCACCAACGCAGGCGACATCTGGGCCAGCGCGCTGCGTTTCCACCAGCCCCATCGCGATACTTGCAAAGTGCTCACCCCGGCCACAGTCGACAGCAGTGGAAACATCATTCCTCCCAGTCCCAGCGGTGCCACCGAGGGGCCACTCACTTCCACCGGACAACAGGGAATCTGCAGCTTCAACTACTTCTCGCACGCACCCGGAATCGGCCTGCGCTACCATACTCCGGTCGGGCCTATTCGCCTGGATTTCAGCTACAACCTCAATCCGCCTATCTACCCGGTCAACATCAACTACTCCACAGGCCTCTCGACCACAAACCCTCTGGGCCCTTATTCCGACCCGCACGTCGGAGAGGCTTCCCACTTCAACTTCATCTTCAGCCTCGGGCAAACCTTCTGATGACCACCCATCTCCTAACCCGGCAACGCACCACAAACGCCCCCGCGCGCGCCGGTAGTCCCAGCCTCGGAAGTAACTCCAGGTACCCCATGCTCCGCGAAAACTCAGGGTGCCCCATCCTCGCCGCGGCTTTATCGCGGCCAGGGTGGGATCGCAAACACTCCCCCCGCTTCCTTGCCCCGCTCCTGGCCTCAATCCTCCTCGTCCTGCTCGCCCTCTCGGTCCGCGCTCAATCCCCCGTCGTACTCGACAGCGTTGTTGCCGTCGTCAACCGCCATGCCATCCTCTCCAGCGACATCGACAACGAAATCAGCCTCTCGGTTCTCGATCCGGCCCGCGGTGGCCACGGGGTCCTCACCCGCCAACACGCTCTCGAGCAGCTCATCAGCCGCGCCCTCATCGAGCAGCAGATTCGCCGCGAAGATGCGCAGTCCGTCGAGCCCTCCCCGAAGGAAGTGGCCGCCCGCCTCGCGGAAATTCGCAAGGAACTCCCCGCCTGCGTCCACCAGAACTGCGCCTCAGACGCAGGATGGAAAGCCTTCCTCGCCGAACATCACCTCACCGCCGAGCGCGTCAACACCTATCTCCGCTACCGACTGGGAATTCTCGCCTTCATCGAGCAGCGTTTCCGCCAGGGAATTCATATCCCCCCCGAGGAGATCGAAACCTACTACAACGACACCCTCGTGCCCCAATACGGCCCCGGCGAAGCCATTCCCTCGCTCGAACGCGTCTCGCCCCGCATTCAGGAGATCCTCCTCGAGCAGCACGTCAATCTTCTCTTTGATGAGTGGCTCACCAACCTTCGCAAACAGGGCGATGTCGAAATCCTTGCCCCTTCGCTTCAGGACCCCTCCCTCGAATCTCCTGAGGACAAATCCAGCGCCGCGAAAATGCCAATGGCCGCGGAAGGGAACGGAAGCCGATGACCGAGCCCCATACCAACCTTCCCGAACCCATCTCGCCAGTATCCGACGAGCCGGAAGCCAACGAGCCCGAACTCACCCAGCCGCCGCGCCCCAGCCGCCTGCGCCGCTTCTTCCTCCGCCACGTCCCGCTCGCGCTCGCCGGACTCGTTGCCCTCGTAATCCTGGTCTCAGCCGGCCTCCTGATCTGGATAAGCTCTGCGCAATTTGAGAACATGATCCGAAACCGCCTCATCGTCGAACTCGAAAAATCCACTGGCGGCACAGTCCAGATTGCATCCTTCCAATGGAGTCCGCTTCATCTTGAGGCTGAAGCCAGCGGTCTCGTCATCCACGGAACTGAGGCTTCTGGCGAAGCACCCTACGCCAGCGTCGACCGCCTCCGCGCAGACTTCAGCCTCTTCGGCTTCTGGAGCCCAACCGTTCACCTCCGCTCGCTCGACATTGTCCACCCCGCCTTCCACCTCATCGTTTATCAGGACGGCTCCACCAACCAGCCCCATCCCCGCATACCCAGCAGCTCAAACCAATACAACCTCAACACCCTCTTTGACCTGCACGCCGGACACATCGCACTCAGCCAGGGCGTCATCGACTACGACAACCGCGCCGACTCCTTCGACTTCCAGAACCGCTGGCAGCCCCTCGACTTCCAGGCCAGCGATGTTTCCCTGGTCCTGCGTTACATTCCAGCTACCTTCTCAAATCCAGAAACCTATCGCATCGAAGCCGGCGCAGCCGACATCAATCTCGACCGCGACGCCCGCAAATCCGACTCCGAATCAGGGCGCGGCCGCTTCCAGGCCATCCTCGACCTTACCCGCTCCACCGTAAACCTGCGCTCCTTCCGCCTCTTCTCCAGCGCCGCCGGCGCCGGCACGCACACCCTTGAAGCCTCTGGATCGCTCCACAACTTCACCCGTCCCCAATGGCAGGCCAAGGTCCTCGGCGATCTCGACATGAAGCTCCTCGATCCGGTCCTCGGCTTTCCCTTCACGAAGGAAGGCATCGCCCATCTCGATCTCAGCGCTGCCGGAGAAGGCGGAAAATTCCGCATTGACGGTCCTGTCCACATCGACGGCGGTTCCTACATTGGCACCGGCGTTGTCGCCACCGGAATCCGCATCGACGCCCGCGTTCACGCCGATCCGGAGCGCCTGCTCATCTCCTCGGTCGTCATCCGCCTCCGCCAGGGCGGTCAAATGGAAGGCAGTGTCGATCTCAGCCCCTGGCTCCCTCCTACCTCCAACCACGCCGTCCTCACGGCCTCAACGCCCCCACCCGCCGCCAACCGCGACATCGCCCTCGTCCATCCCCCCCCACCCGACATTCCCGTCAACGGAAAAGTCATAGCCCAGTTCAAAGACGTGCCCCTCGACGCCATCCTGGAAATGGTCAGTGAGCCACCCTTTCAACATCTCGGCATCGGCGCGCTCGTCAATGGCCCTGCCACTGCAATCTGGTCCAACGGCGACACCAATACCGTCTCCGTCGTCTCAACCCTCAACCTCACCCCCTCGCCGCAGCTTCTGCCCGGTCAGGCTCCTGCCAGCGGCATCGTCGACGCAACCTACACCCAGCGCAACGGCGCAGTCGACCTCCGCAAACTCGAGCTCAACCTGCCCGCCAGTCACATCGAGGCGCACGGCAGCCTCGGCGCTTACCCGCTTACCAGCCCCTCCGCGCTCACAGTCGATTTCCGTTCCCACAACCTCGGCGAGTTTGACGCCATCCTCAGCGGCCTCGGCCTCAAGGAAAATGGCAAAACCGGCGCTGCGGCCCTGCCCGTCGCCCTCTCTGGCGAAGCTACCTTCCACGGCGCCTGGACCGGCTCCGTCGTCGATCCCCATCTTGCAGGCAGCCTCACCGCAACCCAGATCAACGTCGAAATGCCCCCGCTCGCCCAATCAACCCAGCCCCAACAGGTCCACCTCGACTCCATCCAGGCCACTGGCAGCTACTCCGCCTCGCGCATCGAAATCAGCCACGCCCTGCTGCTCCGCGGCCCCATGAAGCTCGCCTTCGCCGGCGCACTCGATGCCTCTCCGGCAGTGGCCTCCCAGGCCGGCAGCCCCAGTTTCGACGCGAACTCACGCATCCATCTCCAGCTCGATGCTGGCAACGTCGCCATCGCCGACATCCAGCCCTTCCTCACCCAAAAACTTCCCTTCGCCGGCACCCTCGGCGCGCAAATCCAGGCCGAAGGCCCCCTCCATTCACTCGACGGCTCCGGCTGGGTCCAGCTCGACAACGGAAACCTCTACGGCGAGCCCGTCAAGCGCCTCCGCGCCCAGGGCGCAGTCGCTGGCAGCGTCGTCAATCTCTCGTCCATCTCCATCGCAAGCGAAGCAGGCGCGGTCGCCGCCACCGGCACCTACAGTCTCAAATCCCGCCATTTTCAAATCGACGCCCACGCCGCCAACCTCGACATCGCCAAAATCGACGCTCTCCGCCAGCAGGGATGGTCCGCGACCGGCAAGCTTGGCTTCTCCGTAAGCGGCTCCGGCACATTCGACGACCCGCAGCTCAACGGCACCGCCACACTCGACAATCTCGCCCTCCGCGGCGACCCCGTCGGCAGCCTTCAGCTTGTCGCCCACACCGTCAACCGCTCCCTCGCCTACGACATCGCCTCCCGCGTCGGAACCGCCCAGCTCACCGTCCACGGGCAAACCGTCCTCCACGGCGACTACGCCACCAAGGCCAGCGCGCAATTTTCCCACTTCAACATTGATTCCCTCCTCAAACTCGCCCATGTCCGCGCCATCTCAGGCAATTCCTCGCTGGAGGGCGCCGTCACCGTCCAGGGCCCTCTCGCCAACCCCGATCAGCTCACGGGCGAAGCAACTATCCAGCAGTTCGAGGCCGCCATCGCAGGCGTCCATCTCAAAAGTGAAGGCGGTGTCCACGCCACGCTCGCCGTCGGCCACATCCGCTTGGACCCGCTCCACGTCATCGGCGAAGATACCGACCTCCGCGCGCAGGGCACTCTCGCCCTCACCGGCACGCGCCAGCTCGATCTGGCCGCCAGCGGCTCGGTCAATCTCAAGCTCGCCGAAACTCTCGACTCCGACCTCACCGCCGGCGGTACCAGCACCTTCCAGCTGGAGGCGCACGGCCCGCTCGCGAACCCCAGCCTTCAGGGCCGCGTCGACTTCCAGAACGGATCGCTCTCGCTCGAAGACCTCCCCAACGGACTCAGCCAGCTCCATGGCACCCTGGTCTTCAATCAGAACCGGCTCGAGGTCCGGTCTCTCACCGCCATGAGCGGCGGCGGCCCCATCAACGTCGGCGGCTATCTCACTTACCAGCGCGGCCTCTACGCCGATCTCTCCGTCACCGGCAAAGGCGTTCGCATCCGCTATCCCCAGGGCATCAGTTCGCTTGCCGACGCCACGCTCCGGCTCCAGGGCGCGCAGAACAGTCTCTTTCTCTCCGGCGACATCATGATCACCCGCTTCTCCGTCAGTCCCGATCTCGACTTCGCCGCCCTCGCCGCTCAGGCCAACGCCGTCCAGACCATCACACCCGCAGACTCCCCCTCCAACCACGTCCGCATGGATGTTCACATCCTCTCCTCGCCGCAGTTGAACTTCCAGAACGCCTTTGCCAAGCTCGCCGGCGACGTCGACCTTCACGTACGCGGAACCGTCGCCAATCCCTCCCTCCAGGGCCGCATCTCCATCACCGAGGGAAGCGCCATGATCGCCGGCACCCGCTACGATCTCCAGCGCGGAGACATCTCCTTCACCAACCCCGTCCGCATCGAGCCCTCCATCGACCTCAGCGCTACCGCGCGCGTCTCCGACTACGACATCACACTCAACGTTCACGGAACCCCCGACAAGCTCGGCGTCACCTACCGCAGCGATCCGCCTCTCCCCGAGGCCGATGTCGTTGCCCTCCTCGCCCTCGGACGCACAGAGAATCAGCAGCGCATCTACACCCAGCAGCAGGAGCAGGCCCTCTCCAACCCCACCACAGACGCCCTGCTCGGCGGCGCGCTCAACGCCACCGTCTCCAGCCGCATCCAGAAACTCTTCGGCGCAGGCTCCGTCAAAGTCGACCCCAACTACCTCGGCCCCTTCGGCAACTCAACCTCGCGCATCATCGTCGAAGAGCAGTTCGGCCGCAACGTCACCCTCACCTACGCCACCGACGTCAACACCACCGGCCAGCAGTTGCTCCAGGCAGAAATCGCCATCAACCGCCACCTCTCCGTCCTCGTCTCTCGCGACGAATCCGGCGTCTTCTCCATGGTCCTCAAAGCCACCCGCCGCTTCCGCTAGCCCCCGCCCCGCGCGGCTCCAGGCCTCCCCACGCACAACATTTCCCCATAATTTGCATCTAAGTAAGTAGGGGACATCGCATCACAGATTCCATGTCCGAAGGAAATTCGTGTCCGTTATTTGCATCGCCCTGTGCATGCAAGAGAAAGGGGAAATTGAAATGATGAAGAAATCGCTCACAACCGAGACCGCATTTGTCGCGACTCTGTTTGCTGGAGCCTTGTTTGCCGGAGCCTTACTCGGCTTGCCGCTGATTTCCCATGCCGCGGCCCTCCCTTCCAGCGCAAGCGCACAGGCACAGCAAGCCGACCTCGCAGCCAGCGCCGCTGCCGCAAGGCTCGGAAAAAAGCAGTTCGCTAACGTCAAGGTCACTGTCGATAACGGCGTTGCCACTCTCACAGGAACCGTCGATCTCTACGAGTACAAAGCTGACGCAGAGAAGAGAGTCCTGCGCGCCAAGGGCGTCACAGCCGTTCGCAACCTCATCCATGTTACAGGCGTCAGCGTCTCTGACCAGGATTTGCGCGCCAAGCTTGCCAACGAGCTGCAATATGACGGCGTGGGTTACGGTCACGTCTTCGATGCCATCACGGTGAACGTCGTAGATGGCGTCGTCACCGTCGCCGGCCACGCGCACGACTACATCAATCGCGACTCGGCTCTGGCCCTGGTGGCCACAACCCCCGGCGTCAAAGACATGATCGACAACATCGAAGTCGATCCGGTTTCCATTATGGACGACCAGACGCGCTTTGCCGTGGCCCGCGCCGTCTATAGCTTCCCAACCCTCAACAAGTACGCGCTCAACCCCGCCAAGCCCATCCGCATCTCCGTCCAGAACGGCCACGTTGAGCTCTACGGTGTGGTCGACACAGAGGCTGACAAGCAAGCCGCCTACATGCGCGCCATGGGCGTCGGCGGCGTCTTCAGCGTCAAAAACTACATTCAGGTGGTCAACCAGCCCTCGGAAAAAAACTGACCGCAACCGGAAGATCGCGCGCCCACTTTCACCAACCTGTGGGTGCCCAGGTTTCGATTCTGAAGACCTGGGATGCCAATATGGGCAAAAGAACGGCCCCGGACTCGTTTTTCTCCTGGGGCCGTTTTCTTGCTTATGCCCGGCCTTTTGGGTACTCGGTGCAAAGCAGCCGCGCCGCAGCTTCATCCTCAACAATCTCCGGAAACCGGGGCAGGGGATCGAGAAAATAGTTGTCGCTCGCGTCGTCGTTCACAGAGGAAACCTCGCCGATCAGCCCGGCACCATCGACGGCGCGAAACTGGTGGTAGAGATACGGCGGCAGCGTGATCGATTCCCCCGGACCGAGTATCACCGTCCCTCCCGCCTCCACTCTGCGCCGCATGCCGTCGCACGTCACGCTCACAGCCGTCTGTGCCAGTCCGCCGTCCGCGTCCCGGTTGTAGAGTTCCACCGCCAGCCGCCCCGTTCCTTTGCCGCCGCGATTGATAATGTCCTCGGTCTTGCGCGCGTGGTAGTGGAACGGCGTCACCTGGTTCTCGCCGACCATCATGATCTTTTCTGCATAGACCTTCCCGCCGCCCTCTGGCAACCCGTTGCGCAGCGTAAACAGCGTCAGCCCGACCGCCTCAAACTTCCCCGAGCTAAAGTCCGTCACGTCCCACCCCAGTTTGTGCGTGCGAATCTCCTCGGCTTCGCCGCCGCGCCCAAGCCAATCCCCCGGAGTCCAGTCGGCATAAGGCGGCAGCATGAAGCAATTCTCCGCAAAGAATGCCGCCGCCTCGGCAATGCAGCGATTGATCTCTGATCTCTTCATCGCAATCTCCTTCGGCCCGGCGTCCCTCGACCCTGGCCGTCCCTCAACAAGGTATACCCGTCCGCGCGCAAGGCAAACTGCCGGCCCCGCTCGCCTCTACGCATTCATTTCGATTGACCCAGCTCACAGGCCCGAATATACTCCGAAGCGCTCGTCGAATATCGTCCTTTTCGCACCAGTCGCTTTTCTTCCGCAGTTCTCAATCAGGAGGTATCGTATGCGAATCGTTCAGGTTCAGAAATTCACGATTCTGATGTGTGTCCTGGCAATGCCGGCCGTTGTTTTCGCGGACTTCAGTTACCAGCAATCCACCCAGATCACCGGCGGCTCAATTCTCGGCATGGTCAAGATGGCGGGCGCCTTTAGCAAGCAGGCTCGCAAAGCGGGTGAACCTGTCGTCACGGCCGTCTATCTCAAAGGCAACCGCATGGCCCACGTTTCCCCTGACAGCATCGAGATCATCGACCTCGATAATGAAACCATCACCCACATCGACACCGAAAAGAGGACCTACTCCGTCGTCACGTTTCAGCAGATGAAGGACGCGATGGAGAAGGCCCACCAGCAGATGGAAAAGCAGCAGGCAGAACATCCCGCGCCTAAAGCGGCCCCCAATCCCAATGCAGACAACGTAAAGGTGAGCTTTGACGTCCACGTGCGCAACACCGGAGCGGTGAGGCAGGTCAGCGGTCTCGCAACCAGTGAAGCCATCATGACAATGATGATGAATGCCACCGACCAGAATACGAACCAGACCGGGACGATGGCCATCACCAACGACATGTGGCTCGTCCCAGAGATTCCCGGCTACGCAGAGGTGCGCGATTTCTACTTACGCATGGCCTTGAAGATGGGTACGGCGCCTGCCGAAGTTGGAATGGACATCAACAGAATGCTTGCCCAGAACCCCGGCGCCAGTGAGGCCCTCGCCGATATGGGCAAAGAGATGCAGAAGATCAAGGGAGTACCCGTCATGCAGGTCATGCGCATGGGTACGTCTACCGATGGAAAGCCCTTGCCCGCCGCCTCTGAAGCTCCTCTGCCTCCCGACTCCTCCCAAGCCATGCCCAGTGGAGGCGAAATTGCCAGGCAGAGCGCGACGTCCGCGCTCACAAGCCATCTTGGCCTGGGTGGCTTCGGCGGCTTCGGCCACAAGAAACAGAACGACCAGCCGCCTGCCGACCAGAATTCGAAGACGCCTCCGCCCGCAAGCGTGGTTCTTATGGAGTCTCAGACCATTTCCTCCAACTTCTCTTCGGCCCCAATCGACCCATCCCACTTCGAGGTGCCGCCAGGTTACAAACTAATCCAGACTCAAATGGACAAGCAGTAATTCGCGGAGAAGCGGCCGGGTGCCCCATCCTTGCTGTCATTCGGCCCACCGCCTCTTGCCGATAATTACCCCCAAAGAGCGCACAATGAAACTGTGCAAGCTCTGTCCCAGGGCTGCCGGGACCCCAAAATAGCCGGTACCCCCCACCCCCCCCTCCCTGTAAAGTGCACTGATTATGGTGCAGTGTAAAAATAACATGCTCATAATCAATAATATACAGACGCATATCTATTACTAACTAGTAACCTACCCGTCGAATTTCGACGAAATTTTGCGATTTTCCGTGCCAAAAACAGCCCAAATCGGGTCAACAGAGCGGGCTTTCGCGCAATCCGCAAAGCGCCATTCCAAACTCCCGCTCAAGTACACTCAAAAGAGATCAACCATGTCAGGAATCCTCTCGAAAATCCGCACCACGCTCGAAATGATCAAGTGGGAGCACTCCATCTTCGCGCTCCCTTTCGCGCTCACCGCCGTCCTGCTGGCCTCGAACGGCCTGCCCGCATTCCGCACCGTCGCCTGGATTCTGGTTGCCATGGTCACCGCGCGCTCCGCGGCCATGGCCTTCAACCGCTGGGCAGACGCCGATCTCGACGCCGCCAATCCGCGCACCAGCAGCCGCGCCATTCCCGCCGGCCTGCTCTCCCGCCAATTCGTCCTCGGCTTCACCTTGCTCATGGCGCTGATCTTCGTCGCCGCCGCGGCAGAGCTCAACCGGCTCACTCTCTACCTCGCGCCGCTGGTTCTGCTGGTCCTCTTCGGCTACAGCTACATGAAGCGCTTCACCCGCTGGTCTCACTTGGTGCTGGGCCTCGCGCTAGGCCTCGCGCCGTCCGCCGCCTGGATCGCAGTCCGCGGCAGCCTTGACGCGCGCATCCTCGTGCTCACCGCAGCCGTTACCCTCTGGGTCGGCGGATTCGACGTCCTCTACGCCTGCCAGGACTACGACCACGACCGCACAGCCGGCCTCTACAGCCTGCCCCGCGCCATCGGCATACCGCGCGCGTTCTGGGCCGCCCGCCTCATGCATCTGGCCATGCTGGCTCTGCTTGTCTGGTTCGGTCTGCTCTTCCACTTCCGCGCCATCGGCTGGGTCGGCATCGCCGCCGTCGCGGTGCTCCTCGCCTATGAGCACTCCATCGTCTCGCCCACCGACCTCGGACGCCTCAACGCCGCCTTCTTCACCATGAACGGCGTCATCGCCATGGTCTTTCTCGCCTTCGTCGCCGCCGACCTCTGGATACGCATTTCCCTGTAGGGCCGCGCCACTCACTGTAGTATGGTCCGGGAGAAAGTTGTTTCATGAACATTGCCATCCAGGGTGAACACGGCGCATTCAGTCACGAAGCCGCCCTCAAACTCGTCCCCGGCGCATCCATCGTCCCCTGCGCACTCTCCGCTGAAGTCTTCGCCGCCCTCACAGAAGGCCGGGTCGATGCCGCCGTCATCCCCATCGAAAACAGCCTCGCCGGCTCCGTCTCCGAGCACTTCGACCTGCTCCTCACCCACGACGTCAAAGTCGACCGCGAGCTCCGGCTCCGCATCCGCCACAACCTCATCGCCCTTCCCGGCGCCACCATCGACCAGGTCGAGCGCGTCTACTCGCATCCCGTCGCTCTCGCTCAGTGCCGCCACTACTTCGCCCGCCACCCCCGCATGAAAGCAAGCCCTGCTTACGACACCGCCGGCAGCGTCAAGCAACTCCCCACCCTCCACGACCCGCACGCGGCGGCCATCGCCAGCCAGGCCGCGGCAGCGTACTACGGAGCCGAGATTCTAGAAGCCGGCATCGAAGACAACCCGGAAAACTTTACCCGTTTCTTCCTAGTCCGCCGCGCCGCCGAGTCCGTCGCCGATCCGGCCGCAAACAAGATCAGTTTGGCATTCTCCGTCGAAAACCGCCCCGGCTCCCTGGTCGCCGTGCTCAACGAACTGGCAGCCCTCGGCACCAACCTCACCAAAATCGAGTCCCGCCCCGTCCACGGCAAGCCATGGGAGTACATCTTCTACGTGGACTGCCAGATCCAGTCCCCCGCCGAAGGCTCGCTGGCCTTGGAAGCCCTCGACCGGCATTGCGCCATGGTCAAAGAACTGGGCCGCTATCAGGAAGCGTCGTCCTAACAGCGCCCTGACGAGACGGCGGCCAAAATGAAAAAGGGACAGGCTTCAGCCTGTCCCCTTTTCATCCTCTGTGCGCCTGGCTTTAGAAGTGGTAAGCCACGCCAATTACTGGATTGCTGATGTTGTACCACCGGTTGGTGGATAGCTGTGAAACGCCAAAGTTGGGCACCTTGGTTACCCATCCGCGATATTCCGCTCGAATGTCGAAGCTGGGACTAATCTCATACGCAATGCCGGCTCCGTAGATGCCGCCGATCTGAGTCTGCTGCTTGACGTCCAGCGAAGTTGTCCCTGAGTTACGGATCGGAAGGAAGATAAATGCGCCCGGGCCCGCCTCGACGAACGGATTGAAGTTCTTGAAGACGAAGGAGCGGACGTAAGCGGCCGACATCTCCTGGGTGCGAGTATTCACGTTGTAATTGTTGGGATTGGCAAAAAAGTGAATGTTGTTCTCGTACGTCATCTGGTAGTTCGCCTCAAGGGCGCTCGTGGGCGTAAGCATGAAGCGATAACTCAGCAAGGCGCCAAAGGCACGGTTCGCGCTCACCTGAACTGTGGTGGACGAGGCCATGAACGGCTCTACAAGACCCGTTCCACTAAGGCTGATGTCTTGACGGCTTTCCTGAGCGCGGCCTGCGGCCACACTCACGGCCAGCAGCAATCCTATTAAGGCGATCTTCTTCATTCGGTCCTGAACCTCGCGACTGCACTCGCCGTCCGGCTGGCAAAGAGCTTGTCGATTTCGGGGGACGGTTGGATCCGTGCCCGCTCTCAGCATTGTAAATGCCCTGACCGGGTCGGGGCCTGATCGGCGTTATTGGAACCCTTGTATGGCGTTTTAGACGCGCACAAAACCAATTGGGCGTCTTCGCCTGTTCCTGTCATGACAACGCTCTGGGCCGCAAGAACCCATCCACGATCCACGTTTTCTCACCCCGCTCGTTCCACCTGGAAATAGAAAGGGGGCCCCTGCCGTTTCGCCAGGTTGCGGATGGTGTCGAGAAATGCCTTGCCAGCATACGAAAGAGTTGCCTGCCGGCGGTGTACCAGTCGCAGCACCCGGCGCATTTCGAGTTCGTCGACCGGTATTCGCACCAATTCTCCGCGTTCCAGCTCCTGCGCCACGGTAAGGTGGGGTACCAGCGCCACGCCGTTGCCCATGGCCACAAACTGCTTGATCGCTTCGATAGTTGGTAGCTCGATGCCCATGTTGAGCGGCGTGCGGTAGCGCTGGAAGGCCTCAATTACCTTCCGGCGCAGCGGCGAGGCCACATTGTGGGCCACAAACAGCTCGTTCCCAAGGTCGTTGATCGAAACCCGCTCGGCCGAGGCCAGCGGATGCTTGGGGCCCACAATGAAGGCCAGGCTGTCGGCATAAACGGCAATAGTCCGGAACTGCGCCGGATCGGGTCGAAAGGAGATCATCCCCAGCTCAAAAGTGCGCTGGCTCAGCTCCTCCGGGATCCGCGAGGCCAGCATCCGCTGCACAGTCACGCTCACGTGCGGAAACTCGCGGCGAAACGCGTCGATGGCCGGCAGCAGGTACATGCAGGTGTATTCGTTGGCGGCCAGTTGCAGGTGGCCCCGCTCCATGCTCTTCAACTCACCCAGCGCGCTCGTTGCCTCCCGCCGCAGTGCGAGCAACCTCTGCGCATAGTCCCGCAGCAGCACCCCCGCCGAGGTCAGAGACCCATCCCGCGCCGCCCGGTCAAACAGACTCTCCCCCACGGACTCTTCCAGCTTGCGGATTACCTGGCTCACGGCTGGCTGCGTCCGATGCAGCCGCACGGCTGCGCGCGAAAAGCTGCGCTCCTCGGCCACCGCGAGAAACGTCTCCAATTGGTTCAATTCCATGGGTCCTCCGTTGAGGGGCAGAGAACGGGCCAGCCGTTGCCAGGAGCCTCAGACGCTCCAATGCATTCTCCTCGTTCGCTGTCACTGAAAAGTCAATCCCCACCCCCGCCGCGAAAAGCTGACTTCTGACTCCATTATAAGAAAATCTAATAGCATATACAAAAATAATAACTTTGCCTTATATGCGCCCAATGCGAGACACTGGATAGGTCGGATGATCGTTTCCCCACTGGCAGGCGAGTTCATGAGCTCAAATCACGTAGTCTTCTTCGACACCACCTTGCGCGACGGCGAGCAGTCTCCGGGCTGCAGCATGACCACGCAGGAGAAGCTCACCATGGCTCACGCTCTGGAAGATTTGGGCGTAGACATCATCGAGGCCGGCTTTGCCATGGCCTCTGAAGGCGACTTTGCGGCGATTGCCACCATCACCCAGGCCGTGCGCAAGCCGCGTATTGCATCCCTTGCCCGCGCCAAAACCGAAGACATTGAAATGGCCGCACGTGCTCTGCAGTTTGCCGACCGCGCTCGCATCCACGTTTTTCTGGCTTCGAGCGATCTCCATCTCGAGTACAAATTGAAGATCGGCCGCGCCGAGGCGCTTGAGCTTGCCGGCGAGTCAGTGCGCCTTGCCCGCTCACTGGTCGACGACGTCGAGTTTTCGCCCGAGGACGCCACTCGCTCTGATCGCGACTTTCTCGTGGAGATGGTGCGCATTGCCGTCGAGGCAGGCGCTACCACCATCAACATGCCCGACACCGTGGGCTACACCACCCCCGAGGAATATGGCCAATTGTTCCGCGATGTGCGCGAACGTATCCCCGCCATCGACGCACAGGGAATTGTCCTTTCCTCCCACTGTCACGACGACTTGGGCCTGGCTGTCGCCAATTCGCTGGCTGCAATCAGCGCAGGCGCGCGCCAGGTGGAGTGCACCATCAATGGCATTGGCGAGCGGGCAGGCAACGCGGCTCTTGAGGAAATTGCCGCCGCGCTCTATGTGCGTGGCGACCGGTACGGCATGACCACTTCGATCAAGCTCGACCAGCTCTATCCCACCAGTCAGGTACTGGGCCAGATCATCACCTTCCGGCCCTCACCCAACAAAGCGATCGTTGGCGACAACGCTTTTGCTCACGAGTCCGGTATTCACCAGCACGGCATGCTGGCCAACCCGCTCTGCTACGAGATCATGACCCCTGGGCTGGTGGGCGTGGCCAAGACTCATCTGGTCCTTGGCAAGCACTCAGGCCGCGCGGCCCTGCGCCATCGTCTTGAGCAGATGGGCTTCGCCCTGACTCGCGACGAACTTCAGCACGTCTACTACCGCTTTGTGGCCTTGGCCGATCGCAAGAAGAACATCTACGATCAGGATCTCGTCGGTCTGCTCCCTGACCAGATTCGCGAACGCCGCCACGAGCCCGTCTCTGAACTTGATTGAATAGTATTGCGCACCACCAATAACTGATCTCTGACACTCTGGAAAAGGCACGAATGAAACTGAAGATTCTAGTCACGGCCGGCGACGGCATCGGCCCCGAAGTTACAAATGAAGCAGTTGCGGTGCTCAAGGAAGTTGCTGCAATTGGCGGTCATACGCTTGAGTTTGATGCCAAGCGAATAGGTGGCGTGGCCATTGTTCAGGACGGCACCCCCCTGCCTGCCGACACGCTCGCAGCCGCACTCGACTCCGATGCAGTTCTTCTCGGCGCAGTCGGCGGCAACGAATTCAACTCGATGTCCCCCGACAAGCGCCCCGAGGCCGGTCTCCTTGCAATTCGTGCCGCGCTGGGTGGATTCGCCAACTTGCGCCCCTGCTTTTCGTTCAAAGAGTTGGCGGTCAACAGCCCATTGCGCCCCGAAATCGTGGAAGGCACAGATATCATGTTCGTCCGCGAACTACTCGGCGGTGCTTACTTCGGCAAGCCTCGCGAGTGCGACATGGCAAAGGGGGTCGGCTACAACACTATGGTCTATACGAAGGACGAAGTGGCCCGCGTGGCCCGCATCGCCTTCCAGATCGCGCAAAAGCGCCGAAAGAAGCTCACCAGCGTCGACAAGGCCAATGTTCTCGAAGTCTCGCAGCTCTGGCGCGCAGTTGTGATCGAGGTTTCCAAAGAGTTTCCTGACGTGGAACTGGAACACCAGTACATCGATGCCATGGCCATGCACATCATGAACCGCCCGCGCGACTTCGATGTCGTCGTCACGGAGAATCTGTTTGGCGACATTCTCACCGACGAATCTGGCGTCATTACTGGCTCGCTCGGCATGTTGCCCTCGGCCACAATCGGTGGCAAGGTCAATTTGTACGAGCCGGTTCATGGCTCCGCGCCCGATATTGCAGGCAAGGGTCTAGCCAATCCGCTGGGAGCAATCCTCACAGGCGCGCTCGTTCTGCGTCACTCCGGTGGACTTGAAACTGAAGCCGCTGCAATCGAAGCGTCTGTCCGCAAAGTGCTGGAGCAGGGCTTTCGCACGCCCGATCTGGCGCGCTCTAATCCGGAAGGGTTCCCGGTACTTTCAACGAAAGATATGGGCGCCAAGGTCCGAGAAACAGTAAAAGCACTGCTCGTGAGCGCTTGAGCAATCAAGTCCCAAAGGCGGGGCGTAAGTTGGATTGAAAAGAAATGTGAGCAACCTTGTCCTTTGTTGTCCGCAGAATAAGAAACCGCACGCACGATCAACGCTGGAATGGTGAACTAACGAATGAGTACCGAACCCAAAACGCTCTTTGAAAAGGTATGGGAGCAGCACGTTGTAGTTGCGCCTGAAGGTGAGCCCACGCTGCTCTACATTGACCTGCAATTGCTGCACGAGGTCACCTCGCCACAGGCATTTGAGGGCCTGCGTCTGGCCGGCCGCAAAGTGCGGTGCCCGGATCGCTCGATCGCAACCGTGGACCATAATGTTCCCACAACTCTCGAAGGCCGTCTCAATATCGTTGACCAGATTGCAGCCACGCAGATTGCCACGCTGCGCAAGAACTGCGCTGAATTCGGCATCGAGCTCTACGACGTAAATTCCCGGGATCAGGGTATCGTCCACGTCATCGGTCCCGAACTCGGCATCACCAAGCCGGGTATGACCATCGTCTGCGGTGACTCGCACACCTCGACGCACGGCGCATTTGGAGCGCTTGCTTTCGGCATTGGCACCAGCGAAGTCGAACACGTTCTCGCAACGCAAACCCTGCCGCAGTCCAAGCCCAAAACCTTCCGCATCGCGGTCGAGGGCGAACTGCCGCGCGGTGTGACGGCGAAGGACATCATTCTCGCCATCATCGGCGAAATCGGCACCGACGGCGCAACCGGCTGCGTGATTGAGTACGCAGGCTCGGCGATCTGCGCCCTCTCGATGGAAGGTCGCATGACTATCTGCAACATGAGCATTGAAGCTGGCGCGCGTGCCGGCATGATCGCTCCCGATGCGACGACATTCGCCTACCTGAAAGGCCGCCGCTTCGCGCCACAAGGCGCTGCCTGGGACACAGCAGTTTCCGAGTGGAGCAAGCTCCCCACCGATCCCGGCGCAAAATTTGATCGTGAACTTGTCATCGACGCCGCCACACTCGTTCCGTATGTGAGTTGGGGGACCAGCCCAGGGATGGTCGCGCCTGTGACCGCCGCTGTTCCCGACCCGGCCGCCGCGGGCAACGAACTCAATCGGAAATCCTTTGAGCGCGCGCTTGAATACATGAATCTCAAAGCTGGAACGAAATTCGAAGATGTCGTGATTGACAGAGTCTTCATCGGTTCCTGCACCAACGGCCGCATCGAAGATTTGCGCGCCGCAGCCCGCATTGCAGCGGGCTACAAGGTCTCCAGCCACGTAGGTGCCATGGTCGTTCCCGGCTCGCAAGCCGTAAAGGCGCAGGCTGAGAAGGAAGGTCTGGACCGCATCTTCAAGGAGGCTGGATTCGACTGGCGCGAGCCCGGCTGTTCCATGTGCCTGGGCATGAATCCCGACATCCTTTCGCCGGGCGAGCGTTGCGCATCCACCAGCAACCGCAATTTTGAAGGTCGCCAGGGTCGCGGAGGACGCACGCATCTGGTTTCACCCGAGATGGCCGCCGCCGCCGCTATTGCCGGCCACTTTGTCGACATACGCAATTGGACCGTTCGTGAAGAGGTAAAAGCCTGATGGAAGCCTTTCGCACACTCACATCGCTTGCCGTGCCGCTCGACCGCACTAACGTCGACACTGACCAGATCATTCCCAAGCAGTTCTTGAAACGCATCGAGCGTACCGGTTACGGAGATTTTCTGTTCTTTGATTGGCGGCGTACGGCCGCTGGCGACCCGGACCTGTCTTTCGAGTTGAACGACCCGCGCTACAAGGGTGCGCAAATCCTAATCTCGGGCAAGAATTTTGCCTGCGGCTCCAGCCGCGAGCATGCTGCCTGGGCGCTCTCCGACTATGGATTCCGCGTCGTGATCGCACCAACCTTCGCCGATATCTTTTTCTCGAACGCCGGCAAAAATGGCATCGTGCTCGTCCGTCTCAGCGAGGAGAAGGTTTCCAAGCTGCTCGACAACGCAAAGACGATTCCCAACTATCAACTCACTGTCTCCCTCGAGGCGCAGACGGTAACCGATGGCCGCGGCTTCGACGCGACCTTTGAAGTGGATGCCTTCCGCAAGTTTTGTCTGCTGGAAGGCCTAGACGACATCGGACTGACTCTGCGTCACGCTGCGGCGCTCGACACGTATGAAGCCAAGCACGACGAAGCAAGCTGGCTGAAGGCAAAATAACCGCGCAAATACCGCGCCAAGGAAAGTAATGACCATCGAAGGCAAGCGCCAAAGCATTCCGTTGACCGAGGGACCAAGCCGCGCCGCAGCGCGCTCTTATCTGCGCGGTTCCGGCTTCGCCAAAGACGATCTACACAAGCCGATCATCGGCATCGCCAACACATGGACCGAGATCGGCACCTGCAATGTTCATCTTCGCGAAGTAGCCGAGGCCCTGAAAGAAGGCATTCGCGAAGCTGGCGGCACACCGATGGAGTTCAATACCATCACCATTTCCGATGGCATCACCATGGGTACGCAAGGCATGAAGGCCTCGCTGGTCTCCCGCGAAGTCATCGCCGACTCCATCGAACTGGTTGCGCGCGGCAACCTCTTCGACGGCCTCGTTGGCATTGGCGGATGCGACAAGAATATGCCCGGCATCATCATGGCGCTCTGCCGCCTCGACATCCCCGGCATGATGCTCTACGGAGGGTCGATTGCTCCCGGCAAATTGAACGGTGTCGATATTACGATTCAGGACGTTTTTGAAGGCATCGGCTCTTATGCTGCCGGGAGAATCGACGATACTGGCTTGGAAGCGCTTGAAGCCAATGCCTGTCCAGGCGCAGGCGCCTGCGGTGGCCAGTTCACTGCCAACACAATGGCCATGAGCGGCGAGATTCTTGGCATTTCACCCATTCAACTTTCAGGCGTTCCCGCTACCAGCGCAGACAAGCACGCTGCAACGCGCGAAGCCGGCCATATTCTCATGGATGCGGTACGCGCTAACCGGCGTCCCTCGCAGATCATCACCCGCAAATCGATCGAGAACACCATCGCAAGTGTGGCCGCCAGTGGCGGCTCCACCAATGCCGTGCTCCATCTGCTGGCCATAGCCCGCGAGATGGGTATTCCACTTTCGATCGACGATTTCGACATCATCTCCAAGCGCACGCCATACATTTGCTCGCTGACTCCGGCCGGCAAGTATGTTGCCTCCGACTATCAGGCCGCGGGCGGTTCACGACTGCTTGCGAAGCGCCTCATCGATGCTGGTCACGCTGATGGTTCCACGCTCACCATCAGCGGAAAGACGCTTGCTGAAGAAGCGGCGCTGGCCAAAGAGACGCGCGGGCAGGATGTGATTCATACGTTTGAGAACCCTATCAAGCCCAACGGTGGTCTGGTCATTCTTAAAGGCAATCTCGCCCCTGATGGCTGCGTAATGAAAATCGCCGCCGCGGGCCGCTATGAGCATCGCGGCCCAGCCCGTGTATTCGATTGCGAAGAAGATTGCTTCAAGGTCGTGCAGGCTGGAGGCATCAAGCCCGGCGACGTTATTGTTATTCGCTATGAAGGTCCCAAGGGCGGACCTGGGATGAGGGAGATGCTGCAAGTGACCGCGGCCATCTCATCGAATGCGGAGTTGAGTGCGAATGTGGCACTGCTGACCGACGGCCGCTTCAGTGGCGCGACGCGTGGATTCACAGCTGGCCACGTCGCTCCGGAAGCTTTCGTAGGCGGCCCGATCGCGGCCGTCCGCGAGGGCGATATCATCCACTTCGATATTGCCAAGCGTACTCTCAACGTCGAGATCAGCGACGCGGAGATGACGGCACGGTTAAAGGGTTTCAAGCCTCCGGCTTTGCGCTGGCCAAAAGGCGTCTTCCGCAAATATGTGGATCGAGTCAGCTCCGCATCCGAGGGAGCAACGACGTAGTAAGCGCGAAAAGGGCAGCTTAAAGCAACCAGTGTTCAAGGAGTTCTTATGGGAACCAAAACAAACGCGAACGCATTGAAGATCACGGACTCGAATGCTCACCTGACCACGCCCACCCGCTTGACGGGCGCAGAGATCTTGTGGGCCACGCTGGTAGGCGAGGGCGTCACCGATGTCTTCGGCTATCCCGGTGGTGCTATCTTGCCTGCTTACGACGCGTTGCGCAAGTTTCCCATTCATCACGTGCTAGTGCGCCACGAGCAGGGCGCCGCGCATATGGCCGACGGATACGCGCGTGCATCTGGTAAGGTGGGCGTCTGTATTGCTACCAGCGGCCCCGGCGCCACTAACCTGATCACCGGCATTGCCACCGCTATGCTGGACTCAATTCCTATCGTCTGTATTACAGGTAATGTCTCCAGCAAAGTTCTCGGCACCGATGCATTTCAGGAAGTAGACATCACCGGCATCACGCTGCCCGTGACCAAGCACAACTTCCTCGTCAACCGCACGGAGGATCTGGCTGCTGCACTGCGCCTGGCTTTCCAGATCGCGAAGTCCGGGCGCCCGGGCCCGGTGCTGGTCGACATTACAAAGGATGCGCAACAAGGAACGGCTGTTTTTGATTTCGCGGCAGCTCAACCCCATCCCTATAGGTCGCACCCCATGCTTCACGTGGACAATGCAGGTCTCGCGCAGGCTGCTGAACTGATCCGCAACGCCAAGCGCCCCGTCATTCTTGCGGGTCATGGCGTCTCGGAGTCCGGCGCGATGGAGCAGGTCCGCACGTTGGCTGAGCGCGCGCAGATCCCTGTCGCTCTCACGCTGCTCGGCCTCGGAGCATTCCCCGCTTCGCACTCCCTCAACATGGGTATGATGGGCATGCACGGTGAGGCATGGGTTAACCATGCGATTCAGGAAGCTGACCTCCTCATCGCCTGTGGGATGCGCTTCGACGATCGCGTTACCGGAACCACCTCAACCTATGCACTTAAAGCGAAAAAGATTCATATCGAGGTTGACCCAGCCGAGATCAACAAAAACATCAAGGTCGATGTTGCACTGGTCGGCGATCTCCGCGATGTGTTGGAACAGTTGCTTCCGCGGATCGCGGGCCGCGATGGTTCTGCTTGGATCAAGGCGATCCAGGACAGTAAGGGGGCGGTCGCTGTGCGCGACATCAAGAACCTGCCCGACTCCGGCCATCTTTATGCGGCTCACGTCATGCACGACCTGTGGCGTATTACTGGCGGCAACGCCATCGTTGCCACAGACGTAGGCCAGCACCAAATGTGGGAGGCACAGTATTTTCACCATGAGCATCCTCGTACGCTCATCACCTCCGGTGGCCTTGGCACCATGGGATTCGCATTACCCGCAGCTATCGGCGCAAAGTTCGCCTGCCCTGAGAAAGAAGTCTGGGTCATCGCCGGCGACGGCGGCTTTCAGATGACTGCCGCCGAACTTTCCACCATCGTTCAGGAAAAAATCAAGATCAATATCGCTATCATCAACAACGGCTATCTGGGCATGGTGCGCCAGTGGCAGCAGTTTTTCTACGAAAGCAACTACGAGGCCACGCCTTTGGTGAGCCCTGACTTCGTCAAGCTCGCTGATGCGCATGGCATCCCGGGCTGCGCTGTTCGCACTCGCGCTGAAGTGGCTTCCGCCGTTGAAGCAGCGCGCTCCTCATCGGGCGCATACCTGCTCAACTTCATGGTCGAAAAAGAAGATTCGGTCTATCCGATGATCCCTGCCGGCAGCGCATTACACGAAATGATCCGCCGCCCCAAAAAGGACCCGCTGCTCGAGTCCCCAGACGACAAGTAAGACAGCTTCTAGCTGCCCGCTTTCGGCTTATGGCTCTCCATTGCCGCGCTCAACTAAGTAGCCGGTGAGCATCGAGCCAGAAGCAACGAGCGAGCAGTTAGATGTCGGAAGCCAGGAGCTATTTCATGCTGCATACATTTGTCGCTTACGTTGAAGACTTGCCGGGCGTGCTCACGCGCGTGGCATCGCTGTTCCGCCGCCTCAACATCAATATCAACTCGCTCACTGTCGGGCGCAGCGAGCGAGCGGGTTTGTCCCGGCTCACGCTGGTCTGCGAAGCCTCCTCCGAGGCCGGCCACCGCATCCGTGCCAGCCTGTTTAAGCTTGAGAATGTTGTCGATGTGGACGACATCGCTCAGGCGCCATCTGTTACTCGTGAATTGGCGCTCATCAAAGTGGCAGCTACGCCCCGCAACCGCGCGCAGATTTTCGATCTCGTCGAGGTCTTCCGTGCACGCATTGTCGACCTCACTTCAGAATCGCTCATGATAGAAATGACCGGGGTCGAAAGCAAGATCGAAGGCCTTATTGAAGTGCTCCGTGAAGACGAGGGCCGTATTCTGGAAATCTGTCGCAGCGGCAAGATGACCATGCGCCGCGGTCATCATACCAGTGGCGTTCTGCGAGCCATGGGGGCAGTCGGAGGCGAACGGGCAGAGGATGTGTCGGAAGACAAAGCAGCCGTCTAGCGAGAGTAACTCTGCACCCCAATCCGCCTACGCAAATTGTGAATCAACCCTAACCGAGCGAGCCTGACAGGCAAGCAAAAAAGGAAAACCGAAAATATCATGGCGAAGACCTATTACGATCACGATGCAGACCTCTCTCTCATCCAGGCGAAGAAAGTCGCCATCATTGGCTACGGCTCCCAGGGGCACGCCCACGCCCTCAACCTCAAGGATTCCGGAGTTCAGGTGAAAGTTGGCTTGGCCGCGAACTCAAAGTCCATCGCCAAGGCGCAGAAGGCCGGCCTTGAAGTCACCACAGTCGCCGAAGCGACAAAGTGGGCCGATGTGGTCATGGTTCTGGTTCCCGATCAGACTGCGGCCAAACTCTATGCGGAGGAGATTGGGCCGAACCTGAGTGCAGGCAAGCTGCTGATGTTCGCGCACGGCTTCAACATCCACTTCAAGACCATCATTCCTGCCGCGGGCATCGACGTCGGCATGGCTGCTCCCAAGGCTCCCGGCCATCGCGTCCGCGAAGTTTTCACCGAAGGCGGAGGAGTTCCCGGGCTCATCGCCGTCCATCAGGACGCGACTGGCAAAGCCCACGCGCTTTGCCTCAGCTATCTTAAGGGCATCGGCTGCACCCGCGCCGGAGTACTCGAGACCACATTCAAGGAAGAGACCGAGACCGACCTCTTTGGCGAACAAGCTGTGCTCTGCGGCGGCGTCAGCGCCCTCATCAAGGCGGGTTACGAAACCCTTACGGAAGCTGGTTATCAGCCAGAGAGTGCCTACTTTGAGGTTCTTCACGAGCTTAAGTTGATCGTTGACCTTATCTACCGGGGCGGTCTGGCCTACATGCGCTACTCCATTTCCGATACTGCTGAGTGGGGCGACTATGTGTCTGGTCCGCGGGTTATCAACGCCGAGAGTAAGAAGGCCATGAAGCAGATCCTCACGGAGATCCAGGACGGCACCTTTGCAAAGCGCTTTCTCGCCGACCAGAACTCCGGCCGCACGGAGTTTATGGCCTTTAGGGAAGCGGAGGCCAAACACCCCATCGAGATCGTCGGCAAGCAACTCCGCGCCCAGATGCCCTTCCTCGATCCCGTCACAGTTGAAGAAGTCGCCAAGAATCGGTAAGGCTTCAATAAGTGTTTCAAGTTCGGCCCGGCAGTCTGATTATGCCGGGCCGTGCTATTGCAAGCCTCTTCCACAACCCACCTGCATCCAGCCCTGTAGAATCAACCTGAAACCCGCCTCATTCCGGCATCGGAGGCCCCTTGCTCTACTGGCTGCTCTACGAAAAGCTGTTTCCGTTCTTTCACCCCTTCCGGATCTTCCGCTATCTGACCTTTCGCACCGCCTTCGCCTCCTTAACGGCGCTGATGATCGCCCTTTTCATCGGGCCATACGTCATTCAAAAGCTGCGCGAGTTTCAGATCGGTCAATTTGTGCGCGAAGATGGACCTCAATCGCACATGAAAAAAACGGGCACGCCCACCATGGGTGGCGTGCTCATCTGCATCGCCATTCTGCTGCCCACCGTCTTGTGGTCCGATCCAGCCAATCCCCTTGTCTGGATTGCGGCGTTCTCCACGCTTGCCTTTGGGGCCATCGGTTTCGCGGACGACTACATCAAGGTCGTCAAGCGGCGCAGCCTTGGGCTCACGGCGCGCGCTAAACTCTTCTGGCAGGGCGTTGCCGCAGCCACGGTGGCTATTGCCCTAGCGGTGTTGTCGCAGTTCAGAATGTTTTCCACGCAACTGACCGTGCCCTTCATCAAAAGCTGGCGCCCCGACCTTCTTTGGCATTGGCCCACCACGATCCCACACTTGGGCTTCCTAGCATTCCTGCCGTTTGTCGTTTTTGTCGTCTTCGTGCTGGTCGGCTCTTCCAACGCCGTCAATCTGACCGACGGTCTAGATGGGCTGGCCATTGGCTGCACCATCGTCGCTGCCGGTGCGCTCACCGTGCTCACCTATGTCAGCGGCAATGTGGTCTTTGCGGACTACCTCGAACTCCAGCACATTCCCAAAGTAGCCGAGCTCACCGTCTTTTGCGGGTCCATGGTGGGCGCATCTATCGGCTTTCTCTGGTACAACGCCCACCCTGCTGAAATCTTTATGGGCGATGTAGGTTCGCTGGCCCTGGGCGGAGCCATCGGAACCATCGCAATCGTCATCCGCCAGGAGCTTCTTCTGCCGTTTATTGGCGGCATCTTCATCATTGAGGCGCTTTCCGTCTTGCTGCAGGTGGGCAGTTACAAACTGCGTAACGGGAAGCGTATCTTCAAAATGGCGCCGCTCCATCATCATTTCGAGCAACTCGGCTGGAGCGAGTCCAAGATTATTGTCCGCTTCTGGATCGGTGCCTTGGTGTTTGCACTGTTTGCACTCACCACCCTGAAACTGCGCTAGACAGGACCTGCGCCAGGCTATCGCGGTGCACAATAAAAATTGAGGCCGCGAGACCTCAAGGAAGAAACACACATGTTGGAACTCAAAGGCAAAAAGGTACTCGTTGTAGGCCTGGGAAAATCCGGACTGGCGGCGGCTTTGTTTCTGCGCCGCAGGGGTGCACAGGTCACCGTGTCCGATGTGCGCAGCGCTGATGCCCTCGCGAAGGACATTCCGGCACTCCTCGATGAAGGCATCATGGTTGAGGCAGGCGGCCACGGTCTTCTTACCTTCCGCCGCCAGGACCTGATCGTAGTTAGCCCAGGCGTGCCGCTCGACACACCTGAGCTTGTGCAAGCGAAGGGCTTTGGTTTGCCCGTGATCGGCGAACTGGAACTGGCCGCGCGTTTCCTCAAGGGTAGGATCATTGCAATCACCGGGTCCAACGGGAAAACCACCACTACCGCTCTGCTTGGCGAGATCCTCGACGGAATTGGATTCCCCACCTTCGTGGGCGGCAATATCGGCGTTCCAGTCGCAGGGCTAATCGAAGACAGCACTCCCGATACTTGGTCGGTGCTTGAGGTTTCCAGCTTTCAGCTCGAGAGCACTATCGAGTTCCATCCCAAGATTGCTGTCATTCTGAACATTACGCCGGACCATCTTGACCGGCACGGCAGCTTCGAGAACTACGCGCGTGCCAAGGAGCGCATTTTTGCAGCACAGGATGAGAACGACTTCGCGGTGCTGAACGCTGACAATACGCCCGCCGTTGAGGCCGCAACCCGCGTGAAGGCCAAGATCTACTGGTTTTCCGTCGAGCACCCAGTCGAGCAGGGCGCCTGGTTGCAGGATGGATTTGTGGTCTACCGGGTAGCCAGAGACGCCTCCATCGAGCAGGTGATGCCGCTCAAAGGAATACCGCTCAAGGGCACGCACAATGTTGAGAATGTGCTGGCTGTGGTGGTTGCAGCCCGATTGGCCGGCGTGCCGGCGGATGCAATTCGCCTCGCTATCGAGAAGTTTCAGGCCGTCGAACACCGGCTCGAGTACGTGGCCACTATCAATGGAGTCGAGTTCTACAATGACTCCAAGGCGACCAATGTCGACGCCACTGCTAAAGCCGTCGCCGCGTTCTCAGCGGGCGTTCACCTTATCCTGGGTGGCAAGGACAAAGATTCCGATTACACGCAACTGTCGCAACTCCTGCGTGAGCGAGTGAGTGCGGTTTACACAATCGGCTCCGCGGCTGCCAAAATCGAGTCACATCTACGCGGCGTCGTTTCATTGAACTCTTGCGAGACGCTGGACAAGGCGGTGAGTGCTGCTGCAAGCGCTGCTCGCCCCGGAGAAATTGTGCTGCTGGCGCCGGCTTGTTCTAGTTTCGACCAGTTTGAAAACTATGAGCAGCGTGGTCGCGTCTTCAAGCAACTTGTCACCGAACGGCAGGGGTGGAAGTAGTGTCAGCGCGTGTTGGGGTGGACAAGTGGTTGTTCTTTACCACCCTTTTGCTCGTTGTGGTGGGGCTCGCCATGGTCTTTTCCGCCTCGGCTGTGGTGGCGCAGGAGCGTTACCACTCAGAATTCGCGGACCTCGGTAGACAGGCGGGTTGGGCGCTGGGCGGCGTGTTGGTCATGTTCGCCCTCATGCACATCGATTACACATTCTACAACTCGCCCCGCTTCATCTATCCGGCTCTGTGTGTCACCACGCTGCTGCTCGTCCTCGTGTTCTTCATTCCCGGTTCGCACAACACTCATCGCTGGATACGCTTTGGAGGGCATTTCACGTTCCAACCCTCCGAGATTGCCAAGCCGGTTCTGATTCTGTTCCTGGCCTGGTTCCTGCACTCCCGGCTTGAACACATGCGGGACCTCAAGCACACCTTGCTGCGCGCGGTTGTCATGCCCGTGGTCTTTATCCTCCTGATCGTCAAGCAGCCAGATCTGGGCACAGCGCTGGTTCTAGTCGGCGTCACGGCTATGGTGCTGATATTGGCCGGCATGGAATGGAAGTATCTGTTAGCAGGATTTTGCGCAATGCTTCCCGGTCTCGCCGCGTTGCTCTTCATGGTCGCTTGGCGGCGTCAGCGCATGCTGGTCTTCCTCCATCCCAATTGCGACGCCAAGGACGCTGGTGGTGCCGGGTACCATATATGCCAATCGCTCATCGCAGTGGGTAGTGGCGGGCTCACGGGCCGCGGCTTCATGGAAGGCATGCAGAAGCTCTTCTACCTGCCCGAAGCCCAAACCGACTTCATCTTCGCCAACATCGCCGAGGAACTCGGCTTCATCGGCGCCATCGCCATCGTGTCGCTTTTCGTCCTCTTTGGTGTGCGCGGGCTGCGCACTGCTTTCCGTTCTCAGGACCCTTTTGCCCGTCTTGTTGCTTTTGGCATCACCACCAGCATCCTACTTCAGGCGTTTTTCAATATCAGCGTCGTTTTGTCGCTGGTCCCCACCAAGGGTATTCCGCTGCCATTGATTTCTTCCGGCGGATCTTCGTTGTTTTTCACACTCGCCAGCATCGGCATCCTGCTCAACATCTCCAGAAAGGTCGACTAAGGCGACCAAAGTGAGGAATCGTAGGCATGTCGCGATTTCCGGATTTCCAGGGCTGCGGATTACGCATTCCAGGTCTTGTGATCGGGAACGGTTCGCGGACCCGAAAAAATTCGCCTTAGCATGGGCGCTAGGCGATACTGTCTTATTCCACAAATTGACATCCTGCCGCGAGTAAGGCTGAATATACGGCAAGTAGCTTAAAATGAACGCGGGCGTGAGGCTCGATGGAAGGTTCGTCTGAGCGGCACAAGTATCGGGAGTTCGATTGCGCCCTTCAACGGCGTCGAGTCTCATTAGAAAGGTAATGGGTTGTCGGATCTGCGCATTTTGATTGCGGGGGGGGGGACGGGGGGCCACATCATTCCAGCCCTGGCGGTAGCCCACGAACTGGTTGAGCGGCACGGGGCCGAAGTTCTTTTTGTGGGCACAGCCCGGGGCCTGGAAATCCGTCTTGTGCCCGAGGCGGGGTTTCGCCTGCGCCTCATCGAGGTGGGCCCGCTCAAGAATGTATCGTTGGCTACGCGCCTGCACACATTGCTGCAGCTGCCGCGCAGCATCGCAGAGTGCAAACGGTTGGTGCGGGAGTTTCGGCCCAGTGTTGTTTTTGGGGTGGGTGGGTATGCTTCGGGGCCGGCGATGGCGGCGGCGCTTTGGATGAAGGTGCCCACCATGGTTTTCGAGCCAAACGCCATGCCGGGGCTGACCAACCGGCTGGTCGGCAAACGAATCCAGGCTGCCGCGGTCAACTTTCCCACGGCGGGCGCGTGGTTCAACAACTGTGAAGTGACGGGCATTCCAGTCCGTCCGGCCTTTTTCACCCTTCAGGCGCCTACCAGCGCTGCACCTCACCTGCTGGTCTTTGGCGGGTCCCAGGGTGCGCGAATCTTCAATACCCACGTTCCTGCGATCATGCCGGCTCTGCTCAAGGCGGTTCCCTCGCTTACGGTGGTGCATCAGAGCGGCGCGCGCCATTTTGAAGCCACGGAGGCGGCCTATATCGCCAGTGGGGCCGATCCGGCGCGCTGGCAGGTCTGCCCGTTCCTGGACGACATGCCAGCGCGTTTCAGTGCCGCCAACCTGATTATGGCCCGCAGTGGGGCGTCCACGGTGGCCGAGCTGGCTGCGGCCGGAAAGCCCGCCCTGCTGGTGCCTTTTGCCGCCGCCGCGGACCAGCACCAGCGGCGCAACGCCGAAGCGATGGTTGCTGCAGGGGCCGCCGTAATGCTGCAAGAGCAGGACCTGGACGATCCTGGCAGGCTTCTGGCTGAGCTGACGGGCCTGCTTGCGGACCAGGAACGACTGGCGGCCATGTCCGCCGCGGCGCGAACTCAGGCCCATCCCGGAGCGGCTGAGAGGATCGCCGGCCGCCTTGCCGCCCTGGCCGCCAAGAGGTCGACGGACGCTCGCTGAGAATTGCCGTTCTATTGCGGCGGATTGCAGAGATTGATTCAAACAAAAGGCCCGCCTGCCGAAGCAGACGGGCCTTTCAGTTTGTCTTTGTTGAGATTAACGACGTCCGCCGCCGCCATGACCGCCGCCGCCACCATGACCGCCGCCGCCGCCAAAGTGACCACCACCACCGCCACCGAAGCTGCGCCCACCACCACCGCCGCCCATGTGGCCGCCACCGCCACCGAAGCTGCGTCCACCGCCGCCGCTGAATGCGCGTCCGCCACCGCCGTAGGCACGTCCACCGCCGCTGAATGCACGTCCGCCACCGCCGTAGGCACGTCCACCGCCGCCGTTGAATGCGCGTCCACCGCCGCCATAAGCGCCGCGTCCGCCATCCGCATATCCGCCCCGTCCGTAGCCGCCCCGGCCGTATCCGTCGCGTCCATAGCCGCCCCGGCCGTATCCGTCGCGTCCATAGCCGCCGCGTCCGCCATAGGCGTATCCGCCGCGACGACCGTAGCCGTCCCGGTCCCAACCGCCGCCCCAACCCCATCCGTACCACGGGCCGACGCCGATGAAGGCACCACCTGAGAACCATTGCGGTCCGTAATAGCCGTAGGGAGCGCAGGCATAGGGGTAATAGTTGTAATAACCCCATTGGCAAACCGGCGGACCATCGTCATACCCATCATCGTAAGGTCCGTCCACAACCGCGGGGCCGACGCCAATGCCAACACCAATCCCGACCTGAGCCGTAGCCTTGACCGCGAACGGTGCGGCCAGAAGCATCGCCAACAGTACCAAGCGGTAACTCTTCATGTCATCCTCCTTGTGCTGCCTGGTGCGGCTCGTGCCAGATCTGAGAATCGGGGAGGCGAGCTTTCTACTCAGCACCTTCCGGCTTTTGGGATCGTTCTCCCAACCGGCCTATGTACTCTCTAACAACTTTTGCGCCGTTAAGTTGCGGTACCCCACAAAGAATGATCCACGGCAACGGCAAAAGCAAGGTATTCGCTGCTTGAAATGCCGGCATTATGGGTTGGATGCCGCAGCAGGGGATTGGAGAGCCATTCTGCGCGGCAAAAAAGGTCGATCCAACAAAATAGAGGACTTCCCGCCAGGAATCCATCCAGCAGACGCGGGTGTTACATTGGAATTTCATCCTCCATGTTTGCCACCTCCCAGCACGCGCACTTCATTGGAATCGGCGGAATCGGCATGAGCGGCATCGCCGAGATTCTGCTGAATCTTGGCATGAAGGTATCGGGTTCCGATCTTCGCCGGGGTCCGGTGACGGACCGGCTTGCCCAACTGGGCGCAACCATCTATGAAGGTCACGAGGCAGGGCACGTTGCCGGTGCGACGGTTGTGGTGACGAGTTCGGCGGTGAGCGCGGCCAATCCTGAGGTGGTTGAGGCGCATGCTCAGAAGATTCCGGTGATTCAGCGGGCCGAGATGCTGGCCGAGCTGATGCGGCTGAAGTATGGGATTGCGATTGCGGGCATGCACGGCAAGACGACGACGACATCGATGGTGGCCAGCGTGCTGGCCGCGGGCGGGCTGGACCCGACGGTTGTGGTTGGCGGACGGGTGAACGCGCTGGGCTCGAATGCGCGGCTGGGGAGCTCGCAATACCTTGTTGCGGAGGCCGACGAGAGCGACCGCTCGTTCCTGAAGCTCTCGCCCATTCTGGCTGTGGTAACCAACCTTGACCGCGAGCACATGGACAGCTACCAGGACATGGCGGACGTGGAGCGGGTCTTTCTGGAATTCATGAATCGCCTGCCCTTCTATGGCGCCGTGACCGCCTGCATCGACAATGCGCTGCTGAAAGGGATTCTGCCGCGAGTGCGGCGGCGCGTGCTGACCTACGGAGTGGACGCGGAGGCCGACTACCGGCTGGAATTTCTGGAAGCTGCCAAAGCGGTCACAGAAGGCCGGTTTGCGCGGTTCATGATCCATACGGCGAGCGGGCCGCTGGGCCCGTTTGAGCTGCATGTTCCGGGGCGGCACAACGTGCTGAATGCGACTGCGGCCGTTGCGATTGCGTGCCAGCTTGAGGTTCCGGCGGAAAAGATTGCCGAAGGCCTGGGCCACTTTCGGGGCGTGGACCGTCGGTTCCAGCTCTGCGGCACGGCGCGCGGCGTGACGGTGGTGGACGATTACGGCCATCATCCGACGGAGATTCGCGCCACGCTGGCTGCGGCTCGCGAGTGCGGGCACCGCAAGATTCATGTTGTCTTCCAGCCGCATCGGTTTACGCGGACGCTTGATTTGATGGACGAGTTTGCCGGGGCATTTGGAGATGCGGACACGGTGAACGTGCTGCCGATTTATGCCGCCAGCGAGGAACCGATTCCGGGCGTGACGGCCGAGCGGCTGGTGGCGAAGATTGTTGGGCCGAAGGTGGAATTCGTTCCTGACTTTGCGGGCGCGGTTGCCGTTGTTGCGGCCGCTGCCGGCGAAGGCGACCTGATTCTGACTCTGGGCGCCGGGAACGTAAGCCATTTGGCGCCGCAAATTCTGGCGGCGCTCGGAGCGGCCAAGTAGAGCGTTTGCGACGACGCTAGACAGCGACAGGCGAGGCGCGAAGCGCCGCGCGGAATTTCGCTGTTACCCCCTCAAACAGGCCAATTTGGCCTCAAAAACCTGCATAAAAACGTCAATTTTCGTCATTTTACGCGGGGTAGTTTACTTTTTAGTAACATTTTGCGTCTCGTATCTTATTGATTATGAGCTGTTTATTTTTTGAATGCACCATAATCAGTGCACTTTACAGGGAGGGGGGGTGGAGGGCGGCCTATTTCCGAGGCCGAAATCGGCCCGATTGGGGCTTACAAGTCCATTATGCGCCGGTGCACCGTAATGATCTGCAAAAGTCAGGGAGCTGGGTAGAGGGCCGGTGGCGACTCTTTGTTGTACTGCGGGGTTGAATCCAGCGGCTTGTTTTGGTAAGATTTCCTTGTTTCCGTGAATGAGGGAATCATGCTTGCGAAGATGACGGTCAAAAATCAGCTCACTCTTCCCAAGGCTGTGGCCAGCCGCTTTGGGGGTGTGGAGTACTTTGACGTGAGCACGGACGGGGTGTCCATTGTTCTGCGTCCGCTGCAGCGCAGCCGCGCGGATGAAGTGCGCGAGCGGCTGGCTGCGCTTGGCATTGAGGAGCAGGACGTGGCCGCTGCCGTGGAGTGGGCGCGCGAGACGCCGAGAGCCTGATGTGAGGCAGCGCAGAGGAGCTCGGCGCACCGAGGGCGATGCTGCCGCTCCGCGCGTGGTATTCGACACCAATACGGTTGTTTCGGCGCTGCTGTTTGCGAACGGGCGTCTGGCCTGGCTGCGACAGCACTGGAGTACGGGCGGCTCGGTCGCGCTGATTTCTCGCGCGACCGCGGGAGAAATCACGCGGGTACTCAGCTATCCCAAATTCAGGCTTGCGCCTCAGGACCGTGTCGAACTGTTGGGCGACTATCTGCCCTTTTGCGAGACTGTGGAGCGGGTGGAGCGGTGCGAATGGGTTTGCCGCGATCGGAACGATCAGCCGTTTCTCGATCTGGCCGCAAGCGGGCGGGCCGCTGTGCTGGTAACGGGCGACAGGGATCTGCTGGCGCTTGCCGGTGAAACGCCGTTTTCGATTGAGACGCCTGAGGCCTATCTGGGGAGGATATGCGAAAGCGGTCAGTCGCACTGAGCGGCAGGCACTGAGCGGGCGCATTCCCAATTTGCTGCTTTTCTGATGCATGTCTCTCGATCTCTGTTCACCGGCCCGTAACGGTGCGGGTACCCCTGAGTACGAAGCGGAAAAGGTGCGCCAAGGGGCGAGCTATAGTGAAATCTGGCGACTCTCACGACCATGCTCAGGCGTGATGAATCAAAGCAGTAGCACATCCCGACCTCTGATTTGGGAGGATGAAGCGCCCGCGGAGTCCCGCTTTCGGCGCGTGCGGCAGAGTGTTCCCCGAGCGGGGGGCGCGCTGCCCGGCATGCCGCTGGAGATGGAGGACCCGGAGGGCGAGGATGACGTGCGCCGTGGCCGAAAGCGCTTTGGCAGTGCGCAGGGCCGCTGGTGGTGGCCGTCGAACACAGTGGGACGCGTGTTTGTGGGGCTGGGCGCAGCGATCATTCTGGGCGGGCTGGCGACGGCGGGAGTTCTGCTGAAACATTCTCTGGAGCGCGACGCGCGGTTCCGCATTGCCGGGACCGGCAATATTCAAGCGACAGGGCTGACGGAAGTGAGCCGCGCGCAGATACTTCCGGTTTTCGGCGAAGACATTGGGCGCAACATCTTTTTTGTTCCGATCGGCGAGCGGCGCAGGGAACTGGAAGCGATTCCGTGGGTAGAGAACGCGACGGTGATGCGTGTGCTGCCGAATGAGATTCGCGTGAGCGTGGTGGAGCGGAAGCCGGTGGCGTTTACGCGGCACGGGCAGCAGATTGGCCTGGTGGACGCGAGCGGAGTGCTGCTGGGCATGTCTGCTGCAACGATGGCGGAGCATCACTATTCGTTCCCGGTGCTGACGGGAATTGATGCCGGGGACAGGGCGGCCGCGCGGCAGGCGCGGATGGCTGTGTATGGGCGCCTGATGGCGGAACTGGATGCCAACAATCAGCACTACTCCAATCAGATATCGGAGATCGATTTGACCGATCCGGAGGATGCGGCGGTGCTGATGCCGGCCGAGGGCGGCGATATTCTGGCTCACTTTGGCGAAGACCATTTTCTGGAGCGCTACCAGCGTTACAAGGCGCACATTGCGGAGTGGCGGCAGCAGTATCCGAAGCTGGCACAGGTGGATCTGCGCTATGAGCATCAGGTGGTGCTGGAGATGGCTTCTGGCGCGGCCACGGCTCAGCCTACGGCGCAACTGGACGGTGGGGCCAAAGGTGCGACTGGTGCGCAGGGAGCGCCCGTGCTGAAGGCGGCGCAGGAAAAGTCCGCGGCGGGCAGGAAGGCTGAGGGGAAGGCTGCCGAGAGCAAGGCTGGAGGAAAGTCCGCCGTGAAGAGCCCGGAGAAGACAGGGACGACGGCGAAGGCGCGGGATGCGGCAGAGAAGAGAGCGGCGGAAAAGAGAGTCGCGGCAAAGAAGAAGGCCGCGCGGGATAAGAAACGGGCGCAGGCCAGGCGCGTGGCACTGAGCGCGAGCAAACGGAAGAGTGCTGCGAAGAGTAGTACGAAGATCGCTACGAAGAGCACTACGGGGAAGCATCCGCAAAGGACAGAAGGCCGGTGAGCACAATGACCCAGAGGCAGGACAACCTGATCGTGGTGCTGGACATTGGCAGCGCTTGGACGCGCGTGCTGGTGGCCGACCTGATTGAGGGAGTTCCGCGCTATCGCGGGCACGGGGTTGTGGAGTCGGCGGGGATGCGCAAGGGGCTGATTGCCGAGCTTGGGCCGGCGGCCAAGGCGGTGCGCGCGGCCAACGAGCAAGCCGAGCGGGTGGCGCGCATCAACATTGACGAGTGCGTGGTGGGCGTGGGCGGGCCGCATATTCGCGGGCTGAACACGAACGGCGGTTTTACGCTGGGCAATCGGATGCGCGAGATTACGCGCGACGATGTGCGGACTGCGGTGGAGCGCGCGCGCGCGGTGGCGCTGCCGCCGGATCGCGAGATTCTGCACCTGCTGCCGCGGCAGTTTGTTTTGGACGATCAGCCGGGGATCTTCGATCCGGTGGGGATGGTGGGGGCTCGGCTGGAAGTGGATTTGCATATTGCAACGTGCTCGGGCAGCGCGTTCCAGAGCGCGGTGACGTGCGCCAATCGCGCCGGGCTTGAGGTTTCAGAGGCGATTCTGGAGTCGATAGCCTCGGCCGAGGGGACGCTTTCTGCCGATGAGCGCGAGCTGGGCGTTTGTCTGCTGGACATTGGCGCGCACTCGAGCGAGCTGGTGGTTTTCTTTGAAGGAGCGGTGGCGCATACGGCATCGGTGCCGATTGGCGGGGCGCACTTTACGAACGATCTGGCGATTGGATTGCAGATGCCGGTGGCGCAGGCCGAGGAGCTGAAGCGTCAGTATGGAAATGCGGTTGTGACGGCGGTTCCGCAACTGGCGGAGATTGAGATTGCGAATCCGCAGCCGCAGATGCTGCGCCTGCGCACGATTGCCGAGATTCTGGAGCCGCGCGCGCGGGAGCTGATGTATTACGTGAAGGAAAGCCTGCGGCAGGGCGGAGTGGTGGAAGCGCTGGGAGCGGGATGCGTGCTGACCGGGGGCGGCGCGATGCTGCCCGGTATGCTGGATGTGACGGAGAGCCAGTTGCGTGTGCCGGCACGAACCGGGTTGCCGGTGCGTCTATCCCATATGCCGGGGGAACTGGTGCATCCTGGTTTTGCCGCAGTGATCGGGATGCTTTTGTATGCACAAAGGACGCGGGCGACGCGGGCGGCAGAGAACAAGAGCCTGCGCTCGAAACTGCGCGCGATCTTTGCGGCGAGCTATTAGGGATTGAAGAAACAACCGACGAACACGGAGGTTCGTGCCGACATGGAACAGCAGAAAAAAGAAGCTGGAGAGATGCGAATTCAGTATCACGATGAGCCGACGAGGGGCGCGCGGATCAAGGTGATCGGCGTGGGCGGCGGCGGTGGGAACGCGGTGAACCGTATGATTCAGGCGCACATGGAGGGCGTGGAGTTTATCGCCGCCAATACGGATGTGCAGGCGCTGAAGCTGTCGCAGGCTCCCGTGAAGCTGCAACTGGGCGTGCGGCTGACGCTGGGTCTGGGCGCGGGCGCGAATCCCGACGTGGGCCGGCGGGCGGCTCTCGAAGACTCGGAAAAGATTATTGAAGCGCTGGAAGGCGCGGACATGGTTTTTGTGACGGCCGGCCTGGGGGGCGGGACGGGCACGGGCGCGGCACCGGTGATTGCCTCGCTGGCCAGCGAGATGGGGATTCTGACGGTGGCCGTGATTACGCGGCCGTTTGCCTTTGAGGGCAAGCGGCGGCTGCAGCAGGCCGAGCGCGGACTGAAGGAACTGATCGAGAGCGTGGACACGATGATCGTGATCCCCAACGAGAAGTTGCTGGCGGTGGCCAAAGATGCGGGGTTCTTCGAGAGTTTCCGCATTGCCGACGATGTGCTGCGGCAAGGTGTGCAGGGAATTTCCGACATCATTACGATTCCGGGCATCATCAACCGCGACTTTGCCGATGTGAAGACGACGATGGCCGGCATGGGACACGCGGTGATGGGCACGGCGGTTCGCTCAGGCTCCAATCGAGCTATTGAAGCGGCGCAGGCGGCGATGGCTTCTCCGTTGCTGGAGGCCGGGGCGATTGACGGGGCGCGCGGCATTTTGATCAACATCACGGGATCAAGCTCTCTGAAGCTGTCGGAGGTGAACGAGGCTTCGTCGCTGATTCAGTCGTCTGCGCACGAAGACGCCAACATTATTTTTGGCGCGGTGCTGGACGAGAAGATGGGCGAAGAGGTGAAGATTACGGTGATCGCTACGGGCTTCCGCGACCAGATGCCGGAGCGGCGCGCGCGCATGTTGAGCGTGGAGGAAGCGCCGGTGGTCTCGGTGCCGCTGGTTGCGGTTCCGGTGGAGGCTCCGAACACCTGGCTGGATGAAGAAGCCGCTGCGCCGGAGACGCCGCCGGCTCCGCCACGCTTCCAGAGCGAGGATGAAGACGAGGGTGGGGAGCAGGCGGAATCGGACTCGGCGTTTTTCTTTTCCTCGTCGGAGCGGGCCGTAGCCACCAAGTTGACGTTTGCGGGGGCCCCGATGATGGGAACCGAAGCTGAGGCGGAGATTGGCGCACCGGCGCGGCCACAATTTGACGAGATGGCTGAGGAAGCGACACCTGCGCCGCAGCAGAGGGACTACGCGGCGGACTTCAGCGCAGGGGCGCGCGCGGAGACCGCGCTGACAGAGCAAAGCGCGGAGGCTCCGGCTGGCATATTTCCGGAGGATCCGGAACCACAGCGGGACCTCGACGTTCCGGCATTTCTGCGCCGGTTGCATTTTTAGGAAATGTCCCTTTTGGGGCATTCCACTATGGGTCTCGGGGTGTATAGTTCAGAAAAGCCCGTGAAACGCTGGTCGATGCGGAGAATAATGGGGTAGTCGTGTCCTGCTCGCTGCAATCGATTTGCAATCAGCGGATTGGGCTTGCGGCAATCTGAATTGGCGCGGCTGGCCGAGAGGTATGGCATAAGAGCCGCAGTTGCAGCGCGGACTGATTGTTTTTCGCGGAATGGCCGATAGGTAAGGATTTAGCAAGAAGTGCGCCGCCCACGGGCAGACGTACAGCAAGAAATCCAATTTTTTAAGGGGATGTTGACCGGATGAAGCTGTCATACGTTTGCACGATTGGATTGGCCTTGGCTGGGGCTGTTGCTGCTGCAACGGTTGCGGCGGCGCTGGACGCTCCACACACGCTGCATCACTCCCGCCTGTCTCAGTCTCATTTGTCAGAGTCCCACCGTGCGGGTTCTCGCCATGCGGCAACGCATCTGGCGCAGGCACATAAGCCTGTGCGCAAGACGGCGGCTCACACCGGCACGAAGGCTGCACACGCGGCCGGAGCGCGGGCAGCAGCGGTTCATAGCCGCAAGGCCCACCCCGCTGCGAAAAGCTCAACGGCCAGAGCGGCCGCGCGGAGCAAGTCTGGCGCCAGCGTGCGGCGGGCCTCGGTTCGCTCCCGCCGCCATCGCTACTACGAGCGGTTCACTGCCAGCTCCTTTGCCGGAGCGGAACAATTTGCCGGCGACATTACGGCTGGCGAAGACCCGGTTGTTCGGCAGGCGGCCATCGACGCCCTGGGCGATATGAATGGGACCGCGGTGGTGATCGACCCCTCAAATGGGCGCATCCTGGCGATGGTGAACCAGAAGCTGGCTCTTTCGCCGGGCGCGGAGCCCTGCTCGACGATCAAGATCACCGTAGCCATGGCAGCATTGTCCGAAGGCCTGGTTACGCGCGACACTCCGGTGCAACTGGCCGGTTTCCGGATGAACATGACGCAGGCCCTGGCCAAGAGCAACAACCTCTACTTTGAGGAGCTGGGCCGGGAACTTGGCTTTGAGCGTGTCCGCCACTACGCGACCGAGTTCGGCCTGGGCGAACTGGCCGGCTATCACATTGCGGGCGAGCAACTGGGCGAGTATCCGGACCACCCGATTCCTGCCTCGGAAGGCGGCGTAGGGCGCATGTGCAGCTTTGGGCAGGGCGTGTCGATGACCCCGCTGCAACTTGGCGCTTATGTAGCCGCACTCGCCAATGGGGGAACGCTCTACTATCTGCAGCATCCGACTACGCCTGACGAGGCCGCACACATGGTGCCCAGGGTGAAGCGGAAGCTCGACATTGCCAAATACGTTCCCGAACTGCAGGACGGAATGGCCGGTGCTGTGGAGTACGGAACCGCGCGGCGGCTGCGCGCCAACTTCACTGAGCTGCCGGTTTTCGGGAAGACGGGAACCTGCTCGGACAACGGAACGCGGTTTGGCTGGTTCGCCTCCTACTCCGACTCACCGCAGGGCAGCCTGGTGACGGTGTTCTTCCTCGAAGGCGGCAGACCGACCTTTGGCCCCCGGGCCGCCGAACTTACCGGCGCGTTCTACAGGAACCTGTGGGACAAGGACTACTTTGCGCAAAAGGACTCGGCAATCGCCAAAGGCGACTCTTCGTCCGGGGCAGAACAGGGCGCGGCGCAGTAGCCTCGGCTCCGCTTGATCCTCTTTTCCACAAAAAGCCGCCTGCGGGCGGCTTTTTTGCGCTGAATCCAGGTTCAGGCTCGATTGCCTGAAACGAATTTGCCTCAGCTATCATCCGATACTTTGAGGCATACTGGATGTCTGCTCGCATCCCGGCAAGCCAGCCGGTTCGGGTGCCGATCTTCCGGACGCGAAGACAGGAACTTTCCCCATGGAGCTACCGTTCCACATTCTGCTCGTATACGGCTACCTGCTGCTCTTTGCCTGGGTTCTGGTGGAGCAGTTGGGTGTGCCGCTGCCTGCTACGCCTGTCCTGCTGGCCGCTGGAGCACTTTCGGCCGAGGGCCAGATCACCTTTACGCTCGCATGGGCGGTGGGCATTGCGGCCGCGCTGATCGCTGACAGTGTGTGGTTCTTTGTTGGCCGCCGCTACGGACACCATGTGCTGCGCATTCTGTGCAAGCTGTCGCTGGAGCCGACCACCTGCGTGCGCAAGACACGGGACTCCTTTGGCCGCAGCCACGGCACCACTCTCGTGTTTGCCAAATTCGTCCCTGCCCTTGCCACGCTGGCTCCTCCGGTTGCGGGCCAAAACGGGATGAGCTACCTCAAGTTCCTGTTTTTTGACGGCGCCGGGGCTGTGCTTTGGGTAGGTACGCTGCTGGCCGGGGGCCGCTTCTTTGGCGACATGCTGAATCGCCACACCAACCTGCTGGACTGGGCCGGGCGCTTTTCCGGCGCGCTGCTGGTCTTTGGCATTGGCGCTTTCTTTGTGGGCCGGCTGCTGCGCCGCCGCATGACACTGAAGGAGCTGGCGGCCGCGCGCCTGGAGCCGGAAGAACTGAAGCGCCAGCTCGATGCCGGAGAGGCGGTGTTCATCGTCGACCTGCGCCATCCGCTGGAACTGCTGCCCGAGCCATTTACGCTGCCGGGCGCACTACATTTTTCGCCGGAGGCGCTGGCTGCGCGGCACCTTGAAATTCCGCGCGATCGCGACGTTGTGCTGTTCTGCACATGCCCCAGCGAGGCCTCCGCGGCCAAGACTGCCATGACCCTGCACAAGCTGGGCATTGAGCGTGTGCGCCCGCTGCGTGGGGGGTACGACGAGTGGAAGAGGCTGGGGTTCCCGCTGGATGCTGTGCAGAGTCCAGGATTTGTTCGCGTGGCAGAGTTGACGGCCTAAGCGGGGATTCGCTTCAACATTTCTTGTGCGCCCGTGGGTTGTCGGGTCCGGGCGGGACGCGAGAAATCTCAGTCAACTTTCACTTTGTTCCGGCAAGGCTATAAGCTGAAAGGGTTGAGTGCGGCGGTTGCCGCGCGGGAGCACGCCCTTGGCCTACGATGATCTGCGCGATTGGATTAAGACACTTGAAAAACACGGCGAACTGAAGCGCATCCGCGAGGAGGTTTCGCCGGAGCTCGAGATTACGGAGATTACCGACCGCGTGAGCAAGATGGGCGCGCGGGGCAAGGCCCAGGGCAAGACTCAGGACAAGGTTCACGAAAAGGCTGCGGCGAAGTACGCTCCCGGCGGGCCGGCGCTGCTGTTTGAAAACGTGAAAGGCCATCCGGGACAGAAGGTTCTGATCAACCAGTTTGGCAGTGAGCGGCGCATGGCGCTGGCTCTCGGCGTGGACAATCTTGACGAGATTGCCGAGCGCATCCAGGGGCTGATGAATGTGAAGGCGCCGGAGGGGCTTTTTGACAAGCTCAAGATGCTGCCGCAACTGGGCGCGTTGACGAGCGCGTTTCCGAAGACGGTGAGCGCGAAGGATGCGCCTTGCAAGGAAGTAATTCTCAAGGACAACTTTGACCTGAATGCGTTTCCGATTCTGAAGTGCTGGCCTCACGATGGAGGCAGGTTCATCACGCTGCCTTGCGTGCATACGCGCGACCCGAAGTCGGGCAGGCGGAACATCGGGATGTATCGCATGCAGGTTTACGACGGGCAGACGACGGGTATGCACTGGCAGCGGCAGAAGGTGGCCGCGGAACACTATCGCAATGCGCTGCGCGCGGCCGCGACAGCGTCGGCGGAGGCCGATCCGAGCACGGCGCGCGTGGCTGCGATGGCTGAGTCGGCGGGCGGAACGGTGGCGATTCCGGATGGACCGATTGGAGGGCTGCCGCAGGTTGCGCTGGGCAATTTGAAAGGTTCACGGCTTGAGGTTGCGGTTGCGATCGGCACCGATCCGGCGATGACTTTTTCTGCGATTGTGCCGGCGCCGCCGGAGGTTGAGGAGTTTATGATCGCGGGTTTTTTGCGCGGCAAGCCGGTTGAGATTGTGAAATGCGAGACGGTGGATCTGGAGGTGCCGGCTAATGCGGAGATTGTTCTGGAAGGCTACGTGGAGTTGGGCGAGTTGCGCAGCGAAGGGCCGTTCGGCGACCACACGGGTTTCTACACGCTTACGGACGACTACCCGGTTTTTCATCTGACGTGTATCACGCATCGCAAGGATCCGATTTATGCGGCAACTATTGTGGGCAAGCCGCCGATGGAAGACGCGTGGATGGGCAAGGCTGTCGAGCGCATCTTTCTGCCGGCGATGAAGATGACGATTCCGGAGATTGTCGACATTCATCTTCCGGTCGAAGGAGTGTTTCACAATCTGATGCTGGTCTCGATCAGGAAGAGCTATCCGGGGCAGGCGCGCAAGGTGATGAACGCGATCTGGTCGCTGGGGCAGGCGATGTTTACCAAGTGCATTGTGGTGGTGGACGAGGACTGCGACGTGCAGGACGTTGCCGAAGTGGTGCTTCGCGTGACCAATAACATTGATCCGGAGCGGGATATACAGTTCACGCTGGGGCCGGTGGATACGCTAGATCACTCGTCGCGGCTGCCGAATTACGGGTCGAAGATGGGGATTGACGCGACGCGCAAATGGAAGGCCGAGGGCTTTGAGCGGCCATGGCCGGCGATGATTGAGATGGACGGGGCGACCAAGGCGCGCGTGGATGCGTTGTGGGCGAAGCTGGGGCTGTGAGTGACTTGGACGAAGTCGCGCGGTCTGCTATATCTAGATTCATGGATTGCGTTGCTCTGAGGCGGAGTTTCGGTTTATTCGCGATCGTACTGGCTGGTGCGACTTCTCTCTATTCCCAGCAGGCTCCGGATAACTTTCGCTGGGTCGATTTCCACTCGCCAAAGGACCACGAAATTGTTGTGTGGGTAACGCGCTCGCTGGCCGTCGAGGATTGGACGGGGATTCGCGAGATTGCTGTGGAGTACGACGCGGCGCTGGTGATGACGACAAAGCGCGCGACGCCGCAGTCGGCGGCGAACGCGGACACCTTTTCTATCTATAGCGTTTCGCTGACCAATCACAGCTATACGCCGCTGATCAAGGGAGTGAATCTGCACTGGCTGGACTGGATGCGCTTCAGCGACGGCGCGCCGGAAGAACTGGCGATTCTTTACGACAACTGCCGCGATTGCGCGGCGAATACCTATTTCACGGCCTTCCACTACGACGTGAAGAAGCACGGCTGGGATGCGCGCTGGATGCGCTCCGGGCAGGGGGCTCCGCTGTGGAGCACCAATACGCCGGCCGGCATGGTGTGGACGCAGATCTACGCGGGCATCGCCGAGCCAAACGGGCGCGAGTTCATCGCGACGTGGAGCCATTTCGACTACGACAACAAGATGAAGGATCCCGACGATATTGTCTTCCGCTATGACGTGGACCCCTTTAGCGGGCTGGAACGCAGTATGCAACTGCTGGGCAAGGATGCCGACGCGATGGAAGTGCGGCTGTGCCGTGGGCAGGATGCGGTCCCTGACCTTCAGCGCGGGCAGGATTCGGAGGTTTGCCGGCAGTTGGTGAAGCCGGTCACTGAGCGCAGGCCAGTGACCACGCCGCCGGCGAATAATCATGGCAAGTCTGCGCCGCCGCGCGCCCGGCATTGAGATTGACGGGCTGAGGTAGCGGGCCTGCACGAGGCCGCCTGCTTCGTCGTATACTAGGTGCATGTCGATCGTGGGCAACGTTGCCGGCATTGTAAAGGGCATGAGCATCACCTTTGGGGAGATGCTGGAGCCGACGCAGGTTGAGAACTATCCAGACGGCAAGGGGCCCCTGCGCGGGGCGGTTCTGGAGCAGCGTTTCCGTGGCGCGCACGTGTTGCAGCGCGATGAGAACGGCCTGGAGAAATGTGTTGCGTGCTTTTTGTGCGCGGCTGCCTGCCCGTCGAACTGCATCTTCATTGAGGCCGCCGAAAACACCGCGGAAGCCCGCATCTCCTCGTCGGAACGCTACGCCAAGGTCTACAACATCGACTACAACCGCTGCATTTTCTGCGGCTACTGTGTCGAGGCCTGCCCCACCGACGCGATTACGCACGGGCACGGGTTCGAGCTGGCTACGCTAAACGCGACCAACCTGGTGATGCGCAAGGAAGACATGCTGCTGCCGGTCGAGGCGCTGACAGCGGCGAAATAGAAGCGCTTACCTTCCAACTTAAAATTGAGCGGGTCCACTGGTGCGCAGGCAGGACGTTGGCGCACCTTGTTTGGGATTTAATTGGCCTAGAGCTAATACTGTTCACTTAGATAAATTTGTGGCATTCTGTATGCGGCAAGAACAGGAGGCCACAGGTGGCGCGTACGGTTGCGGAACTCCCTCCGGGTGCCCGGATCACGGACTACATCAGCCTTGGCGTAATAACCA
>DATKWA010000147.1:0-3870 GCA_035529815.1 Occallatibacter sp. | reverse complement strand
CGAGCAGATCGTCGAAAAGGCTTTCGCCTAGAAGTGCTTCCGTTTGCTGCGCCGGGTTGTCCTCGATATTGGGTCGCGGTGGGTTATCTCCGGCTCGCGGTCTTCAAGCTCCCCAGGAAGTGGTAGCTCCTGCGCCAGCGGCCGCCATTCCTCTGCTCGCCCTGCCGCTATAAGCGCACGCGCGGTGCGGTCTGGCACAGCGTCCAAGACTTGGCCAGCGCCGGCGGTGATTCCAACCTGAAGGGAGCAATCCTTTAGTATTCTAATCTTCATGCAAAGGCGGACCTGTCAACAAAAGAACCCCCAGCCAGTCTCCCAGCCGGGGGCGTGATTGTCTAGCCGGTCAACCCTTTACAGGGACACCGCCAGCGCGTCGAAGATCACCGCGAAGGATTCAGGATGGCGCACGGCCAGGTCCACATAATTCGTCGCGTAGATGTTCACGATCCGAGTTGCGGCGAGCGTGTAAGGCTCAACCATGATGTCCGTCCCGCCACCCCAGGAACCGATAATCAGATCGTTCCAGTTGCCGAAGTAGATGCTGGAACAGATGGAAGTCAGCGTCCCCACCGTGTTGGTAGCAGCAAGCTGATTCGTCACGGAAGCCCTGTAACCGTTAACCATCCCCTCGCCGGTCGTGTTGTTCTGGTCCTCCCAGACAAAGTGCGCGCCAGACCAGGTGCTCTTAACCGCAGTCTTGAGCAAGGCCCGGATGTGCGGGTTGGTCAGGTAGGCCAGGTTGCCGATGTCGGCATTGTCAACCGCCACCTGCTTCTCCATCTCCACCATGTTGGCGAAGGTAGGAACGAGGCCAGCCGTGGAGCAAACCACAGTAGCTACGCCGGTCGTGCCGCCGATGTAGGTAGGCCCCCCGGTGCTCGTTACCAGCGCCGCCCTGTCAATCGCCAGGGCGAGGACGTTGGTGAGGTCGTCACGGATCAAGGTGTCAATCGAGGGGGTGCTCTGCATGAGCAACTGCTTCGAATAGGCGCCCCAGCCGGTCACGGCCTTGGGGGTCAGCGTCACGGGCTGGATGCCGATGTTACTGATCGTTGTCGTCTCAACCTCGGTATTCCAGTACGCCGTCGAGGCGGCATACTGCCGGGGTATAATTGCTGGCCCGACGAGGCCGTCCAACATTCTGGCCCCCAGCTTGACCACCTGCGCGCGATTGCGGAGAATGTCAATGAAGCTGGATACCAGAAGGTCGGTCGCCACGATGTTGCCGCCGAGAGTCGCCGTGCCGGCAACATTCGGCGCACGGGTCATAAACTGGTGCGGATAATAGAAGCCCTGGGCATCCTTGCCGGACACTCGGGCAACCTCGTCCGAAACTTCCCGCTCCAAGCCGTCCAGACGCTTCCCATCGGCCAGGCTGTTAATGGCCCGGCGGATGGAATACCGTTGAGCCTCCTTTTCGGGGATGTCCACAGTCGCGCGGGCGACGGGCTTGACGTTCGGGAGCATAGTGAACAGCTTCCCTTGCAGGTCGGCAACGGACATGCCCTCGGCAATAGCCTTGGCACATTCATCGGCGGATCCGGGAACGCGATCAGCCAAGTTCTTTTCAATTGCCTTGATTTCAGACACGCGCTTGCGCTCGGCCTGAACCGCGGCATCATTAGTAATTTCGATTTTTTCAGCCATAATATTCTCTTTCTGTGAAGGAGCACTTGCGGCCGGTGTTTCCGGCTTGGGTGCGGCCGTCGGTTTCTCGCCTTTGCTGCGTCCGATGCCTACACCGACATCTGCCGGCACCGGGACGATGGAGATTTCATAGGGCTGCCACGAGTAGCGGCGGGATTCCATCCCGTCCTTTGTTTCGCTTGCAACTACCTTTGTGCGGGAGTAACCGACGCTTACCAGGCGGCGGATTCCGTCCTTCACATCATTCCAAATCTCATCTCCGAGTTGGGACTTGGAAAATCTTACCGTGGCGCGCCCCTTGCGGTCGCTGCCAATCGTCGCGCGCTCAACCACACCGACCTGCTGGAACGTGTCATGGTTCAGCAGCAGCGGATGGGCGTCATTCAGCCGGGACAAGTCAATGTCCGCCGGGTCATGGCTCAACACCTCGGCATACTCAACGTCCTTGCGCCAATCGTAGCGGGTTACTGGGGCCTCGCTGCTGAAGGACAGCTCAACGGTGCGCTTAGTGTCGTTGGTGCTGCCGGTTTCGGCCGTGAAGGTGCGCCGGAACGGCTCGGCGGACCCGTCCGGTAAATCGCCACCAGCCCGTAGCTTGTCTGGAGCCTGCACCACAACCGGCGCCGGGGTTTCGTCTTCGGTTTCATTCCGAATGATCAATTTTAGTTTCTTGGCCATACTCTCACTCCTTATCATCTGTCAACGCAGCCTCGGGATCGTCGCCCTCGTCCGGTTGCGTTGGTTGTGTGTTCGCTTGCTGGCCGGAATCTGCCGCGAAGTCCAGTCCGTTCAGCTCTGCCAGGGCCTCGTCGGCTGCCTGGTCGGCAAAAACGGATTCGATGTCGCCGCCGGCCTCGGAAATGACGGCGCGCCTCGAGGTAAAGCCCTTCTCCACGGCCAGAACTGAGGCTTGCATGTCCTTCAGCGGGTCAACCCAGTCCCAGCGGCGTGGTTTCCACTCCGGCCGGTTGAACTTGTCGAACTTCGCTACTGGCAAAACCAGGTTCCCCTCGGAAATGGCGCCCATCGCCAGCGCGCGGACCAGCCATTCCTCGAAAACCGGGGCGATAAACCCGTCAATGAACCATTTCTGGACCGCTTTCCAGTTCTCCCGCTCCTCGAGCAGCCCCGCCCGGATGCTGGAATAGTTCACCCCTTCCAAATCATTGGCGAAAGACACATAAGACAAGCCTAGCCCCGCGGCAATCCCGCGCAATTCGGCCTTGATGAACTCGTTCAGGTTGCTGTTGGGGTGGCTAACATCGAACGGCTTGAGGGTCATGCCCGCTGGCAGCTCCTCAATCATGCCGGGGGCAATCTCCATCTGGCGCTGGTCGCCAGCCATAACTCCGGTGTAGGGTTCCGAGGTTGCTTTCTCAAGGAAAGCCATCTTAGACGCCCCGGCGCGCGCGGCAATGACCTCGGCCTCCTCATAGGCGGTCAGGTTCTTTAGCCGGCTGCCTGCACTATGCAGCCACGGAACCCCAGTGGCTTGGCCTATGCGCTCCGGCTTGAACAGGTGCAGAACGTCGGTTGCAGCTACGAAGATGGTCGGGCCATAGGTGTTGGTGGCGTAGGTCTGCTCGCCGGGGTGGCGCTTGTAAAGCCAATACCCTGCCACCTTGCCGCTCGGCATGTATTCGATGCCCAAGTTGACCTCGTTTCCTCGAGCGGATGGCGTGCGCCAGTCGGTGTTCAGGTGGTCAATCTCCATCGGCTCAAGCTGGAAGGCGAACGGCCCGCTCGGCCACTTGCGGAACAGACAGGCGCCGTCCCGCGGCACGGAACGAATGGCGAGGCGCTGAAGGTCAAGCCAGGAGAGGGTGCCGCCAACGGTGCAGGACTCGGGGCGGCACCACCTGCGCCACGCCGCCTCAATCATGTCGTTTGCCCTGCGGTCGTATTGCTTGACCCATACCGTACCGTCCCGCACCATCTCGGTAATCTTCATCTCCAGGCCAATGCCGCGGTGGCCCAGGACATTGTTCTCCAATAGGCGGAAGTAGCCCCGCATGTAGTCATTGTTGCGCTCCAAGTCGCGCGCGCGCTGCCGCATGGTCTTCAGCGACGGGGCGATTTCCTTGTTCGCATTGGCGTTTCCGGCAATCCAGTCCGCCGTCAACCTATCCACGGCCGCAAGGTTGTAGCCCCGCAGTCTCTGTGGAATGTCGGGTTGACGGCGGAACAGCTTCTTTAAGAATGGCATCATGGCAGGGTAAAGCG
>DATKWA010000146.1:0-30153 GCA_035529815.1 Occallatibacter sp. | reverse complement strand
CTCAAACTGGAGGTAGTACGAAGGTTCTGGATCCCACTTACGAAGGCGACTTTGTGCTGCCTGAGCACCTGGCGCTGGAGTGTGGCTGCACGCTGGCCAACCCGACTCTGCATTACGCGGTTTACGGTCGGCTGAATGCAGCGCGGGATAACGCTGTGCTGGTGTGCCATGCGCTGACCGGCTCGGCGCTTGTGGGCTCGTGGTGGCCGGAGATCTTTGCGCCAGGGGCGGTGTTGTCGCTTGACCATGACTTCGTGATCTGTATCAACATGCTTGGTTCCTGTTACGGGTCGACGGGACCGGGCTCGGTGAATCCTGCGACCGGCGAAGCGTATGGGCCAGATTTTCCGCTGATTTCGATTCGGGATAACGTGCGGGCGCAGGCGCAACTGCTGGATTCATTGGGGATCCGAAAGCTGCGGATGGTTCTGGGCGGGTCGATTGGCGGGATGCAGGCGCTGGAATGGACGATTCTGAACCCCGAACGGGTGAACCGGGCTCTAGTGATTGGCGTGGCGCCCCTGTCGGCGATGGGGCTGGCGCTGAACCACCTTCAGCGGCAGGCAATTTTGCACGATCCGGATTGGGCGAGCGGGCGCTACCTGCCGCAATGTCCTCCGCGGCGCGGTCTGGCACTGGCTCGCCAAATTGGGATGATCAGCTACAAATCCGTTCCGCTGCTTGAAGAGCGGTTTGGGCGCAATCCCAACCGGACCGGGGAGGATCCATGGTCTCCGGATGAGAGGGGGGGCGGGCTTGTGGGCGGACGCTTCGACATTGCGGGCTATCTGGACCTGCAGGGCCAGCGGTTCATTGACCGATTCGACGCCAACTCCTACCTGGCGATTTTGCGGACGATGGACACGTGGGACCCGTTGCGCGGGTGCAGTTCTCCGGAGGAGGCCTTTGGGCCGATCCGCGCGGAGTTGAGCTTTGTGGGCATCAGTTCGGATTGGCTGTTTCCGGCTGAGACGGTGCGCGAGTTTGCCGAGGCGATCCGTGCTGCCGGCGTGCGTGCCGACTATCGGGAGATGAAGAGCGCCCATGGCCACGATGCATTCCTGGCCGAACAGGCTGATTTGGTGCGGCTGCTTCAATAGCGCCGAAGCCGCGGGGCAAGCAGTTTTCACGAGGGCAATTTTCGTTTAGCTATTGTTTCTCGATGCGAAAGGTTCCTTCGGTACGGCAATGCTGGAGAGGTTTGACGATCGTTGAAGGGACCTCGGCAGTTTTTTCGGCGCGCAACTTTCGGCAGGACTTTGCTTGTCAGGTCCGGGAGGCGGTTTCTATAATGCTCTCAACATCGCAATGGAAGCTGTGGTATCGTTAATCCGGCACCTCGGCGCACAACCTTCATTCAGAACGGTTGCACATTCCGTGAGCGGGTGCGAGAATTTTGATCTCCATTTTTGCATTTCCCAGGAGTACTGAATGAAGAAGTTAGTCTTTGCAACGGTGATGGCATTGGCGAGCCTGAGCCTCGCCTACGCGCCGGTACTGCGCGCACAGGAGTCAGGTCAGATTGAAATTAAGGATCCGGCCGAATTCAACGCCTACCAACAAGCCATTACGCAGAGCAATCCGGCCGCGAAAGCATCGGCTCTGGAGAGCTTTCTGCAGACCTATCCGCAGAGTGTGGTCAAGAAGGCTGTTCTCGACGAACTGATCAACACCTATCAGGCAATGGGCGACTCTAACAAGACGCTTGGGGCCACGAGTCGCCTACTCCAAGTTGATCCGAACAACATGAAGGCGATCTATCTGTCGGTCTATATCAAGCGCACCCAGTGCCAGAAGACCAACGACCCGCAAGTGTGCGACGATGCCGCGGCGCTGGCGCAAAAGGGGCTTGCCGCTTCCAAGGGCGCAGGTGTTTCGGATGACGAATGGAAGAAGCTTACGGGCGCCACGTATCCGGCCTTTTACTCGGCGATTGCTCTGGATAACCTGGTATCCAAGAAAGACTCGAAAGCTGCTCAGGAAAATTACATTAAAGAGTTGATGCTTTATCCCCTGGCACAGACCACAAGCGGGATTGCGCTTGGAGACACGCTTCAACTGGCCGAGGCGTATGCCAAGCCGGATGCCAGGGACATGGTGCAGGCAATCTGGTTCTACGCCCGGGCGTGGAATTTTGCCCCTCCGGCATACAAAGCGCAGATTGAGCCGAAGCTTGAATACTGGTATAAGCGTTTCCACGGTGGGCTGGATGGGCTGGACGCTGTGAAGGCTGCAGCGGCGCAAACCCTGTTCAAGCCGGATACTTTTACGATCAAGCCTGCGCCGACACCTCCCGAGATTGTTCACAACGTGCTGGCTACGACTCCGGACCTGACCAAGCTGAATCTGGAAGACAAGGAGTTCATTCTTGCCAATGGCAACGCGGCCGATGCTCAAAAACTGTGGGCAGTGCTGCAGGGGCAGGCAACTCCGGTTCCGGGGATTGTGATCGACGCGCCAGCAGATGTGCTGATTATCTCCGCAACCACGACGGCCAGCGCCAAGTCCAAGGACTATGTGGTCAAGTTGACGACTCCAGCTGCTTGTGGAACTGTTCCTCCTGCACCCTCTGAACTGAAGGTCAAGGACGTTCAGGCTTACATTCTGGCCAATGGAGTGAAGGCCGATACGGATGCGATGGGGGATGCTCTGACCGAGTCGGCACACATCCGGAAGCTATCGGTCGAACCCGGGGTATCGGTCATAAAGGTTGCCGTTACGCAAGACGCGAAGGACAACAAGGTCGCGGACTTTATCGTCAACATGAAAGAGCCAGTGTCGTGCAAGGATGCTCCAGCCGTAGGTTTCGAGTACAAACTGCAGCCTGATGCTGAACTGGATGCCACCTACGACACGTATACAGCAGTACCTGCCGAGGGAACCAAGGCGGCGAAGGCTCAGATTGTGCTGAAGGGTGGATTTATTCAGGCCGAGAAGAAGGCTGCTCCTCCGGCGCGGCGGAAGCCGGCAGCAGGTCGCCGTCGTTAATTGGTTGCTAACAAGTCGGCCGGTTGGTGCACCAATAGCACCGACCGGTCGCGCAATTTTAGATTCCTGGGATCATCGAGGGCTGCCCTTAGCGGGCTGCCCTTTTTGTTTTGAGGGGAAAGTGTGCAGGGTATACGGCTGGCTTATTCGCCAAGCATGATGCGCTGAATGCGCAAGGCGCGCCCGGTCTGCGGGTCACAGGCGACGAGAGCGGCGCACATCTTTGGGTTTCCCTTGGCGGCCTCGAATTTACCGGGCATGCCGGTGAGAAACCGATGTAGCACCATGTCCTTCTCGACGCCGATGACGCTGTCGTAGGGTCCGCTCATGCCGACGTCGGTCTGGTAGGCGGTGCCGCCGGGCAAGACTCTTTCGTCTGCGGTGGGGATGTGGGTATGGGTGCCGAGAACGGCCGTAACGCGACCGTCGAGGTGCCAGCCCATGGCGACTTTCTCACTTGTGGCCTCGGCGTGGAAATCGACGAGGATCACTTTGGCGGTGATTTCGGGCAGGAGGGCATCGGCTGCGTGGAACGGGTCGTTGGTGCCGTTCATGAAGACGCGGCCCATGAGTTGAACGACGGCGTAGGGGACGCCCGAGCGGGTGACACCTTGAAAGACGCCGTAGCCGGGAAGGTGGGGCTGGAGGTTTGCGGGGCGCAGCACGCGGCGGGGCCGCGCCTGGCTGTCGGCGGGGGCTGATTTCAAGTAGTCGATCAGCTCACGCTTATCCCAGACGTGGTTGCCGGTGGTGAGGACATCGGCACCGAGGTCGAAGAGGTCTTCAGCGATTTGCGGCGTGACGCCGAAGCCGCCTGCGGCGTTCTCGGCGTTGATGACAAGCAGATCGACGTTGTGTGCGGAGATGACGTGGGATAGGTGCTCGTGCACGATGCGGCGTCCGGCGCTGCCGAAGATGTCACCGACAAAAAGAATGTTCAAAAGCAGCTCCTAGCTTTTAGCTTCGAGCTTTTAGCTTGAAGCGGAGTTAGCGGAGTTAGCGGAGCTAGCTCTCCGATTGCTGATCCTTGTTTCCTGGCGCCTGTTCCCGGTTTCTCATCAAGGGGAACAGGATTACGTCGCGGATGGAGCGTGAGCCGGTGAGGAGCATGACGAGGCGGTCTACGCCGACTCCCTCGCCGCCGGTGGGAGGGAGGCCGTAGGCGAGGGCGCGGACGTAGTCTTCGTCCATTTGGTGGGCTTCATCGTCGCCGGCTGCGCGCTGGGTTAACTGGTCGGCGAAGCGCTTGTGCTGCTCGACGGGGTCGTTGAGCTCGCTGAAGGCGTTGCCGAGTTCGAAGCCGCCGGCGAAGAATTCGAAGCGCTCGACGTGGGCGGGATCGTCGGGTTTAGCTTTGGAGAGCGGGGAAACTTCGGTCGGGTAGTCGTAGATGATGGTGGGCTGGATGAGGTTGGGCTCGGCGACGGCTTCGAAGAGGTGGTAGATCGACTTGCCCAAGGAAGTACCTTTGAGGGCGTCATTGAAGACATCCTTCAGCACGGCGTGCGTGATTTTCAGCCTTCGAAATTTATTTGCCAGCGCTTCATTGTTTTCGGCGGCGAGCAGCGCGGCGTCAAGCTCACCGATGGCATCCGCCATTTTGGTGATTGCATTGTCGAGGAATGTCTGTAACGCCTCGGCCGAGTCAAAGACCGCGCCCGCCGGCTTTGCGGCTGCTTCCTCGGGCCAGTACTCCTGGATGGCCTCGCGCATGGTCAGGCGGCGCCAATTGGCGAGGTCGATGGTGTGGCCGTTGAACTCGGTGACGTTGGTTCCGTTGACCTGCTTCGCAACGAAGGCGATCATCTCCTCCGTGATCTGCATCAGGTCGTGGTAATTGGCGTAGGCCTGATAGAACTCGAGCATTGTGAACTCGGGATTGTGCTGCGTGCTGACGCCCTCGTTGCGGAAGTTGCGGTTGATCTCGTAGACGCGGTCGAGGCCTCCAACGACGAGGCGCTTGAGATAAAGCTCGGGCGCGATGCGGAGGTAGAGGTCCTGGTCGAGGGCGTTGTGGTGGGTCTTGAAAGGGCGCGCGGCGGCTCCGCCTGCGATCTGTTGCATCATTGGGGTCTCGACTTCGAGGTATCCGCGTTCGTCGAAGAACTGACGCATAGCTTTTAGGGTTTTTGCGCGCTTGACGAATACTTCACGGCTTTCGAGATTGGCGAACAGGTCGACATAGCGCTGGCGATAGCGGAGCTCGACGTCGGCGAGGCCGTGGAATTTTTCGGGCAGCGCGAGCATGGCCTTGGAGAGGAAGGTGAGCTGCTCGACGTGGATGGTGAGCTCGCCGGTGCGTGTGCGAAAGAGGTAGCCGGAAACGCCGATGTGGTCGCCGAGGTCGAGGAGCTTGTAAAGCGAAAAGCCTTGCTCGCCGATGGCGTCGAGACGGACGTAGATCTGGAGGCGCTCGCCCTCCTGCTGGAGGGTGGAGAAGCCGGCCTTGCCCTGGGCGCGGATGGCCATGATGCGGCCGGCGACGGCGACGGTGACCCGATTGGCCTCGAGTTGTTCGGCTTGCGCTTCGCCCCAGGTTGCCCGCACGGCAGGGATGGTGTGCGAGAACGCAAACTGGTTGGGATAGGCGGGCTGGCCCAGCTTCTCGATTTCCTCAAGTTTCGATCTGCGCAAATCGAAAAGATTCCGTTCAAACTCCGAATCGAACACGGTACTTCCTTCCATTGAATTGTCTTGAGCCCAAAAGGGAAGTATACCTGCACTGCGTCTGGGCCTGTATGCTGGAAAGTGCTTGTTATGGCCTTCAACCGCTTCAATTCGGGCGACAAAGAACGTTCAGGGCTCTCGGGAGGGCTGGGCGGCCTGATCGAGGCTGAAAAGCTGATGCAGGTGGCGTTTGTGCTGCCGGCGGCGGTGTGCGTGGGGTGGGCTGCCGGGTGGTGGCTTGGGAACGAGCTGCACCATAAATGGATTGAGATTGTCGGGGTTTTGTTCGGTTGTGTTTCAGGGCTGGTGTATGTGGTTCAGTTGGCGGTTGCGGCGGAGAAAAAGACCACGATGAGAGACGCGGGAGAGAATGGGGTCGGAAAGAGCGACTCCAGCACGAGACGATGACCGAGGAGACCCATCCGATCGTTGACCTGACGAACGCAGACCTTGATGCAATGCTGAAGAGAGCGCTTCGCATCACGCTGATTCTTGGGTCATTAGCTTCCTTGCTAGTGCTGATTGGCGGTGGCTGGCGGAGCGGGGCGATGCTGCTGACGGGGACGCTGATTTCGGCGGCGAGCATTCTGGAATGGCAGCGGCTGGTGCGGGTGATTAACGCCCGCATGGACAAGCAGAAGACTCCGGCGAGCGCTGGGGTGGTGGTTCTGTTTTTTGTGCTGCGGCTCACCATCTTTGCCTGGGTGATTTATGTTAGCCTGAAGTGTTTCCATGGCTCGGTTACGGCGCTTCTGTGCGGCCTTTGCCTGGCGGTACTGGCCATTGGCTGGGAAGCGATCAGGTTGTTGCGGGACTGAAAACGGCAGCGGCCGGATGAGCTGGAAATTAATTTGAATCAGACCTTTGGAGGCAAGCGCACCTTCAGCTTCCGAGGCAGAAAGACCAAAGTTTAGATGCCGGAACAGTTAGCGTTGACCCGATTGTTGAATGAATTGTTTGGCGGGATTGTGGCTTCATTCCTGCATGTGGTGGGCGTACAAGCCAACCCGGCGACGGTGATCGACAATACGTGCGCGATGGAACTGCTGGCAGTTGCCGGGCTGATTGCGTTTTTTGTTGTTGTGCGTCTGACGCTGTCGGTGGAGAAGCCAGGCCCGGTGCAGCATGTGGCGGAGATGATTCACGAGTTCATCGGCAACCAATCGGAGCAGGTGATCGGCCACGGGTACGAGCAGTTTCAGGCGTGGGTGAGCTGCATATTTCTATTCGTGCTAGTGAACAACCTGATGGGGCTGATCCCGGGCGTGACGACGCCGACCAGCGAGATTGTTGTGCCTCTTGGGCTGGCTGCGCCGACGTTCTTCTACTACAACTTCCAAGGCCTTCGCAAGCAGGGGCTAATTGGCTATCTGAAGCACTTTGCCGGCCCGATCTGGTGGATGGCGTGGCTGATCTTTCCGATTGAGATCATCTCGCATCTGGCGCGCATCCTTTCGCTCACGGTTCGTCTTTACGCGAACATGTTTGCCAGCGATCTGATCACGCTGGTGTCGTTCTCTGGGTTTCCATTCGGCTTGCCAGTGCTCGCCCTGGGACTTCATGCATTTGTTTCACTGATTCAGGCTTTCGTTTTCACGCTGCTGACGATGATCTATCTGTCGCTTGCGGTGGCGCACGAGCACTAAGAAGCTCGACAAAAGAATCCGCCGGAGAGCGCTTCCGCTCCGGGTTAACGGTCGGCTGTGAGCGTGAGGGGGCCGGTACGGTGAGCCCCAACCACCCACTGGCAGCCAATCCCAGGGAAGCTGGAGAACTATGCGTAAACTTCAGTATGTATTCATGGCCCTGGCGGCGCTTTGCTTTGCCGTTCCGGCCTTTGCGGATGGTGGCACGGCCGCCGTCAGTCTGGTGCCGATTGGCGCTGGTTTGGGCATGGGCCTTGCAGCCGGCTTGTGCGGTTTGGGACAGGGACGGGCGGTTGGCTCGGCCGTGGAGGCTTTGGCCCGTAACCCCGGCGCGCGCGCTGGCATCTTCACCTTCCTGGTTCTCGGTCTGGCGCTGATCGAGTCTCTGACGCTGTTCACGCTGGTGATTGTGTTCGCGAAGATGTAGTTCGGTTTTGCGTTCAGGAAAAGGATCGGCCTCATCCGTTTTGGATGGGGCCGATTTTTTGATTGCCGTTGTTGGACGGGCTAACGCCAGAGTGCGGACAAGCCGCGAAGAAGGCGGCCGGAGACGCCTGAGAAGGCGCTTTCAACGGCCATCTGCGTGGCGAGCAATTGCACGCCGGTTGAGTAGGTTGGATAGGGATGGACGGTTGCTGCCAGGTCGGCGAGCTTGAGACCGTTGCGCATGGCGATGGCGATCTCGGTGATTGTTTCTCCGGCTCTTTCTCCGACGATGCTTGCGCCAAGAATAAGGCCATTACGGCGAGCGACGATTTTGATAAGGCCGAGGCGGTCATCCTCGTTCACGGCACGGTCGACCTTGCCGATGTCGAATGATTTGATGAGCAGGTCGTTGTTCTTGAACTGCGCCCGTGCCGCTGCTTCCGTGAGACCGATCTGGGCGACTTCGGGAGAGGTGAAGGTGATGTGCGGCATTGCTGCAGTTGTTCCAGGGTTGTTGCCTGGCAGCAGAGCATTGCGAACTGCCTGAAAGCCTTGCCATCCAGCTAGGTGAGAGAACTGCGGGCCGCCGATGACGTCTCCGGCGGCATAGATGTGGCGGGCGGTTGTCTGAAGAAACTTGTTCACCTGGATGCCGCGGTCTGAGCAGCGCACGCGTGCTGCCTGCAGCGCAAGGTTTTGCACCAGCGGCGCACGGCCGGTGGCTACGAGGAGAAGGTTGCCAGTTGCACTGCCGGCGCTGGTTTCTAACGTGATAGAGTGGCCCCCACCGTACACGGATTCGGCGCGAGCAGTAATGCGTTCGATTCCTTCCTGTGCGAAGATGCGGTTTAAGACATCCTGTACTTCCGGCTCCTCGCGTGGCAGAAGATGTTCGGCGACGAGGGTGACCTGCGCGCCAAGCCTTCGATATGCCTGCGCGATTTCGCATCCGATGGGGCCGCCTCCGACCACGAGCAGGTGTTGGGGCAGGCGATCGTTCTCGAAAATCTGCTGGTAGGTGAGGTACGGGACATTGTCGAGTCCGGCGATTAAGGGGATGCGCGGCTGGGCTCCGGTGTTGATGAGGAACTTCTTTGCGCGAATCTTCGCGTTTCCGACCTGGAGCGTGTGGGCATCGAGAAAATGCGCAGGACCGATGAGAACATCCATGCCTTTTTTGCGCAGAGCTTCGGGCATGGTGGGTTCGTAGATTTGCTGTATGGTGGCGCGCAGATAGGCGCGCACCTGGGTCATGTCGGTTGCAGGGGCGCTGACGGCGATGCCATAGCGGGCAGCGGTGCGTGCATGGTGAGCCACGCTGGCGACTTTGATGAGCGATTTGCTAGGCACGCAGCCGCTCCAGGTGCAATCTCCGCCAATCGGTCCCTTGTCGATGAGGGCAGTGCGTGCACCGAGTTGAACGGCGAAGCCGGCGGCGATGAGTCCCGAGGCCCCAGCGCCGACAATTGCAAGGTCGAATTCAGGCGTGCTCATATGATCTCTCATTGGGTTGAAGTGCGAGGTCAGTTGCGTTGTGGAGCAGGAGCAAGGCGCAGAGGGCGAGGGCGACGGTGCCGAGAAGCAGGCCGTCGACGGCGAGGAGCTTTCCGAGGAGGCCGGCGAGGAGCGAGCCGCCGATTGCTCCGAGGCTGAGCAGGACGGAGTAGATACCCATGGCCGTGCCCTTGCCGGAGCCGGGACGGAGCGATTGCGCCAGCCAGGCGAGGGCTGCTGGGGTGAAACCGCTCTCAACCATGATGAGCATGGCGGTTGCCGCAACGATGGCCCAGCGGACGGGCGTGGCTGCGTGGGCGGAGTGGTTGATGGCGAAGAGGCCAAGGCAGACGGCGAGCATGACCGACAGAGTGAGACGAAGGACAAAGCGGATTTTCATGCGGGGGAGCAGGAAGCTCCAAGCGAAGACTCCGATGCCGAAGACGATTGCGTATCCGAGCAAGAGCCAGCCGACATGTGTGGGAGTGTTGGCGAAGATTCCGTCGAGATACTGGGAACTGGCGGGCGTTTTGGTGAGCAGGAAGGGTAGGGTGGGTCCAAGCCAGAGGCCGATGACCGCATTGACGCAGAGCCAGGCGGGAGCGAGGCCGCGTACGGAGGGGTCTTTGACGGCGCGAAGGAGGCCCTGCCATGCGGCGCGAGAGCCGTGAGAGCGGCTGCCCTTTGTGCCGACGACGAGGAGCATAGCGCAGATCAGATAGGCCAGGGCGACGAGGCTGAATGCATGAAGATTGAAGTGCTTCCAGAGTTCGGTTGCCAAGAGACCGCCGAGCGCCAGGCCGGCGAGGAGCGAGAGATCGAAGAAGCTCATGGCGCGTGCGCGCAAGGGGGCGTCGTGGGCAGTTAGTTCAGCAAGCCAGGCCAACAGAGGCGGTGTGACGGCGGCTACGCCAATGCCTTCGAGGGCGCGGCTGAGGAAAAAGATTTCGACATGCTGGCTGAGGGCGAAGAGTTGAACGGCGAGCGCGCCGATGATCGCTCCGGTGACCATGAGCCAACGCGGCGAGATGGCGTCGGATGCGATGCCGAAGGGAATGGAAGCTATGAGCTCGGCGGCGAAGGAAATGGCGCCGAGGACGCCTAGCAGACCGGCATCGACGGGAAAGCCATGTGCGCTGAGGCTTGCCAGATAGATGCCGATGAGTACTCCGCTGGCGCCGCTGGCCACTCGGAGGAGGGCATGCGCGGAGATCGTGATTCCCAGGCTGACTTGCGGCCTTGGCATGCGTGATTGCTTCCTCTCGCTGGTTCGATGTCACCACGGGGGATAATGTTACAGCCGTTGAAGAGGTGCCGGTAACCTTTTACCTGCAGCGCGACTCTTACGAATGCTGTGTCGGTCGGTTCATACTGTGTTGAGGCGAGCAGTGGAGTTGATGGTACAGCAAAGGGGATGACCTTGTACGCTTTGAATGGCGCTGGAAATGGAGCCGTCGCAAGCACGCGGCCGATGAAGAAAGATGCCGATTACATATTTTATGAGCTGACGCGCAGTATTTGCCCCAAGTGCCGCAAGGCGATCGACGCGAAGATTCTTTTGCGCGAGAACAAAGTGTACATGGCCAAGCGCTGCCCTGACTGCGGGCCGTTTGAGGCGCTGGTGTATGGAGACGCGCAGGCCTATACGAACTTTAGCAAGTTCAACAAGCCGGGGACGATTCCGCTTGCGTATGGGACGGAGATCAAAGATGGGTGCCCGCACGATTGCGGTTTGTGCCCCGACCATCAGCAGCATGCCTGCCTCGGAATTATCGAAGTAAACAGCGCCTGCAATATGAATTGCCCGCTGTGCTTTGCCGATGCGCGGCTTGGTTTTAGCCTGACGATGGAGGAAGTGGAGGCGATCCTGGACGATTTTGTGCGCACGGAAGGAAGTCCGGAGGTGGTGCAGTTCTCCGGCGGCGAGCCCACGATCCATCCTCAAATTATCGACTTTGTGAAGGCTGCCCATGCGCGTGAGATCCCTTTTGTAATGGTGAATACGAACGGGAAGCGCATTGCGCACGACGACCGATTTCTGGAACAACTTGCCGAGGTGCGGCCTTCGCTTTATTTTCAGTTTGACGGCTTTGACGGCGAGACCTATCGCACTATTCGCGGCGAGCCAGACATTCTTGAAGAGAAGTTACTGGCACTGGATCGCCTTGCTTCTATTGGGCTCAATGTCACGCTGGTGCCGGCGATAGAACGCGGCGTGAATGACCATGAGGTTGGGAAGATCATTGAACTGGCGATCAGGCATCCGGCGGTTCGAGGGATCAACTTTCAGCCGGCGTTCCATGCCGGACGCCATATGCAGCACGACCCGATGCAGCGGATGACGATACCGGATATTGTTCAGCTGATCGAGGAGCAGACTGAAGGCAAGTTTGTTGCCAGTGACTTTATTCCGGTACCTTGCTGCTTTCCGTCGTGCAATTCGGTGACGTATGCATTTATTGATGGAGCGACGGTGACTCCACTGTCGAGAATCGTCAATGTCTACGATTATCTGGACTACATTACCAATCGGGTGATGCCGGATTTCAGCCTGGAGATCAAGAAGGCGCTGGAAGGGCTTTGGTCGTCGTCGTCGGTGTCCGGATCGCAGAAGTCAGCAGAGCAGTTTTCTGTTTCGTGCCAGGCGTGTGGGCTGCCGGAGAGTTTGACGGTGGGCGATATTGCGAAGAATATGCTGATGATTATGCTGCAGGATTTCATGGACCCGTGGACATTTAACCAAAAGAACCTGATGAAGTGCTGCAAGGAGTTTTTGCTTCCTGGTGGCAAACAGGTTCCATTCTGCGCCTACAACTCAGTAGGCTACAGGGAGCAGGCGCGCGCACAACTGGATGCGATGGAGCCAAGGCGCAGGCAGGCGCGGCGCGAGGGCACGGCGTATTGCCCGGAGCCGGTCGTGTTCGATTTTCACGCAGGAACTGAGCCAATGGAAGTGGGTTCGCTGTTGCAGATCGACGAAGGCCGGTAGGGCCAGAGGATGCGCATGGAAGAGCAGAGCGTGAAGCAGTGCTGCGCCGCATTTTATGGGAGCGATGCTGCTCGCATGTTGCTGGGAGACAGTTTTCATCCTGGGGGAATCAAGTTAACGGAACGGCTTGGGGAACTGCTGGGACTCAAACGCCAGTCGCACGTGCTCGATGTTGCCGCAGGACGCGGAACGAGCGCGCTGCATTTGGCGGAGACGTTTGGCTGCAAGGTTACGGGCGTTGATTTGAGCGATGAAAATGTGCGTCTGGCCGAGGCAGAGGCAACACGGCGTGGATTGGCAGGGCAGATCAGCTTTCAACTGGCTGATGCCGAACGGCTTCCGTTTGACGGTGGAGCGTTTGATGCGATCGTGTGCGAGTGCGCGTTCTGCACCTTCCCGAGCAAGCCTATCGCAGCGCGGGAGTTTTATCGCGTGTTGAAGACGGGGGGGCTGCTTGGACTCAGCGATTTGACGCGGAACGAAGTGGCGATTCCTGGCCTTGACGGACTTCTATCGTGGATTGCCTGTATTGGGGATGCGCTGCCTGCAGTCCGGTATAGGGAAATTCTGCTGGAGGCTGGGTTTCAGATGCGGCAGCAGGAAGACCATAGCGATGCACTGGTTGAGATGGTGCGGCAGATTCAGGCCAGACTGCTTGGAGCAGAGATTATGGCGGGACTGAAAAAGATTGATTTGCCTGGAATAGACTTTGCCACCGGAAGAGAGTTTTCCCTGGCGGCCCTTGATGCGACGCGGACTGGCGCTCTTGGGTACGTAGTTTTGGTGGCAGGAAAGGCGTAATTATTCTGCGAAGGGAAATCTTTGCAGGTCTCTGGTTTCTGATGCGGATTGGCCGGTTGCGGTCATTGCTGTGGCGCCAGCAGTTATAGATGCGATAAGCTCAAAGCTAGAAGCTTGATGCTTTTGACGGTTGAATTGAGCGTATTTGGATTGTTGGACCATAACGGATTCTAGCAGGTCGCTGACGGCATGAATACAATCGCAATCCGACATCTTTTCATTTCCCCTGGGCACAATTTCTTTGGCCATTATGGCGAGGAGGCCGGGACGCATCCGCTGCACGAAGTGGGGGAGATTGAATGCGTGGCCGGACACGGGATCCGCGGCGATCGCTTCTTCGATTACAAGGACGACTATAAAGGGCAGATCACATTTTTTTCGAGCGAAGTGTTCGAGGAAGTTTGCCGTTCGCTGGGCGCGGAGGTTCAATCTGCTGGCGTAACCCGGCGCAATGTAGTGACGGAAGGGGTGGATCTGAACTCGCTGGTGGGCAAGCGATTTGCGTTGCAGGATGTGGAGTTTGAAGGCATTTGCGAGTGCAAGCCCTGCTTCTGGATGGACCGTGCGATTGCGCCCGGCGCCGAGGCGGCCCTGCAAGGGCGCGGCGGACTGCGTGCAAAGATTCTGACGGATGGAAAACTCCGCGTCGACAGATGAAGATTCGCAGGGGGTGGGATCGTCTCTGATTCAGGACGCCGACCCATCATTCATTCGTTCGGCGAGTCGCCCCGACACTCGCTCCTGATTGCGCAGCCGAGCGGCATCGATGAGCATGGTTCCAGCCCAACGATAGATGTTGAACTGGCGCAGAAAAGCCCGCATGGATCTTATGCGATCGTGCTGTTCGTCCGGAGACATTTCGAGCGCGGCGGCTAAAGCATCGCTGCTGGCTTCCAGATCGTAAGGATTTACAATCAGGGCTTCGGTGAGTTCTCTTGCCGCACCGGTGAACTCGCTGAGCACCAGTACGCCTTTGAGGTCGGTGCGCGCAGCTAGGAATTCCTTGGCTACAAGATTCATGCCATCGTGCAGACTGCTCACGTAGCAAAGATCCGCGGCCCTGTAGAAGCGGAAAACCTCGGGTGGCTCATGATGGGATCGAAGGAGAATGATGGGCCGGTAGTCCTTGGTTCCGAAGCGCAAGTTGATGCGTTCGGCCTCGCGCTCGACTGTTTCATTGAGTTCCCTGTAGCGCTCGATCTTGGTGCGGCTGGGAGCGGCCAGTTGCGCAAAGCTAAAGCGGCCGCGATATTCAGGGTGCTTTTCGAGTAGAGCTTCGACGGCCAGCAGACGTTCTTCGATGCCCTTGGTATAGTCGAGGCGGTCGACTCCGATGCCGAGCAGTGCGTTGGGCTTTAATCCGAAATCGCGCCAGACCTGCGCACGGCACTCCTCAATACTTGGCGCGGACTCAACCCAGCGGACAGGCCACTCGATCGAAATTGGATAGGGACGAATCAGTGTTTTATGACCGCGCATGACGACCGCATTATGTTCGCGGTCAATGCGAGTTTCCAGATAGCGGTCCACGGAATCGCGGAAATTATTGCAGTGGAGCTGGGTGTGAAAACCGAGAATGCTGCTTCCCAGCAAGCCTTCCAGCAGTTCGTTCCGCCAGGGGCAGATGCCCATGCGCTCGGCGTTTGGCCAGGGAATGTGCCAGAAGGTGATGACGGTGGCGGCAGGGAGGCGCTTGCGAATCATAGCGGGCGCGAGGGCGAAGTGATAATCCTGCACGAGGATGATCGGATCTTTTGAGTCTACTTCGCTGCAGACCGCATCGGCGAATTTCTGATTGACGGCACGGTACTGCCGCCAGTCCTCTGCGCGGAATATGGGCCGAGCGTGGGCCACATGGCAGAGAGGCCAGAGCCCTTCATTTGAAAAGCCGTAGTAGTAGCCCTGCTGCTCTTCTTCGGTAAGCCAAACACGGCGAATGCTATAGGACTCTTCGCCCGGAGGGACTCGGATGCGATCGTTGCGATCCACCGTTTCTTGATCGGCGCTACCGGTTCCGTGCGCGACCCACACACCGGAGCATGCGCGCATAATGGGTTCGAGCGCGGTCACCAGACCACTGGCAGGATGCACGACTTCGATGTTGCCTTCGCTGGCGCGATTATGAATGTATGGCTCGCGGTTTGCGAGGATTATGATTTTCTCTCCATGCAAGTAGCGGTTGAGGGTTTGTTTCAGGCGTTCGGCGGTCCACAGTTCGGGCGCGTCTTCGCGTTCACTCGCCATGTGCCCGACCAGTTCACGCAAATCGCGAAGAATGGGCTGAAATTCCTGCTTCTGTTTTCCTTTTCCACGCAGCAGTCCACGCAGTTCCATACTCCAGTCAGTACGGGCCCGCCTGGCGGCCAGGAGGGGAATGCCGAAAGCGAGGACGGCGAGGATACCAAAGATGACGAGGAGGAAGGTTTGTGCCGCCGATTCGCGCCGATCGATATAGCTGAGGTCACTGACGAGGATAGCGAACCCTAGTTGTTGCCCTTGGGTGACGATGGGCCTGGCAGTGACCTGAACACGCCCAGTGGGAAGCGTGGCTTCAGTACTCCATTCGTGGAATGTTTCAGTGGCATTGTTTGCAGCTGGCTCGGTTGTGAGGACACGAGGCCCCACGGCCAGGCAACTGAACTCTTCAGGGAATCCGGATGTGCTTGAACGTGTAGTTAAGTCTTCGTTGCAAGCCGCTGCACCGATGACACGCTCGTCACGCGCGAGGGATACCAACTGCCGCTTCAGTTCGCCGGGGTTGTACCAGACATCGGCCAGCGATTCGGAGGCTCCGGTCAAGACCAATTGAGCACGGGTCTCGACGTCGCGCTGAAACCATTCGCGCGCCGTCGTTTGCACCACTCCGGATGCGGCCCATCCGAGCAAAGCCAACCCGATGATAAGGGCAAGTATGAATCGCGCGAGACGTGTCATATGTTTATTGGAACATATTCGGCTTGTGACAAGAAATTGAAGAAGCGGAGAAGGGTTTTCGCTTCTGCAGGCTGCTTGATGGTGTTTTGTGCTGCAAGATTGCGTTACGGACTGTCAAACAGGCTGGCATGTTCGACAGCGGGGCCGTTCCTGGCTGCGATCAGCTTCGTCTTCAGCTCTCTATCTGAGAGCAAATGCAGCAAATGGACTAGAGGCCTTTCGCTTCCCGAGAGCCATTCGCGATAATCGCGTGGCTGTAGGATGGCGGGTTGGCGGTCATGGATAGTCCTCATGACGCCGTTTGCCTCAGTGGTAAGGATGGCAAATGCTGGCTCACGCTCTTCTGTTTTTGGGTTCTTCCAGTCGGCCCACACACCGGCCATACCGAACGGCTCCCGGCCCGGTACCGTGAACTCGTATTTCTGCTTGTTGCGCCCGGTGGTCTTCGTCCATTCGTAGAAGGAATCCGCGGGAACAATGCAGCGCCGCTTGCTGAAGGATGCCTTCCAGAAGTTTTTCGTTGTAATGTCTTCGGAACGGGCGTTGAACACGAGCCGGTTTGGGATCTTGAATCCCCAGCGCATAAATTTGATTGCCGGTTCTGCGGCATCGGTGGCAAACACGACGGGTTGGATGGAGCCGGGCGCGATGTCATCGTCAGGCTCGAGGTATAAGTCTTCAAGCCCCATGCCCAGCCCAAAGGCTTCGGCGATGCGCTGTTTATCGGAGCGTCGGCGATAGCGGCCACACATGCAAATCAAGTTTAATGGCTGGGCGGTCAGGGTGGATGCGGCCTCGGAGCAATTGTGCGAATCCAGAGGAGACATGGAGCTGAGGATTTGATAGAAATAAATCTATTATTTTCAATCCTCTGCGTGGTGTGTGCACTGTACAGTGTGCAAAGCGGCATTGACAGCGGGCAGGTTTAAGGCGAATATAAGGCGAAAGTAGATTCCCGTGCGATCTTCCTCCGCCCTCCGTCTCCAGATCGAAAGTGCGCTTGCGCATCGTATTCCGTCGGCGCTGACCCCGCGAATGCGAACGATGCGCCCGGTGGCGCCTACTGGCATTGCGGCATTGGATGAACTGCTGGAAGGCGGGCTTCCGATCGGGGCGATTACGGAGATGGCAGGACCGGAATGCAGCGGGCGCAGCTCTGTGGCGCTGACTTTCGTGAGCCGCCTTACCGGCGCGGGAAATATTTGTGCATGGGTCGATTTATCGGATGCATTGTCTCCCGAATCTGCGGCTGCGGCTGGGGTAGAACTGTCGCGTCTGCTTTGGGTGCGATGCGGGGTGGGCGCGGAGAGAGCGAAACCTGCGGGTGCATATAAATTTGAGCTTTCGGAAAAGTATCTGATTACCCCGCCGGCGATCCATGGCCTGCACGGTGGAGGCTGTGGCAGGCATCCGCGGGATGAAGTGAGAGGACTGCCGGAGGCGGTGAGCGGCTTGTTGCGGCCAGAGGCGATTGCGACTCGCCGCGAGGAACTGCAGCAAAGAGTGCGCGCGGAACGAGAAGTCACTGCGCCGCCCCCCTCGCCACGCGCGCGGCAAGCGAGCATGCGCATGTGCTCAAGCAGGCCGTGGGCGCGCATCGAGCAGGCATTGCGTGTGACAGATCTGCTGTTGCAGGCAGGCGGATTCAGCGCGATCGTGCTGGACATGGCAGGTATCGCGGCAGAGTATGTCGCGCGTGTGCCGATGGCCACGTGGTTTCGTTACCGGGTGGCGGCGGAACGAAACCAGACGAGCGTGCTTCTGCTGACACAGTATGCCTGCGCAAAGAGCAGCGGGGAACTGCTGCTGCGATTCCGGGCTGGGCAAGGGCGCCGTGATGAGTGCACGGTATTTGCTGGAATGGAGCATTCGCTGGAGATAGAGCGAAGACGGTTTGCGGTTGAGACAAATGTGGTTCCACTGCGCAAGCCGCTGCAGGGAGTTGGAGTGGCGCGCTGGAAAAGTGAAACCACATGGGCGGGTGCGCGATGAGCGAGCATGCGGAGGTTTATGCATGCATTCATGCGGCGGAGTTTCCCGCACAGGCCTTGCTGCGTCTGCGACCGGAACTGCGAGAGCAAGCATGCGTGGTGATGGAAGGCGAGCCGCCATTGCAGCAGGTCTGCTCGCTCAATCGCAGAGCGCGGTCCCTAGGCCTGGTGCGGGGCATGACCAAGGTGGAGGTGGACACGTTTTCTGGCGTCAGAGTGCTGCGGCGTTCACATAGTGAAGAGGCAGCAAGCAAGGCGGCTTTGCTCGAATGCGCGGGCAGATTCTCACCGCGCGTGGAGGATTGCAGTGATGACGGCGCGTTTCTTGCGGTGATTGACATTGCCGGAATGGAAGGATTATTTGGGCCGCCTGAAACGCTGGCACAGAAACTTTTGTCCTGCGTGCGCGGGTTGGGGATCACGGCCAGCATTGCTGTGAACGGGAATTTTAATGCATCGGTTGCGCTGGTAAAAGGACTCCCTGCGGAAGCGGTAAAGGTGATACCGACAGGCGAGGAGTGCGCGGCGCTGGCGTTGCTTCCGCTGACGATTCTCGATCTGAACAGAGAGCAACTGGAGACGTTTTCGCTGTGGGGGATTCGCACATTAGGGATGTTGGGGTCTCTTCCAGAGAAAGAGTTGATTGCGAGGATAGGGCAATCGGGCAAGAGGCTTCGCGAGATGGCGCACGGAGAGATGCAGCATTTGTTTCGTCCTGTGGAGCCGGCTTTCACGCTCACGGAGCGGATGGAACTTGATTCACCTGTAGAGGTTCTCGATGCGCTGCTATTTGTGGTGAACCTGATGCTGGAGCAATTGATTTGCCGGGCAATGGAGCGCGTGCTGGCCGTGGCTTCTGTCGGTATTACGCTTGTGTTGGAGGGTGGAGCGACGCATTCTCGCTGCGTTCGGCCTGCGCTGCCCAGTGTCGACCGTCAGCTTTGGCTCAAACTTCTACAGCTCGATCTGGAAGCTCATCCACCTGGCGCCGCAATTCTGGCCGTTGCGCTCGATGCAGAGCCGGGGAGCACGAGCCAGGTGCAGCTCGGATTGTTTTCGCCGCAGTTTCCTGAGACCTCTCGTCTTGACGTGACGCTAGCGCGCATTCGATCCATTGTTGGCGATGAGAATGTTGGCCGCGCAGTGCTGACTGACACGCATCGGTCTGACGGGTTCCGTATGGAGCCGTTCAGCGTATCAACCAGCGTTCCCAGCGCAGAGCCATCAGAAGCCCCACGCACTGGGCTGCATCCGGCAATGCGGCGGCTGCGTCCAGCGGAGAGCATCTTTGTTACGTTACAAGACGCGAGGCCGATGACATTTGTCTTTAGGGAACGGCGCTACTCTGTAGAGAAGGCTTATGGTCCCTGGCTGACGGGCGGCGAGTGGTGGAGTTCGACACTGTGGGGATGTGAACAATGGGACCTAGTGGCCCACGGTCAAGATGGCGGTCTGTTCTGTTACTGCGTGATTCTCGACCTGCTCAAGGAACAGTGGCAAATGGTGGCTTTGTATGACTGAGCCGTATGTGGAGTTGCATGCTGCGAGCGCCTTCAGCTTTCTTCAAGGCGCCTCGCAGCCGGACGAATTGGTTGAGCGCGCGGTTGCACTGGAGATGCCTGGGATGGCACTGCTGGATCACAACGGCGTCTACGGCGCCGCGCGCTTTCACACCAGCGCGAAGCGGAACGGAGTTCGCGCGCATATTGGGGCGGAGGTTTCGGTATCCAGCTTCGGGCCTCGACTGACACCTCCGGCATGGCTGCCGCACCAGCACAAAAGCGAACCGGTGCGTCTGGCCTTGCTGTGCACTTCACGCGCGGGCTACCAGAATCTTTGTCAGCTCATTACACAGTTCAAGATGCGCGAAGCGACGAAAGGGGATGGCGCGGCAATCTTCGATGACCTGGAGCAGTACGCATCGGGGCTGGTTTGCCTGACCGGCGGAGATGAAGGACCGCTGGCCGCGGCGCTTGCTTGCGGCGGCATAGAAGCAGGGCGCGCGACGGTGGAACGATTGACGCACATCTTTGGCCGTGAGAATGTGTACGTCGAAGTGCAGCGCCATCAGGAGCGCGAGGAAGAGTGGCGCAACCAGGCAGTGATCGGCATCGCCCGCTCTCTGCGCCTGCCGGTGGTTGCGACGAACGGTGTCCGTTATGCAACGGTCTATGACAGGGAAATTCAGGATCTACTTACGGCGATTCGTCATCATGTTGCATTGGATCAAGCAGGCCGGCTGCTGGCCATCAACAGCCAGCGCCATTTGCGAAGCGGGCACGAGATGGTTGCGTTGTTCCGGGATATTCCAGGAGCGGTTGAGAACACTATTAATCTTTCGTCGCGGCTCCGTTTTGAATTAAGCGATCTTGGTTACGCATTTCCGTGCTATCCGGTGCCCGATGGAGAGACGATGGATAGTTTTCTGCGCAAGCGGGTAGAGGAAGGGGTGAAGCGGCGCTATAGACCGAAGAATAACCGGAATCTGATGGATCGGGCAAAGAAACAGGTAGAACGCGAACTGGAACTGATCGCGAAGTTGGGATTTGCGGGATATTTTCTGATTGTGTGGGACATTATCTGCTTCTGCAAGAAGCACGATATTCTGGTGCAGGGGCGGGGTAGCGCAGCAAATTCCGCTGTTTGCTATGTGCTGGAAATCACAGCTGTCGATCCGGTGGAGATGGAACTTCTCTTTGAGCGATTCCTCAGTGAAAGCCGCAATGAGTGGCCGGATATCGACCTCGATCTACCTTCAGAGGCGAAGCGCGAGCAGGCTATTCAGTATGTATATCAGCGGTATGGCGAGCTTGGCGCGGCTATGACGGCGAACGTGATTACTTATCGCAGCAAGTCGGCAGCGCGGGAAACGGGCAAGGTGCTGGGGTTTGATGAAGACACGCTGGGGCGCTTGTCTGGCCTGGTGGGCCAGTGGGAATGGCGGGGTAAAACGGACACGATGGCGCACTCGTTTCATCATGCAGGTTTTGACATACGGCATCCGCGCATTGCGAAGTATCTGGAATTGTCGATGCGAATTCAGGACTTGCCGCGGCATCTTGGGCAGCACTCGGGCGGCATGGTTATTTGCCAGGGGCAGTTGAATCAGGTTGTGCCTCTGGAGCGGGCCTCGATGCCGGGCCGCACGGTGGTTCAGTGGGACAAGGAAGATTGTGCGGACATGGGGATCATCAAGGTGGACCTGCTGGGGCTTGGCATGATGGCGGTGCTGAAAGACTGCCTTGAGTTGATTCCAGAGCACTATGGCGAGAGGGTGGATCTGGCGCAGCTGCCGCAGGATGACGAGGTGTATGAAACTCTGCAAAAGGCGGACACGGTGGGCATGTTTCAGGTGGAGAGCCGCGCGCAGATGGCGTCGCTGCCGCGCAACTTTCCTACGCGCTTCTATGATCTGGTGGTGCAGGTGGCTATTATTCGACCGGGCCCGATTGTTGGACAGATGATGCACCCTTATATGAGGCGGCGACAAAAGAGAGAAGCCGTCACGTATCCGCATCCTTCGCTCGAGCCTGTGTTGAAACGCACGCTTGGCGTGCCCTTATTTCAAGAGCAATTGCTTCGTATCGCGATGACGGTCGCCAATTTTACGGGCGCAGAGGCGGACGAGTTGCGCCGCGCGGTTGGAATGCGCCGTTCGTGGGAGCGGATGAAGAATCTGGAAGAAAAGCTGCGCACGAGTATGGCGGCAAATGGGATCGATGCGGCAACACAGGACCGGATCGTACAAAACATCAGCTCGTTCGCGCTGTACGGATTTCCCGAGTCGCATGCCGCCAGCTTTGCACTGATTGCATACGCATCCGCGTATTTCAAAGTTAAATACCTAGCCGCGTTTACTTGCTCCATCCTGAACAATCAGCCGATGGGTTTTTATTCTGCCGCGGTTCTGGTAAAGGACGCGCAGAGGCATGGACTGCGGGTGAAACCGATCGATGTGCAGGCATCGGACTGGCCCTGCACGATTGAACACGAAAGCGATGGGGCGCTTTCACTTCGTGTGGGACTCGGGTACGCGAAGAGCTTGAGGAAGCAATCCGCGGAGGCATTGGTGGCAGCGCGAGGTAAGGATGGACGTTTTGGCTCGGCTGAAGATCTGGCGCAACGGGTTCCGACTCTTAATTGCAAGGAACTGACGCGGCTGGCGCAGATTGGCGCGCTGAACTGGCTTGACGGCATCCGGCATCGCCGCGATGCGCTGTGGCAGGTGGAGCGGGCCGGCAAACTCGAGGGACCGCTATTGCGGCAGAACTGTGAAGCGTCGCGGGAAGAGTCTGATGCGCTGCCTTTACAGCAGATGAATGTTGAAGAGCGTCTTGTGGCCGATTATGCGGGAACGGGCCTGACCGTTGGCAAACATCCGCTGTACTACCGTCGCGCCGAACTACATCGCAGTAATATTCTGAGCGCGGAGGAGTTGTGCGGTTGCAGAAATGGGGAGTTTGTTCGCGTGGCAGGGTGCATTATTGCGCGACAAAGGCCGGGTACGGCAAAGGGCTTCATCTTTATTTCGATGGAAGACGAAACAGGGATTGCCAATGTGATTGTGACGCCCGATTTGTATGAGCAAGACCGGCTGGTTGTGGTGCGCAGCAGGTTCTTGCTGGTGGAAGGGGCGCTTCAGAATCAAGACAACGTGATCCACGTCAAGGCTACGCGTCTGACGGTGTTGTCAGACAGAGCGATCGAGGTGCGGTCACATGATTTTCATTGATCGCTTACTTTGCGCACAAACGAGGCTAATTTCATTCGACCATGACTCGGTACACGTGAGAGGAAGACGCGCAGGTTCATGGGTAGAGCTTTGCCGGAACAATTTCCGGTTCCGGATCGCCTGAGGCAACGATGAGCCTCTTCAGTTGCTCGCGGAGTTCATCGGCTGTTTGCCGATATTCCTTTCTACCCGCAAGATTGACGAGTTCATAAGGATCGTTGCGCTGGTCATACAACTGGTACTCGTGATAGTTGGTACTGGCGGATGTGCTGGTAGCGCCAGTTGGGTCTGCGATGCAGTAGGTCCAGTCCTTGGTTCGGATGGAGCGTCCGGTCATGGATTCGCTGATCTGAATTAGTTGCTGGTTGGGCCAGGTCTGCCGTGCTTTGGCATCGTGAACCAGGGGCAGGAAGCTGTGGCCCTTCATTGACTCAGGAACAGGCACTCCTGCTGCATCGAGAAGCGTGGGGGCGAGATCGACGATGCCGACGATCTCCTGAATCTGGCGCGCGCTCTCAAAGCCGGGCCCATTGAGGATCATTGGGACGCGGAGAGAACTGTTGTGTGTGCTTCGCTTGTACTCCTGGTTGCGGGTCATGAAGTGACAGCCGTGATCGCTCATGAAAATGAAGATGGTGTTGTCGGCATAGCCTTCCTCTTCGAGAACCTTGCGTACGCGGCCAACCGAGGCATCTATGCTTTCGACGCAGCCGTAGTAATCAGGCAGTTGCTCGTGCCAGTCCCCCGGAAAGCTTCTCAGGTCGGGCGGCGCATAGGCATTGATGTAGCGCTCGGCCGAGCCCTTGGGGCCAACCATGCGATGCAGGTCGTTCTGCTGGTGGGGTTCGAGCTGGGAGATGACGAGCAGAAAGGGCTTTTCCCGCTTCTGGCGCAGGAATTTCTCGGCACGATCAGTGATGAAATCGACGCGGTACTCGTCTTTGTAGGTGATTTCGCTGCCATCACCGTCCCAGATGGTTCCCTCGTATGGATGCGCCGTAAATTCCAATTCATTGGAGGCGTTCCACAGATCGAGGAAGCCGCCACGATGCTCAGGCTTGACGTATCCGCGACCGCCTCCCTGGGCTACGGAGCCAGGGGAGAGATGCCACTTGCCGATATAGTTTGCGGTGTAGCCGGCCTTGCGCAGTTCGGTGGCGATGGTGGGCAGGTCTTCTCTGAGCCCGAGGCCATTGTGCCAGACGCCAGTTTCACTGGCATAGCGGCCGGTGAGCATGACTGAGCGCGAGGGCCCGCAAACGGGCTGGTTGGTTACGGCGTGATTGAAATTGGTTCCAGTGGCAGCCAGTGTGTCAATGTTTGGCGTGTGGGTGGAACTGTTGAGGCCGTTGGCTCCGACGAAGTCCCAACGGAACTGGTCGGAGTGATAGATGACGATGTTCGGGCGACGTTTGGCGGGCGTTGCCTCCTGCGCAGAGGACGCGGAGATAGGAACGGCAGCGGCTACTCCCGCTTGTGCGGCAGTAGCGGCCGATCCCAAGAGAAAGTTTCTTCTATTCACCATCAATCTGTTTCTCCTTGCGTTCCATAGCGGAGTTTGATTGCTGTACCTAGAAATAGTACATCGCAAATCCAGTTGTAGTTCGTTATGGCGCCGGCCACGGTAAGGCACACAGTCTTGCGCGATACTTTATATTGTTATCTAAACATTGACTCCCACGTCAGCGACGGGTATCGCCGTTTTCGAGGATAATTGGCCGGTTGGACCCGAACAAGGAAACTGCGACTGGAGTCGAGTTGTGTCCTGCTCAAGAAAGGATCGAATAGACTCAATGGCAAATCGATCGAAGGAAGTAGACGGCATGCCAGCCCACACCAAGAACAAACACTTGATGCGCTGGGTGGAGAAGATGGCCGATCTGACGCAGCCCGCGGCGATCCACTGGGTTGACGGGACTCAGAAAGAATATGACCGGCTATGCCGAGAGATGGTGGCATCGGGCACTTTTATTCGATTGAATGAGGAGCTCTGGCCAGGGTGCTTCTATGCGCGCTCGGATCCGCGGGATGTGGCGCGGGTGGAAGAGCGGACGTTTATCTGTTCGCTTTCAAAGGACAACGCTGGGCCGACCAACAACTGGGAGGAGCCGTATGCGATGCGGCGCAAGTTGAAGGAGCTGTTTCGCGATTGCATGCAGGGACGGACGATGTATGTGCTGGCGTTCAGCATGGGTCCGATAGGGTCTCCTATGTCGCAGATCGGCGTGCAACTGACCGATTCACCGTACGTTGTGGCGAATATGCGGATCATGGCGCGGATCGGCTTGCCCGTGCTGGCGGAGATAGACAAGGATGTGAAGCGGGTTGTGCCGTGTATGCATTCGGTGGGCGCTCCGCTTGTGCCGGGCCAGAAGGATGTTCCCTGGCCCTGCAATGAGGAGAAGTACATTGTGCATTTTCCGGAGACGCGCGAGATATGGAGTTATGGCTCGGGCTATGGGGGCAACGCTCTATTAGGCAAGAAGTGTTTCGCGCTTCGGATCGCGTCGAACATCGCGCGCGACGAGGGTTGGATGGCCGAGCACATGCTGATTCTTGGCGTCGAATCACCACAGGGTGAGAAGACGTATGTTGCGGCGGCATTTCCTTCCGCATGCGGCAAGACGAACTTCGCGATGATGATTCCCCCAGAAGGATTTGTTGGCTGGAAGGTTTCAACCGTAGGCGACGACATTGCGTGGATCAAGCCGGATGTGAAAGGGCAACTGCGCGCCATCAATCCCGAGGCCGGGTTTTTCGGCGTAGCTGCGGGCACCAGCGCAAAGACGAATCCAAATGCGATTGCAACAATTCGCAAGAACACAATCTTCACGAATGTTGCGCTGACCCCTGAGGGCGGGGTGTGGTGGGAGGGGATGACAGACGATCCGCCGGCTCAGTGCACGGACTGGCGAGGCGAGCGGTGGACACCGCAGATCGGCAAGGAAAGCGGGAAGCCGGCAGCGCACCCGAACGGCCGCTTTACTGCTCCGGCAGTGCAGTGCCCGGTGATGGATGCAGCATGGGAAGACCCGGAGGGGGTGCCGATCAGCGCCTTCATCTTCGGTGGCCGGCGATCAACGACGATGCCGCTTGTCTATCAGGCGTTCAACTGGAGCGCCGGGGTTTACGTTGGCGCGACGATGGGCTCGGAGACGACGGCGGCGGCCGCAGGCGCGGTCGGCAAAGTTCGCCGCGACCCTATGGCCATGTTGCCTTTCTGCGGATATCACATGGGTGACTACTTTCGGCACTGGATCAAAATGCAGCGCGCGCTCAGCACTACGCCGCGCATCTTCCATGTGAACTGGTTCCGTAAAGACGAGAACGGCAAGTTCCTTTGGCCCGGCTTCAGCGAAAACATGCGTGTATTGAAGTGGGTCGTGGACAGGGCGCATGGACGCGCACAGGGCAAGGAAACGCCGATTGGCTGGACCCCTTACTACGAGGACATCGAATGGACCGGGCTCGACTTTTCGCCTGATCGATTCGAGCGTTTGCAGGAGGTTGATCGTTCTACGTGGCGGCATGAGTTGCTCGGGCACGAAGAACTCTTTATCAACCTGCACGACCACCTGCCGCCTGAGATGGTCTACGAACGTGAGTTGCTGATCTGCCGGTTGTAGATGCCTGGATGAGAGATGGCAGTTAGCGCTGGGGTGGAAATCATGAGAACACTGAGGTAGGCATAGGCTTCACATCGCCGATCAGCGGTTTGAATTCCATATACGGAAGGATGTCGCGATCGATATCGATACCGGGAGCGACCTCAATCAGACGTATGCCCTCGTCATCCAGGCGGAAAACCGCTCGCTCGGTGACATACATCACTTCTTGCCGGTGTTGGCGGGCGTATGCGGCAGAGAAGGTAATGCGCTCGACATTTCCGACCAGCTTTCGAATCTGGCCCTGCTTCAGGACAGTGAGCTTTCCATCTTCCCAACTCAGCTTGCTTCCGTGAGCGTCGAACGTTCCGCAGAAGACGACCTTCTTGGCATTCTGCGCGATCTCCATAAATCCCCCTGGACCTACGAGATTCCCGCCAAGATGCGAGACATTCACGTTACCTGAAGCGTCGGCTTCTCCCATTCCGAGAAACGTGATGTCAATTCCGCCGCCGCTGTAATAGTCGAACTGTTCGATGGAAGGTAAGATCGCATCGGGGTTTCTAGCGGCACCGAAGAGGCGATCGTCGAGCATGCGGCCGTTTTGGACTCCCTGTTCGACGCTCATCCAGAGGTCGCCCTCGATGCCTTGCTCGGCGATGACGCCGAAGATTCCTCCTGGAATACCGAAGCCGAAGTTGACCGAAGCGGCGGGGCGCAGTTCCATGGCGGCGCGGCGCGCGATGATGCGGCGCTCGAGTTTTGGCGGAAGTTCAGCAGTCAAGCGGCCTAGATGGGCTCTCCGCGATCCGCTCACGGTGGGGTCATAGCCGATTCCGTAGAAGAGCTGCTGATTGGGTTCTTCCACAACAGCGTCGACCATAATGCCTGGCACTCGGACGCTTCTGGCGTGCAGAGCGCCGTTCTCCAATACCTGCCGCACCTGTGCAAGGACAACTCCGCTGGAGTTATGGGCTGCGAGGGCGATCGATTGAATGTCGAGGTCGAGGGCTTCTTCCTCCGAACTGATGTTTCCGCGCGTGTCGGCGTAGGTTCCGCGAATGATGGCAACGTCGACTTTGAAGGGCTTATATCGAAGGACTTCTTTGCCGTCGATGGACATGAGCTCGACGAGAGTTTCGCGGCTTCGGGTGTTGCAGCGTCCGGCGTCTTGGCGAGGATCGACGAATGTGCCGAGCCCGGAGTGCGTAAATAATCCTGGTCGGCCGGCGCCGATTTCGCGGAGCAGCTGTTGGATCACTCCGCAGGGCAAGCAATAGGCTTCAATCTTTTCGTCGTGGATCAAATCCTGGATTTTGGTGGACCAGGTAAAGTGCGAGGCGACGATTTTCCGGAGCATGCCCTCATGTGCAAAACGGCTGGTTCCGAGGTCTCCGCGGTCGCCGAGGCCCAGGGAGTGGACGAGCGTCAAATTGCGCGGCTCGCCCGTTTCTAGAAAGCGTTTCTCGATGGCGGCGAAAATGGCTTCGGCGGAGATCATTCCGGCTCCGTTTCCGCTAACGGCAACAGTGTCGCTATTCTTAATCATCGCGGCGGCAGCGGCCGCAGTTGTAAAACAGGCCTTGCTCATTCATGTCTCCTTGCTTAGCGATTCTGGAAGACGGGTTTACGTTTTTCGAGGAAGGCGCGGACACCTTCCTGGCAATCTTCGGTGGCGACTGCGTGGGCCGCGGCAGAGGCGTGGGCGTGGCGCACGTTCTGATGCATCGTGCTCAGCAGCCCTTTGGTCAGGTCCATGGCGATGGGGGCGTTTGAGAGGAGCTTTTCGAGCCACTGGTCGATTTGCTTCTCCATGCCTGCGGTGTCGTCGGCAAGGGCTGTCAGAAGGCCCCAGTCGAGTGCTTGCGGGGCGTCGATGGGTGCGCCGAGTAACGTGATGTGTCGCGCACGGGCGACGCCAATGGTCTCTGCGAGGCGCCGCACGCCGGTCCAGCCAGCAATCATTCCCAGCCCGACTTCTGGCATGCCTAACATTGCGGCACGTACACCGATGCGCAGGTCGGCGGCGAGGGCTAACTCCAAACCGCCGCCCAGCGCATGCCCGGAGATGCCGGCAATGACGGGTTGGGGCAGGGAAGCGATCTGGTCCAGGACTTCGATCCCTCGCAGGATCCAATTGCGGCCCATTTCGTGCGGGGACAAACGGCCCCAGGCTTCAATGTCGCCTCCGGTGCAGAAGAAGCGACCGTTGCCACGCAGCACCACAGCACGCACGGCGTAGTCGGATCGGATGGCTGCGATGTGAGCCTCTAATTGGTCAAGCATGGGAAGGGTAAGCGCATTGCCTTTTTGCGGGCGGTTCAGTGTGATTTCTGCCCAGGCTGCTCCCTCACGTTCGTTGCGGGTATAGAGGATTTCAGGCTCCATTGGCTGTGCTCCTTGTAAATAACCAACTAGTTGGTTACTATACACCCCATGCAGAGAGAGGTACAAGATGCCCTTAAAGACTTTACAGGTGGTTCGCGGACGCAACGCTGAAAGTACACGAGGACGAATCCTAGATGCCGCGACAAAGATCTTTGCAAAGATGGGGTTCGATGGTGCCAGGGTCGACAAGATCGCTGCCGCGGCCAAAATCAACAAGCAATTGCTCTACCATTATTTCGGCAGCAAAGACGGTCTGTTTACCGCTGTTCTTGAAAGAGCTTACGAGAGCATCCGCAGGCAGGAGGCGGCACTCGAGCTGGATTCGCTTAGAGCCGACAAAGCGATTCTGAAACTCGTGGAGTTTACCTGGGGCTACTACCTTGCGAACCCCGATTTCATTCGGCTATTGAACAGCGAGAACCAACTGGAAGCGCGGCACCTGAAGAGTTCCAAACGGACCAGCGAAATCAACGAGAGCCACATTTCGATTGCCAGGAAACTGATTGCACGGGGGAGGCGCGAGGGGAGCATCCGGCGAGATCTGGATGCGATGCAACTGAACGTGAACATCGCCGCGCTTGGGTTCTTCTACCTGATGAACAGGCATACGTTATCGACAGTCTTTGAATGCGACCTTGGGTCGAGGCGGATGCTCGATCATCGGCTCGCAGTGATGAAGGACACGATTGCCTGCTGGATCGGGCCAAGACGGAAAGCTGGAGAAAGACGAAGTCACGTCTGAAAGGGGGAGCCCTGGGGCCATTGCAATTGAGAGCCCCCGGCTCGGCTGGAGGTTAGCTGTTGGTGGGAGCATTGCTCCAGCTGCGCACGAATGGTGCAATACGTAAGACATGCGCTATTCTGGCGTTGGCGAAAAGAAAGGAAGTAAGTAGAATGCCAAGATTCGCAGCAAATCTCTCGATGATGTTCAATGAGGTTCCGTTTCTCGATCGTTTCCGGGCAGCATCGGCGGCAGGATTTACGGCTGTGGAATTTCTGTTTCCATACGAATATTCGCCGGAAGAGTTAGAGAGCAAGGCCATGGCAGCGAATACGGAGGTGGTTCTTTTCAATATGCCGGGCGGCAACTGGGGTGCGGGCGAACGAGGCGTTGCGGGATTGCCGGGCCGCGAGGAGGAATTTCGCGAGGGCGTGGAGAAGGCCCTGGTTTACGCCGAACGTTTGGGAACGCCAAGGCTGCACGCCATGGCGGGCATTGCGCCAGCTGGAGCCGACATTTCCGCTTGCCGCGTGACGCTGGTAGCAAATTTGAAGTTCGCAGCCGAAAAGCTGGCCGCTAAAAACATCACCCTGCTTCTGGAAGCCATTAACACGCGCGACATGCCTGGCTTCATTGTCTCCACGCAAAAAGATTCACACGCAATCTGCGAGGAGGTTGGCGCGCCCAACATGAAGATGCAGATGGATATCTATCACATGCAAGTGATGGAGGGGGATCTGGCCAACTGCCTGAAGCGCTATGCAAGCCACT
>DATKWA010000145.1:0-5007 GCA_035529815.1 Occallatibacter sp. | reverse complement strand
GAACTGAAGAACGACGCCTTCAAGCACGAGCACCTGGGCCAGCTCAACAGCTACGTCGGCTACTACGCCAAGAACGAAATGTCCGAGGGCGACCAGCCGCCGGTGGGCATCCTGCTGTGCACGCGCAAGAACGAGGAACTGGTCGAGTACGCCCTGGCCGGCATGAGCAACACCTTGTTCGTCTCCCGCTACCAGGTGCAACTGCCTGGCAAGGAGGAGATCGCCGCGTTCTTGCATCGGGCGGTGGAGGAGTTGGGGGTCGGGGATGAGTGAGTGGGACACCGTGACTGTGGGCCAGGTGGCCGCGAAAGTTCGCAACGCGCTTGTCGGTGGACCATTTGGCTCCAATCTCGTCTCTCGAGACTACGTCGTCGAAGGCGTCCCGGTAATCCGCGGACAGAACATGGGCACGCGCTGGGTGTCGGGCGAATTTGCCTACCTATCGGATGAAAAAGCAGAGTCACTAGCTGCTAACCAAGCGAAGCCGGGCGATATCGTATTTACTCAAAGAGGCACTCTTGGCCAGGTGGCGTTGGTACCCGAAGGCCCGTTTGACGCCTACGTGGTGTCGCAGAGTCAAATGAAGCTGACTGTGGATCGAACGAAAGCCGATCCGATGTTTCTCTACTACGTGTTTTCTTCGCCAGACCAGCAAGCGTATATCCGTCAAAATGCCATCCAAGTGGGTGTTCCCCACACCAATCTTGGCATCCTTCGAGACACTCCACTTGTTCTCCCGCCGCTGGAAGAACAGCGCGCCATCGCCCACATCCTGGGTACCCTAGACGACAAGATCGAACTGAACCGCCGCATGAACGAAACCCTGGAGGCCATGGTGCGGGCTATCTTCAAGTCCTGGTTCGTCGACTTCGATCCCGTCCGCGCCAAGGCCAGCGGCGAGGCTCCCGAATCCATCTGCCGCCGCCTCGGCCTGACGCCGGATGTGCTCGCGCTGTTCCCCGAGAGCTTTCAGGATTCGGAGTTTGGCGAGATTCCGGAAGGCTGGTCGGCTTCGACGGTTGGAATGCTCGCAGAGATCGTTGGTGGCGGGACGCCCAATACCAAAGAGCCTGATTTCTGGGCTGATGGCCAGCACTATTGGGCTACACCCAAAGACCTCTCGAAGTTAGCCACCCCGGTGCTACTAGGCGCCGAACGAAAAATCACCGACAAAGGTTTGGCTCAGATTGGCTCCGGACTTCTTCCCTGTGGCACCGTATTGCTTTCGTCTCGTGCGCCTATTGGCTACAGGGCAATCGCTGAGGTTCCTGTTGCTATTAATCAGGGATTCATTGCGATGTTGCCTCGCGTGGGAGTTTCCAAGTACTTCTTACTCTACTGGGCCGAATGGGCACATGACGAAATCGTCAGCCGTGCTAATGGCTCGACATTCTTGGAAATCAGCAAGGGAAGTTTTCGCCCGATCCCCGTTGCAACTCCGCCGCAGAATATTTTCGCTGCATTTGATGCGGTAATCGGTTCGATTTACGAACGTATGGTTTCCAACGAATGTGAATCATTGTTGCTAACAGAAGAGCGTGACACGCTTCTACCGCAACTCCTCGCCGGAAATATTGCCGTGCCTGTGATGGAGGTTGAATCTTGAGTGAGCCCAAGCAACAGGAAATCTTGCTTGAACAAGCGATCAGCCTGCTGACCGAGCGCTATAAGGAAAATACGGAGTTCAATGAGTTCCTTGATAGCGAAGAGCCGGTAGTTATCGGTCAATCGGAGTATCTCCGTAGCACGGTTCTCTACTGGGTTGATCCGGAGGCCTACGCAGTCGAAAGGGACTCTTGGGCAAACAACGCGAATGAAGCAAAGCATGAGAAAGCGCTCCAACTGCTACGGGATAACGGCTACGTTGGCCAGTTCGAAGACTTACTTCAAGCCGTGGAACGTGGCCGTATTGTTCCCTTTGTGGGCGCAGGGCTGTCAAAGCCACTCGGGATGCCACTTTGGGGTGAGGCGTTGCTTCAATTGCTGGATCGACTTCCTGGCGCCGATGCAGCGGTGATTCGGGCGTTGATTGCAAGCGGAGAACTTTTGGAAGCTGCTCAACGCTTAGCTGCTCATGATCCAGTACAAACCTCCCACTTCATTCGCACAACGTATCGAGCACAGAAATTGAAACTTGCTGGGCCGATGTTGTATCTACCTCGATTCGCCAAGGGCTGCGTTGTAACGACCAATTTTGATGACGCAATCGAGAAGACGTATGCTGAGACCGAGAGAAGGATTCAGTTTGATGCTTATATGCATGGCACCCAAGGTAACAATTTCTTTCCTCGCCTTGTTCGAGGTGATCGCTGCATCCTGAAGCTACACGGCAACGCGGAAAGCGATGAAACGCATATCCTGACGCAGCAACAGTATGAGGAAGCTTACGGCCAACGCGATTTTGACTTTCACAAACCCCTGCCGAAGGCTCTTCGGCAGATATACATTTCCCAGTCCCTATTCTTCTTGGGCTGTAGCCTCGAGCAAGACCGGACGATGGAATTGTTTAAGTCGGCCAAGGACGGCGATGGGTATCAGGTGCCCACCCATTATGCGCTGCTGCCAGTTCCGCCTGACATTCAGGTAAAGCAACAGAAGGAGACACGACTTCTAAGCTTGAACATTCAGCCCATTTGGTATCCAGAGGGACAGCATGTTCTAGTCGAGCGTGTACTTGATCTGATTTCGGATGTGGCTGAGAAGCGCTACGTCTTCAAGGGGTGAGGAAATCAAAGTGATTGTCGAAAGTGACCTCGAACAACTCGCCCTCACCTGGTTCCAGGACTCAGGCTGGGACTACCTCCACGGCCCGGACATCGCGCCGGACGGCGACACGCCCGAACGCGCCGACTACCGCCAGGTGCTCTTGCCCGGCCACCTTCGCGCCGCCCTTCATCGCCTCAACCCAACCATTCCCGAAACCATCCTCGACGAGGTGGCCCGCCAGCTCGCCAAGCCCGACCACCCCTCCCTGATCCTGAGCAACCGCGCGTTCCACGAAGCGCTGATCGCCGGGGTGCCGGTGGAGGTGGAAATCGACGGCGAGAAGCGCGGCGACCGGGTACAGGTGATCGATTTCGAGCACCCGGAGCGCAACCGCTTCGTCGTCGTCAATCAATTCACCGTCCAGGGCAGCAAGCAGCCGCGCCGGCCCGATCTGGTCTGCTTCATCAACGGCCTGCCCGTGGCGGTGATTGAGCTGAAGAACACGGCCAACCTGCAGGCGGACATCTGGGCGGCCTACAACCAGTTGCAGACCTACAAGGAGGAGATCGCCGACCTCTTCGTCAGTAACGAGGCGCTGGTGATCTCCGATGGTCTCCACGCCCGCATCGGTTCGCTCACCGCCAGCCGCGAGCGCTTCCTGCCCTGGCGCACGGTGAAGAACGAGAACGACCGGCCGCTGCTGGAGTTCGAGTTGGAGAAGGTGGTGCGCGGATTCTTCGCGCCGGAACTGCTGCTCGACTACCTGCGTTACTTCGTGCTCTTCGAGACCATAGACGGCCAGGTGGTGAAGAAGATCGCCGGCTACCACCAGTTCCACGCCGTGCGGGCCGCGGTCAAAGCGGCGGTGATCGCCGCCACCCAGCCGGCGACCGACACAGCCCAGGAGCAGTGGGCCACCTATGCCGAGCGGGTGAAGCCCGGCTCGCGCATGGGCGGCATCGTCTGGCACACCCAGGGCTCGGGCAAGAGCATTTCCATGGTCTGCTTCGCCGCCAAGCTGATGCAGCACCCGCAGATGCAGAACCCCACGCTGGTGGTGGTCACCGACCGCAACGATCTGGACGGCCAGTTGTTCCAGACCTTCGTCGGCGCCCGCTCGCTGCTGCGCGAAACGCCGCAACAGGCCACCAACCGCGACGAACTGCGCGCCCTGCTGGCGGACCGGCCTTCCGGCGGCATCATTTTCACCACGGTGCAGAAGTTCGCGCCGGAGCCGGGAGAAGAACAATTCCCGCTGCTCTCGGCGCGCACCAACATCGTCGTCATCGCCGACGAGGCCCACCGCTCCCAATACGGCTTCCGCGCCGTGCTGGACAAGAAGACCGGCCAGTACAAATACGGCTTCGCCAAGCACCTGCGCGACGCCCTGAAGAACGCCACCTTCGTCGGCTTCACCGGTACGCCGGTGGAAGGCGCGGACAAGGACACCCGCGCCGTCTTCGGCGACTACGTCAGCATCTACGACATCCAGGACGCGGTGGACGACGGCGCCACGGTGCCCATCTTCTACGAGAGCCGCCTGGCCAAGCTGGACCTCAACCCGGCCGAGATGGAGCAGCTCAACGCCGACGTGGAAGAGGTGTTCGAGGACGAGGAAGACGCGGCCCTGAAGGAAGCGGCCAAGACCAAGTGGGCGGCCCTGGAAAAGCTGGTGGGCGCCCAGCCGCGCATCGACCAGGTGGCGGCGGACATCGTGCAGCACTTCGAGGCCCGCAACGGCGCGGTGGAAGGCAAGGCCATGATCGTGGCCATGAGCCGGGAAATCTGCGTGCGGCTTTACGCGGCCATCGTCGCCCTGCGCCCGGCCTGGCACAGCGACGACCCGGCGCAAGGGGCGATCAAGGTGGTGATGACCGGCTCGGCGGCCGATAGTGCGCTGTTGCAGCCCCACATCTACAACGCCACGACCAAGAAGCTGCTGGAGAGGCGCTTCAAGGACGCCGCCGATCCCCTCAAGCTGGTGATCGTGCGCGACATGTGGCTCACCGGCTTCGACGTGCCCTGCCTGCACACCATGTACGTGGACAAGCCCATGCGCGACCACAACCTGATGCAGGCCATCGCACGGGTGAACCGCGTCTTCCGCGACAAGGAAGGCGGCCTGGTGGTGGACTACATCGGCATCGCCGCCGAGCTGCGCCGCGCGCTGCGCACCTACACGGAGAGCAAGGGCAAGGGCCAGCCGGCGCTGGATGCGGCCGAGGCCCTGGCCAAACTGAAGGAACTCATGGACGTGGCGCGGGGCCTGCTGCACGGCTTCGACTACGGCGACTACCGGAC
>DATKWA010000144.1:0-17556 GCA_035529815.1 Occallatibacter sp. | reverse complement strand
CCCTTGGCCTCGGAGGTGACTTTCTACACTGTTGGTGCCTTGGCGGATCCTGCTGGGAGAATTCCCTGATCGCGGAGGGTGGCGAGGAGGTCCTGATGCGCGAGATAGAAGACGATCTTCGCGGAGTCGCCGGCGGTGTCGACGATGAAGAGCGAGTCGGCGAAGACTTCTGCGGCTGAATCAGCATCGCGGACAAAGGTCAGTTGCCAGCGGGTCTCGGCCATTACGTATCGGGCGTCGAGGCGGTTTTCCCGGCAGAAGACGAGCTTTGCGGGTTTGGCGCCGAGGCCGGCAAAGAGCTCGCGGCGCCTGGGCAGGGCTGCGGCAAAGTCGGTCGCATAGAGACACTGCACACCAGTGGGACCGGCGGCCATGAAGGGGTCGGCAAACTGGGCGACGAGAGCCGCGGTGTCACCAGAGGCGGTGTTGGTTTCGTAGGCCCGAAAGAACAGTGTCAGAGGGCTGGCCGCATGTGAAGCGAATGCGTGGTTCGATGTCTCATTCATGTGAAGGCTCCTTGTATGTGAGGCTTGCGAGCTAGAGGTACTTTAGTATTATATCAGGTATTAACCATAAAGTCAACGCATAAATAGCTTCAGCAGCTTCAGCTTCCATCTGGTTCCATCCGGCAGCGAGGATTGCATTGACTGGCAGGAAAGAGGGCCGTAGGCTCATAGCATGGAGTTCAAGGTAAGCGAACTGGAGCGGGAGCCGATTGACTTTGACCTGGAGCTTGCTCCGGAGGCGGTCGATCTGGGCGAAGAGGCTAAGCAGGTTGGGCTTTTGGCCACCTCTGGGCAGGCCGAGGTGCTGCATGAGCATCGTGGTCCCAGGGACATTGTGGCCGATATTCGGCTGAAGGGGCGATTTGCGGGTCGGTTCGAGGTTCCGTGCGCGCGCTGCGTGGAGCCGGTGGAAATTCCTCTGGAGGCTGAGTTCGATTTGATTTTCCGGCCTACGGCGGCCGATGGTGAGCCGGCGGAGCGGTCAATTACAGCGGAAGAAACGGAAATCGGGTATTATTTAAAGGACAGTCTTTTGCTTGAAGATGTGCTGCGGGAACAGGTGCTTTTGTCCCTTCCGGTCAGGACACTTTGCAAGCCGGACTGCAAGGGACTTTGCCCGCGCTGCGGTGAGAATCGCAACAGTACGGCGTGTACCTGCGAAGTGGGTCCGAGCGACCCCCGCTGGCAGGCGCTTTCTGGGCTCCGCGGCCGGATGAAGTCATAAAGATAACCCCAAGAGATTGAGGGTGTTCCGCCGGGCCGAAAGGCTGCATGCGGGCTGCTTGCGGCCTGAAGGTAGAAGCGGCGGGCGGAATACGAAAGGAATTGCATCATGCCTAATCCGAAAAGGCGCCACTCGACGCGCCGGACTGCACTTCGCCGCTCCCACGACTTTTTGACGGCGGTTGGCCTCTCCGAGTGCCCCAGCTGCCACGAGAAGAAGCTCCCCCACCGTGCCTGCCCCAAGTGCGGCGCCTACAAAGGCCGCGCGGTACTGGACGTCAAGGAAGCAGCCAAGTAGTCAGAGCACCCATGCTCATCGACATCGCGCTTGACGCCGTAGGTTCCGACAAAGCTCCCGAGCCGGAGATTCGCGGGGCTATCCTCGCCTGCCGTGCTCTGCCTGTCCGTGTCCACCTGGTTGGGCCGGAGGCGGAGCTGCGCGACGTTCTGGACGAACAACTGGACAACGAAGACCTGCCAATCGTGATCCACCATGCCTCGCAACGGATAGGCATGGAGGAGAAGGCGGCGCAAGCCGTCCGGACCAAGCGCGACAGTTCAATGCGCGTGGGGCTGAAGATGGTGCGGGAGGGCAAGGCTGCTGGTTTTGTGACGGCGGGCAATACGGGCGCTGCCATGGCGACGGCCAAGATGGTGCTGGGCGCACTGCCGGGCGTGGACAGGCCGGCGCTGGCGACCCCGATGCCGAGCGCGACGGGCAACCCGTGCGTGCTGCTGGACGTGGGTGCGAACGTGGACTGCAAGGCGCACAACCTGGAACAGTTTGCCGTGATGGGCGAGCTCTATGCGCGCACGGTGCTGAAGATCAGTGAGCCGCGCGTGGGGCTGCTGTCGATTGGCGAAGAAGAGACCAAGGGCAACGACCTGACGCGCGAGGCGTTTCCGCTGCTGAAGGCGCTGCCGATCAATTTCATCGGCAACGTGGAGGGGCGCGACATTTTCAGCGGCCTGGCGGACGTGATTGTGTGCGACGGGTTTGTGGGCAACGTGGCGCTGAAGACGAGCGAGGGCGTGGGGCGGTTTGTGCGCGAGGTTCTTCGCAAGTCTCTGACGCGCACGGTAACCGCGCAGGTGGGGGCGCTGCTTTCGCGGCGGGCCTTCAACGACTTTCGCCAACGGCTGGACTACCGCGAGTATGGCGGTGCGCCGCTGCTGGGCGTGCGCGGCGTGTGTATTATTGGCCATGGTTCCTCGAACGATCGCGCCATTTACAACGGAATCCGCGTGGCGTACGAGTTTGCCAAGGGCGGGACGACCGAGCGCATTGAGCGGGAGTTTGCCGGCCATCCGAGGGTCAACGGGGCCACTCCGGACGCGGGCGATGAGAGCAAGCCGGATGTAGCGGTTCAGTGAGCCGCGAACGGTTATCCGTCGATGCGATGGAAGCTCCGATGGAAGCAAAACTCAGACAACAATCGGAATTGAATGTGGCACTCGCGAGCCAGTTGGCTTGTCCGGCTTGCCATGGCGATCTGCGTGCGGACGCTGCGGCGTTAGTTTGCGCGGGCTGCGGGCGGGGCTATCCGGTTGTGGATGGGATTCCGGTGTTGATTGCGGAACGGGCTGCGTTGGATGAATCGCGCGACAATCAGCAGGGATAATCTGCGAGGCGGACCGACCGAGCGACAGAATCCTGCTACCTGTGCCGATAGAACGGCAGGACGATCAGAACGGCAAATCCGATGGCGGCGGTGAGAGCCAGGGCGATGAGACTGTAGATCAGGACCAGATTTGGGCCCCTGGATCGAGCATCTTCTTCGAGGTCTGGATTGCGGTCGGGGTTACTCATATTTGAGGGCATCAACCGGGTTCATTTGTGCGGCGCGGGTGGCGGGCACGGTTCCGAAGACGACGCCGACTCCGACGGCCGCGGCGAGGGCGATGATGACCGACCAGGGCGAGATGGGCAGTTTGTAATCGGTAAAGAAGCGGATGGACAGGGGCAGGGCCATGCCGACGATGGTGCCGACAATGCCGCCGGTAAGCGAGATAATGACGGCTTCGGCCAGGAACTGGAGCTTGATTTCGCGGTAGGTTGCGCCCATAGCCTTGCGGATACCTATTTCGCGAATGCGTGAGCGGACGTTGGCGAGCATGATGTTCATGATGCCCACGCCGCCGACAGCCAGGGTTACGCATGCCACCAAAACAAGCACCATGGTGAGGGCGTCTGCGCTTCTGGCGGCGACATCGAGCAGTTCCGTGAGCGTCTGCGCTTTGTAGACCGAGTTGGTGCGGTGACGCGACTGGATGATGCGTAGGATCTCCTTGGCGGCGTCTGGCACCATGCTCATGCTGCGCATGGAGAAGTAAATCTGATTGACGCGCTCGGTTCCCGTAAAGTAGCGGACCACGGAGTAGGGGATGAGGATGCTGTTGTCGGCGATTTCCGATTGGCCGAAGTCGTTGACACTCATTCTGAAGACGCCGATGACGGTGAAGGGGATGCCGCTGATCTCGAAGGTGCGTCCGATGGCCGAGTCTACGCTGCCATAGCGCTCTTTGGCGAACAGTTCGCTGACGACGGCGCACTTCTGGTGCGTGGTTTCGTCGGTATCGTCAAAGAATCGGCCGGCCGTAACGATGAGGTTGTGGATGAAGATGTACTGGGGGCTGACGCCGAGCACCAAGGTATCCTTGACCACGCCGCCGCCGAAGCTGATGCGGTCGTGCATGTCCATGACGGGCGAGGAGTACATGATGCCGGGCAACTGCGCGTCAACGGCTTTCTCGTCCTCGCGGGTGAGGTAGTCGCTATAGCGCACGCGCTCGGCCGCGGTTGCGCCGCCGCCAGCGTACTCCACTTCGACGGAGTTGGTGCCGAATTTCTGGATCAGGTCAAGAACGTATTGCCTGCCGGTCATGCCGATGGTGACGACGAGGATGACCGAGGCGGTTCCGATGACCATGCCGAGCGCGGTGAGTACAAAGCGCGACTTGGCGGCGCGGAAGCTGTCCATGGCGAGCTTGAGAATCTCGCTCATCAGCATGGTGCGCCGGGCGCTGAGCAGTGTCTCCTGGAAGGCATTGGGACGGGCTTGATCGACTGGATTCATTACTTCCTTAAAGACTTGATGCGCCAGAGGACGTTGTGGCTTCTTGAATTACCAAGGAACTGCTCGGCGGGTTTGTGGCCTCTAGATAGCTTACGCGTTTACCCGCACCGTCTGGAACAGGACTGCGGGGCGGTATCATATCGGGTATCTTCCCCATGAACTGACAAACCTGGCGCCCCAGCCCGCGGGCCCCTGGGATTGGACTGCGCGGGCAGGGGGAAGAAATGCGCGCACTGGTCTACACGGCGCCGGGCAAGGTGGTCATGGAGGACTGGCCTCGGCAGCTTCCCGGGGCTGGAGAGGTTGAGATTGCCGTTGCAGCAGCGGGCGTGTGCGGTGCGGACGTCTCCGGTTTTCTGGGGCGCAGCCGCCGGCGCAAGCCGCCCGCGGTTTTTGGCCATGAACTTGTGGGGCGCACTATGGAGGGGCGGCGCGTTGTGGCCGATCCTTTGGTGAGTTGCGGACTCTGCGCAGAGTGCCTTGGCGGCGCGGGGAATCTATGCCTGGGGCTGCGGTTGCTGGGCATGGACCGGATGGCTGGCTGCTTTGCGGAATTTGTGGTTGTGCCAGAGTCGCAGGTGTACGGGATTCCCGACGCTTTGTCCGATGCGCGAGCGATCTTTGCCGAGCCGCTGGCGAACATCGCTCACCTATTCCGGCTGGTTGCGCCACAGCGAGCGATCCGGATGGGCATTGTGGGAGCCGGGACCATGGGTTCGCTGGCTCTAAAGATGGCGCTGCACCTGGGAGTGCGCGAAGTTCTGGTGGAGGATGTGAATGAGGCGCGGCTGGAATCTGCTCGACAGATGGGCGCGACGCTGGCCGTGAACGCGGAGGATGGGCGCGGCGATGCGCACCACTTTGCCGGCCGCGGGCTCGACCTGGTGCTGGATGCCTGTGGCGAGGAGAGGGCTCGACAGGAGGCCTTCGAACTTTGCCGGCCGGGGGGAACGGTGGTGCTGCTGGGCATGGCGAAGGAGCGTAGCGAACTCGACTTTGGGGCAAGCATTCGCAAGGAGCATCGGGTGCTGATGCCGTTTGGTTACACGCCGGTGGACTTCAGGCGTTCGCTTGAACTGCTCGTGGCGGGCGCGGTCGACCTGACGGCGTGGACCGAGGAAATGCCGCTTGACGAAGGGCAGAAAGCCTTCGAGCGGATGACAGGCAAACGCGGGGCCACGCTGAAGATGATGCTGCGCGTGCGCTGAGGCTGGCGGGCTGAAGAACAATCACGGAGGCAGGTGCCTCTACTGGACGCTCTTCTGGGTGACCTTTGAGCATTTCACGGAGGCGTCGTGGGTCCATGAGGAGACCTGGACCGCAATACCCTGCATGCAGGTGGTTGCGCCGTTGAACGGTACGCCGGTGAATTCGATTCCGGCTCCTACGAGCGGCCGGGCGCCCTTGATCACGAGGTTGTAGAGATTGCCGGTGGTCTTGTCCTGCACCACCAGACACGCGGGCTCGACTCCAGCCTGAACGCAGCCCGTTGCATGCACCGGTTTTGCATCGGACGCGAACGCGGTTGCCCCATTTGCGAATGCGGCACAAGCCAGCAATGCCGCTGTGCAAACTGATCCTTTGATTGCCGTTCTCCTTCTTTCCTTGCCAACTACCTTAATGCTTTTTCGATGGGCGCGTGAAGAAAGAATTTGCCGGGATGATGGCCGCGGTTCGCGGGGATTCAGGAACCGATGCGGCCGGAATCGAGGATTTTCCAGAGGGCGGCGAAGGTTTCGATGGACAGCGCTTCAGCGCGGGCCTGCGGGTCGATGGAAGCCTGCGTCAGCGCGGCCGCCGCATCCGCGGGCGAAAATCCCGCGGCGCGCAGATTGTTGGCAAGCGTCTTGCGCTTTTGCGCGAAGGCCTTGCGCAGGAAGCGCTGGAAGCTGCTTTCATCGACGCCCAGTTCTTGGAAGCGCGGAGCAAACCGCCAGCGAAAGACCGTGGAGTGCACATCGGGCGGCGGCGAAAATGCTTCGGGCGGCAGCGTAAAGAGCGGCTCGGCGGGCCCGTACATCTGGAGAGTAATGGAGAGCAGACCGTAGTCGCGCGTGCCTGGATGGGCGGTGACGCGGTCGGCAACTTCGCGCTGAACCATGAGGACGGCGAGGTCGAGCGCGGCGTGGCTGGCCGCCAACTTGAGCAGGATAGGCGAGGTGATGTAGTAGGGCAGATTGCCGACCACGCGGAGCCGCTCGCCCGCCGCAGCGGCAACCTCATTGAAATTGAAGTGGAGTACGTCCTGTTCAAGGACCGTGACTTTGTCGGGCGAAAACTGCGCGCGCAGTTGTGCGGCGAGGTCATGATCCAATTCGACAGCAACCACGCGGCTTGCTTTTGCGGCCAAGGCTCCGGTGATGGCGCCTCCGCCGGGGCCAATTTCGACGACGGTGCGGCCGGAGAGATCGCCGAGTGCGGCGACAATACGCTCACTGGCGTGCGCGTCGTCGAGGAAGTTCTGTCCGAGTTTGGGCTTGGCGGGCATGTGCTGTCTTGATGGTAGATGAAGACGGAGGGTCGACCACGGGGCTGGCGCATACGGAACTTGTGGCCCTGAGGTTAGAATGGCAGCGACGGTTGAGAGCCGCTGTTTACATTCGGCTCTTGCGCTCGGAGGGTAGACAAATGAATTCGCTTCCTCGCCGGTCGTTTTTGAAAGGGACGACAGCGGCATTTGCGGCGGCTTTTCTTCATAATCAGGCGGTAACGCGTGCACTGGCGGAGTCCGGATCGCGGCAGAAGCCGAATATTGTGCTCTTGCTTTCTGACGATGTGGGGTATGGCGACATCGGTTGCTACGGCGCCAAACTTCCGAGGACACCGCATATTGACGGTCTGGCACAGTGCGGGCGGCGCTTCATTGACGGGCATTCCGATGCGTCCGTATGCACGCCCTCGCGCTATGCGATTCTCTCCGGGATGTATGCGTGGCGGCGGAGTGATGCGCGGGTTCTGCCCGGCGATGCGGAGTTGCTGTTTGCGGATCACCAGACGACACTGCCGTCGATGCTGAAGCAGGCCGGGTACAAGACGGGCTGCGTGGGCAAGTGGCACATGGGCCTGGGGCGCGGAGAGATTGACTGGAACGGGGAGATTGCTCCGGGTCCGCGCGAAGTGGGATTCGACTATTCATTCATCATTCCGGCTACGGCGGATCGAGTGCCCTGCGTTTATGTGGAGAACGGACGGGTTGTGGGGCTCGACCCGAAGGATCCGATTGAGGTGAGCTACAAGAAGCTTGTGGGCGAGGATCCGACCGGGCGCGACGAACCTTACCTGCTGAAGATGAAGCCAAGCCATGGACACGATGACACCATCGTGGATGGCGTAAGCCGTATCGGATTTATGACGGGAGGCAACAGCGCGCGGTGGGTGGACGAGAAGATGGCAGCGACGCTTGCGGAAAAGGCGACGGCGTTCATCGATGCATCCTACGAGAAGCCATTTTTTCTCTACTTTGCCACCAGCGATATTCATGTGCCGCGCATGCCGAATGGCGAGTTTGCCGGCAAGAGCTTGTGCGGGGTTCGCTGCGATGTGATCGAGCAGCTCGACTGGACCGTGGGCCAGGTTCTGGCAACGCTGGAAAAACACAAGCTGATGAAGAACACGCTGATTGTTTTCACCAGCGACAACGGGCCGGTGGTGGACGATGGCTATGCGGATGGTTCGGTTGAAAATCTGCATGGGCATACGCCGTCCGGAGTGTTGCGTGGCGGGAAATATTCGCTGTATGAGGGCGGGACGCGGGTTCCGTTTATCACTTATTGGCGTGATCACATTCCGGTGAGCGTTTCTGATGCGGTTGTCAGCCAGACGGATATGCTTGCGTCGATGGCTGCGCTGGTGGGTGAGCCGCTGCCTCAGGGACAATCGTTCGACAGTGAAAATGTGCTGCCGGCGCTGATGGGGCAATCCGAACACGGCCGCGACGTTCTGATCGAAGCCGATGTGCGGCAACGGACGGCGATCCGCAGGGGACGATGGAAGCTGCTCGATTTCGATTTGCCAGGCGTCACGGCAACGGCCCCGGGGAAGAACTGCGCATTGTACGATCTGGAGGTCGACCCCAGCGAGACGACCAATGTGGCGTCGCGCCACCCGGAGGTGGTCGCGGATCTCTGGGCCAGGCTGCAGCAGATTCGCGGCAGGGCGTAAACGGTTGCCGTGCAAAGGGTTCCGGAACGCGCCAAGGCGCAGCCGGATCTTGTTGTGCTGGCGGCGCAATTTTGTTACTATAAGCGAACACATGGTGCGTGATTCCCAAAACCGCTCTTGTTGTTGCCTGTCGAACATCTTCGACGGGTGTCCCCGCTAGTCTCTGATCTCCAAGCACAATCGATCCAGAGGACTCACCCGTAGCTGAACAGCCGGGTGTGATTCCATCTCGCTCCGGTCTTCAGCATTCACCTTTGAAGCAAATGAGGTCATGCATGCCGGTAGCCGCTACTGAACTACGCACACAATCGCCGCACGTCACACCGGGCGCATCGCCGCGCCTGAGTCACCTGCGCCTGCTCGAAGCCGAGAGCATTCACATTCTGCGCGAGGTCGCCTCGGAGTTCGAGCGGCCGGTAATGCTCTACTCGATTGGCAAGGACTCGTCTGTAATGTTGCGGCTGGCGCAGAAGGCCTTTTATCCCGGGCCGATTCCGTTTCCGTTGCTGCACGTGGATACGGGATTCAAATTTGCAGAGATGCTGACGTTTCGCGACGAACTGACGAAGTCGCTTGGCGCAGAGCTGCTGGTGTGGCGCAATGAGCAGGCGATTGCGGCGGGAACGAATCCGATCGCGCTCGACACCAAGCGCTGCTGCGGACTGCTAAAGACGCAGGCGCTGCTCGATGCGCTGCGGCACTATAACTTCGACGCGGCTTTTGGGGGCGCGCGGCGCGACGAGGAGAAGTCGCGCGCGAAAGAACGCATTTACTCGTTCCGCGACGGCGCCGGACAGTGGGATCCGAAGAACCAGCGGCCGGAGTTGTGGAACCTTTACAACGCGCGGATTCATCCGGGCGAAAGCATTCGCGTGTTTCCGCTCTCCAACTGGACCGAGATGGACGTGTGGCAATACATCCACGAAGAAAAGATTCCGGTGGTCGATCTCTACTTTGCCAAGGAGCGGCCGATGTATGTGCGGGGCGATGCGCTGCTGCCAATCGAGCAGGCTTTTGTTGCGCGCCTCGGCGAAAAGCCGCAGATGGTGAAGTCCAGGCTGCGCTCGCTGGGCTGCAGCCCTTGCACGGGCGCCATTCGTTCGGATGCGGAGACGATTCCGGCGATTATTGCGGAGCTGATTTCGTTCCGCTCCTCTGAGCGCGCCAACCGCGTTATCGACCACGACCAGGAAGGTTCCATGGAGATCAAGAAGCGGGAGGGATACTTCTAAATGTCTACGCTTGCGACACCCGCATTTTCTATTGACGAGTTTTTGCAGCAGGAGCGCGAGAAGGATCTGCTGCGCTTTTCAACCGCTGGCAGTGTGGACGATGGAAAGTCAACGCTGATTGGCCGGCTGCTTTACGACACGCAGTCGGTATACGAAGACCAGGTGCGTTCGATTGAAGGGAAGGGAACGACCGCGCCGGGGCAGATCGATTTTGCACTGCTGACGGACGGGCTTCGCGCCGAGCGCGAGCAGGGCATCACGATCGATGTGGCTTACCGTTATTTTTCGACGGCGCGGCGCAAGTTCATCATCGCGGATACGCCTGGGCACGAACAGTACACACGCAACATGGCTACGGGCGCTTCGACGGCCGATGCGGCGGTGGTGCTGATCGACGCGAGCAAGGGCGTTCTGATCCAGTCGCGCAGGCACGCGTATATTGCGTCGTTGCTGAGGGTGCGCCATGTTCTGGTTGCCGTGAACAAGATGGATTTGATCGGCTACGACGAAGCGGCATTTCGCGCCATTGAAGCGGATTTCAGCCAAGTGCTTGACCAGATCGCGGCCGATACGGGCAACCCGGTGGAGCGCGTGTTTGTGCCGGTGAGCGCGCTGAAGGGCGACAACATTGTGCATAAGACGGATGCGATGGCCTGGTATGAGGGGCCGTCGCTGCTGGAACTGCTGGAGTCGCTGCCGTCATCGGTGGACACGCGCACGGAGCCGTTTCGTTTTCCGGTGCAGCGCGTTCTGCGGCCCGATCATACCTTCCGCGGATTCGCGGGGCAGATTGCTTCGGGGACGATTCGACCTGGCGACGCGATCACGGCGCTGCCTTCGGGCAGAAGCGCGAAGGTGGAGCGCATCGTTACGTGGGATGGCGATTTGGCTGAGGCCATTGCGCCGCTTTCTGTAACGCTGGTTCTGGATCGCGAACTCGACATCAGCCGCGGCGATCTGATTGTTAGTTCGGGGCGGCCGGCGACGGTTGCGAAGAACGCAAAGGCCGCGCTGGTGTGGATGGATCAGCGCCCGCTTGAGCTGCATCGCCGCTATCTGCTGAAGCATACGAGCCAGACGGTGCCTGTGTTTCTGACCACAATCGATCACCGCACCGATCTTGGTACGCTTGCGCACGAGCCGGCAACAACGCTGAATATGAACGATATTGGCGCCGTGACTCTGAACCTGCTGAGGCCGATCGCGCTTGATGCGTACGGGGCGAATCGCAGCACTGGCGCCTTCATTCTGGTGGACACGGAAACCAACGGCACGGTGGCCGCGGGCATGATTACCGCGGCGTATGGAGAGACTGCAGCTGGTTCTGCGCGGCCTGCCGATGCGTGGGGACGATTGACGGCTGGAGAAAAGGAAGCGCGCTGGGGACATCGCGGCGGAGTTCTTGAACTGAAAGGGCCGAAGGAATTGGTCGATGCAATCGAGCGGTCGCTTTTTGTGGCCGGGGCGGTTCCGATTCGCATTGAAGCGGACGAGGATGCTTTTGTGCTGCATCCGAGCCTGCTGGAGATTGTGACCACGCTGCAGGCTGAAGCAGGTTTGCTGGCGCTGGTTGTGAGCGCGAGCGAAGGCGGCACGCTGGTTGCGCGCGTGGAAGGCCGCGAGGCGATTGTGGACGCGGCTGACCCCGGCGTTGCGAGCGATACGGACGATGCGGGCGGCACAAAGCGCGCAGGCAAAGCTGTTGCGGCGGTTCATCGGCTGCTGCACGAAACAGGAGTTTTCATCTCTTCGGAAATGGCGGGATTGTGATGAGTACAGCAGAGATCAATGCAGAAGTGAGTGAAAAGCTGGACCGTGTGCGGGCGACGCTGGCGCGCGAAGTGACAGGCAAGGGCGACGTTTGCCTGACATGCAGCTTTCAGGCCGAGGACGTGCTGCTGACGAAGCTCGCCATCGCGCTCGATCCGCGGATACCGATTCTGTTTCTCGACACGGGCTATCACTTCAAGGAGACGTACGAGTACCGGGATCGCATTGCGGACGAGTGGGGGCTGAACCTGATCAACCTGCTGCCGGAGAAGACAGTGGCCGAGCAGGAAGCGGAGCACGGGTTGCTGTATCAATCCGCGCCCGACCGGTGCTGCGGTCTGCGCAAGGTGGAACCGCTTTTCAAGGCTGTGGCCAACTATCGCGTCTGGTTGACGGGCCTGAGGAAGGAGCAGGCCAGGAGCCGCGCGGCGCTTGAGGAGTCGGCGCAGTTTGCGCTGCCGGGCGGAAAGCACGTGCTGAAACTGGCGCCCCTGGCAGAGTGGACGACGCGCGATGTTTGGTACGCGTGCGAGCAGTTTTCGATTCCCCTGCTGCCACTCTACGAGCGCGGTTTCTCATCGATCGGTTGCGAGCCGTGCACATCGATTCCGCTCGATCCTAACGATCCGCGTTCGGGGCGCTGGGCTGGGCGCAAGGTGGAGTGCGGAATTCATATTCAGGCAGCGCCGGCGGAGTAGGACAGAGAGGCTGAGGCAACGGGATGGAATACATCATTGGGTTCATCATTGCGCTGTTTATCGCGCTCACGGGCGTGGGCGCGGGCACCATCACGGTGCCGATCCTGGTGCTGTTTCTCGGGGTTCCGGCGGCGGAGGCGGTTGGTATCGGACTGATGTTTTCCGCGGCGATCAAAATGATTCTTGTGCCGGGGCAGATTCTGCGCAGGAACGTGGCCTGGCGCACGCTTGGCTACATGCTGCTGGGCGGAGCGCCGGGGGTTCTGCTGGGGTCGCTGCTTTTGAGGCATCTGGTCTCGGCTGGTTCGCAGAATCTGCTGAATGCACTGCTGGGAGTGATTCTTGTGAGCACGGCAAGCTGGCAGCTTGCTTTTTCGCTCCGGCCGGTAAAACAGGGTCGTGATCGGCGCGACCGGAGTCCGCTGCTTGCGTGGCTGATGTTTCCTGTTGGCGCCGAGGTTGGATTTTCGTCGGCAGGGGCGGGCGCGCTGGGCAGCGCGGCGCTTTTGAGCCTGACGCCCTTGCTGCCCGCGCAGGTTGTGGGCACCGATATTGCCTTCGGATTTGTGGTTTCGCTGATCGGCAGCGGCGCGCATTGGTTTTCGCATTCGGCCAATCCGGCGCTGCTGATGGCGCTGATTGCGGGCGGGGTTTTCGGAGCTATCTCGGGCACCCTGCTGAGTACGCACATTCCGCGCCGGCCATTGCGCTTAGCGCTGTGGGTGTGGCTGCTGATTCTTGGCGGGCAGTTTCTCTTCAACAGCTATCACGTGTGGGCGGCAACGCGGTAAAGAATTGGCGGCGACGCGTAGCGCATTTCCCTGCGCGGTTAATCTCTGGTGGGCTCGGTTGGGGTAGAATGCTCGAGAAGGATACTTCCCTGCAATGGCAAATTTCCAAGTCATGACCAAGCCCATGGGGCCGATCTGCAATCTCGATTGCACGTACTGCTATTACCTGGAAAAAGAGAACCTGTACGGAGACAAAAAGAACTTCAAGATGACGGATGATGTGCTGGAGTCGTATATCCGCCAGTACATTCAGTCGCAGTCCACATCCACGGTGTCGTTTGCGTGGCAGGGCGGCGAGCCTACGCTGCTGGGCGTGCCGTTTTTTGAGCGCGTGATTCAACTGCAGGCCAAGTACTGCGGGAGCAAGCGGATCGAGAACGCATTCCAGACCAACGGCACGTTGCTGAACGACGAGTGGGGCGAGTTTCTGGCGCGGAACAGCTTTCTGATTGGCATTTCGATCGACGGGCCGGCAGAGATTCACGACGCCTACCGCGTGGACAAGGGCGGGCAGCCGACGCACGCTAGGGTGCTGCGCGGGCTTGATGTGCTGAAGCGGCACAAGGTCGAGTTCAACACGCTGACGGTGGTGAATCGAAAGACGTCTTACAAACCGCTGGAGATTTATAAGTATCTGAAGTCAATCGGTAGCCGGTTCATGCAGTTCATCCCGATCGTGGAAGAGATTGCGGTCGAGCCGGACACGAACGGGCTGCGCCTGCTGAAGCCGTACGCGCCACGAGAGACGACAGTTTCAGAGTGGTCGGTTGAGTCGTTGCAGTATGGAATTTTTCTGCAGACGATTTTCGACGAATGGGTGCGAGCGGATGTGGGGAACATTTTTGTGAACCTGTTCGATGTGGCGCTGGAGTCGTGGATGGGTATGGACCAGAGCCTGTGCGTGTTTGCGAAGACCTGCGGCTCGGCGCTGGTGATGGAGCATAACGGCGATCTCTATTCCTGCGATCACTTTGTCTATCCCGACAACAAGCTAGGCAACATTCTGGAGCGACCTCTGGCGGGGCTGGCCGGGCTTCCGAAGCAGGATCGCTTTGGCAAGGCGAAAGAGGCCTCGCTGCCGCAGTACTGCATTGAATGCGATGTGCGCTTTGCCTGCAACGGCGAGTGCCCGAAGCATCGATTCATCAAGACGCCTTCAGGCGAGGCGGGGTTGAATTATCTGTGCGCGGGATACAAGCACTTCTTCCACCACATCGATCCGTATATGCAGTTCATGGCCGATCAGTTGAGGCACGAGCGTGCGCCGGCGAATGTGATGGCGTGGGTGCGCAGCCAGAAGGCATGAACGGCCGCGCTCTCTAAAGAGGCAGCAGGTTGCCGTCCGGATCGAACTCGATGGGCTGCGCTGCGCCGTGCGTAGTAATTCCGGCTTTGCCCGCGAGCGCGCTCACGCAGCACTCCGATACCAGCAGACGATCGAGATTCAGCGTATTGGCGATGCGCACGACGCGTAATGTTTCCGGGTTTGCGGATGCGAGAGTGCCGAGTGCCGTCTGAATCGTCTCGCGATCTGTATCGAAGTGAATGGGAATTTTTGCCGACAGCACTTTGATGGATGTGAGCGCGTTGACATAGGTGTAGCGCAGGTCGAGAGCCTTGACGGCGCGGGTGGTGGTGAAGTCGGCCATGCCGATTCCGATTCCGTTGCCGTTGGTAGCGGCGCTGAGATTGCGAACAAAAATTCTATAGATGCGCGGCGACTGCGCACTCTCACCATAGAGCGCGTCGGAGTAGCCGGAGACGTCGCGGCCGGTGACGTTGGGGTCCATGCCGGCGCCGCTGATCTCTTTGCCGATTTCGTCGATGATGAGCAGGTCGATCTCGTCGAGTGGGAGGCGCGGCATCAGCGCACGCGCTTTTTCAAGCAGTAACCCTTCGCCCGCGACAATTTGATCTGGGAGCAGCACTTCAATTGCGGCGGTCTGGTGGCGTTGATCTTCCACAATGGCCACGCCGCAGAGTACCGGAACGGTGTCGAGGATGATGCGGGAAAACTCGCGGAGGACGGTTTCGTATCCGCGGCGCGTGATGTCGCGGTGGGCGTTGATTGCCCCGGCGTGTTTGCCGAATCCGATGGTGAGCATTTTAAGAATGCCACTGCCCAGGGTTCCGGGGAAGTCGGTATGAGGCTTGACGCGATTGATGGGAAGGATGAAATCCGCACCGAGGGCCGGAATGCTGAAGAGCACTTCTGACCCATTGGAGGTGGTGGCGATTTTGCGCGTTTCCATGCTGGCTTCAATGGGAACGCCGAGGTTTTCCGCGGTGACTCCGTACTCGGCCAATAGTTTTGTCTGGCCTTCGGCGGTGGCTCCGCCGTGGCTGCCCATGGCCGGCACGATAAAGGGCCGGGCGCCGGCTTTGATGAGGACGGCGAGAGTTGCCTTGACGATCTGCTGTAGGTTAGTGATGCCGCGGCTGCCAACGCCGACTGCGATCTTCATGCCCGGCTTGATTTTTTCCGCGACGCCTGCCTGGGCTAACTGGCGCTCGATGAGGCTGGGAATATCAAGCGGGGTTGAGGCCGGATAACTCTGCCTCACTTCGATCATTCTTGGAATAAATTCGCTCATGGTCCCTGCCGGGGTGAATGCATTTTTTTGAGAAAGCGTTGAGGTGCTGGTGCGAAAGGGGGGACTCGAACCCCCATGGATTTCTCCGCCAGATCCTAAGTCTGGTGCGTCTGCCAATTCCGCCACTTTCGCGCGTTGTAAAATAAGGAGTTAAGTGCGCTTTGTAGTCTGCATACGTGCTACTGTGCTACACGTGTGTGCTGCAAGAGCTAGTTTTGCTGTTCTGTTTGCCCCACCCTCTAACGCGCCTAAAACCTGCAAAAGCAGCATCCTTGCTGCCCCTGCGCAACAATAAGTCTACAACCTCAAATTACCGCCTACAATCGCCCCTGCCTGCATTGTGCCGCACTTCACTCTTGCGATACTAGCGCAGCTTGCCGCACATAGGGCATCGCAATGACGCGCATTTACAACTCAGAGCACCTCCAACGGCGTTTAGCCCTCAAACCCTGAAAGCCCAGGAACAGGCGCGCCGGCTGGTGCAACAGTTGATACGTAGTCGATTGACGAACTCGGGGAATCCGCCTATACTCGCCGCAATATCAAGTTAAGTCCCTGATTTGGTGCCCCTTATCTGCTCTTAAGCGACGCGAGGTGGATTCTTGCACCTTCTTTGGTGACACATTCTTTTCAGCCTAAAGACGGAGGATGGATGATATGAAAACTAAAGCTGCACTTCTCGTTGCCTTATTCATCGCGCTAATAGCGATAGGGGCGGGATACTACCTTGTAGCTAAAAGCTCTTTGCTGGCAGGTGTGTTTCACCGTGGCGACAAGCCATATAGTAGCGAGCCCGGGATTTATGCGCCGTTCATCTTGGAGGACTACCAATCAGCATCGGTAACAACGCCCAACGAAGCACTGCTAGCACAGATTTGCAATTCTGTTGATTCTGGCAGCCACAATGCGTGTGAATTCTTTAACGGCAAGGGTAATTGCTTGGCCTTCACTTCTTGTTCTGAGTCAAACGCCTGCGAGGATGACTTTTGGAATAACTTATCTATCGTAGCTTGCTATAAATCGGGTTTTGTCCGGGAAGATGTAGAAGCGAAACTAAAGGAATTGCGTTCAGATCCTTTACATTACATCTCCGCACTATGTGATAAAGGCAATCCTGTGGACTGCACGGAGCTAGCGTGGGTAACACTTCATCATGGGCACATTCAACTAATTGGCGGTAGCATAACATTGTTTACAGTAGATGACAACGATAGTTCACCAAAGGATACTGCTCTTGTGCAAAAAGATGATAATCGGGCGGCAGCCTTATATTCGCAATCTTGCGATGCTGGCATTGCTTTTGCTTGCCGCGAACTGGGAGTTATGTATAGGCAAGGCGAAGGTGTCACAGTTGACGCAGTTCGTGCTGCCAAGCTGCTCAAGCAGGCTCTTGATGGAGGCAATACAGAGGCCAATACGGAGCTAGGATGGGCCTACGAGAATGGCATAGGCGTGGAGAAGGACGTTTTCCAGGCAGTCAAATATTACTCCAATGCGTGTAATGCTAAGTTCTTTGACGCGTGCGGAAATCTTGGCGTTATATATCGGGACGGAAATGGTGTAGAAAATGATGACGTGAAAGCAAATGAGCTGTTTGAAAAGGCTTGTTCGGGAAGCGCAACGCAATGCTCCAAACTCGGATGGATGTATGAGAAAGGTAGAGGTGTATTTAAGAGTATTGGGAAAGCAAAAGATAATTACGCCAAGGCCTGCAAGGGCCGCGACAAGTGGAGCTGCGAAAGACTGAAGGAATTGTGACAGGTTTGAAACAAGACAGAATGTGAATGCAGTTCACAGCCGCTAGTTGCGGACTATATTCGGCTCGTTCGTGTTGGACTCGCAGTGCAGAACTCTACTTGCGTAGGGACACTTTCCTGAGCAGTCAAGTCCTAAAAGTTCTGTAGAATTCCATTCCTCGGGTTTGTTGGTTCTTGTTTTGTTGGTTGAGAGGGGCCTGCTTGCGGAGGGCGTAGCCCGGAGCAAGCAGGCCCCTCTCAAGCGGCT
>DATKWA010000143.1:0-7098 GCA_035529815.1 Occallatibacter sp. | reverse complement strand
TCCAGCGGCCGCAGCTTCAACAGGTCCTCAATGTCGACGGTCTTCGGCTTGGCAACCTTGCCTTCGATCTTCACGCTCCACGGCCGCGTGGGCAGCCCACCCGCATTCTTTGCCGGCTGATCCTTGTCCACGCCAAACTCGTAGAAGTTGTTGTAGTGCGTAATATCCTCGAGGCTCGTGAGTTGCTCACCGGTGGTGGTCAGCGGGCTCTGCACGGTCTGCAGCTTGGTGTCCGCCTGCGCCGCAATGCGCGGATCGACCATGCTGGCCAGCCGGTCTGCGCCAAGCGCCACGGCTCCAACCGCGGCTGCGCCACGCAAAAATCGTCGCCGGCTCAAATACTCGTTATAGGCTTCTTTCGACGTGATCTCTGACGAAGGAATATCGGACGCTTTACCAATCAGCATGATTCGACCTCGCATGGGGAAACGAACACTTGCATTTATTAGACACGGCAGAGGGGTGGGCGTTACAGAAATCCGTGGCTCTACTCAAAAGACTTTCATTTGGCCCAAAAAATCACCAAAATTTAAATGGCCCGCAAAAACGGCCAATGGTTCAGCCGCCGTGCCCGTATGAGATAAATCCCCGTCCCCGACACACCAATCAGCGCCGCAACCGCCAGCCCCCCCAGAGCATGGCTGCGGTTCAGCAGGATGAACAGGAAACCCGCCATCGCCACCAGCGGCGGCAGCGGATAAAACGGAATCCTGAACGGCCTCTTCAGCTCCGGTCTCTGCACCCTCAGCAACATTACGCCCGCCTGCTGCAAAAAGAACTGCAGCAGAATGCGCGTAATCACCAGCATCGTGATCACCTGCGCCAGCGAGAAAAAGCAGAACGCCGCGCCCACCACGCCCAGCGCCACCAGCGACCGGTGCGGAATGTGATGTTTGGGATGAACCGCCGCCAGATAGCTGAAGTAGTTCCCGTCGCGCGCCGCCGCGTACGGCACACGCGAGTAGCCCAGCAGCAGCGAAAACACAGACGCAAACGCCGTCCAGATAATCAGCGCCGCCATCAAGTATCCCGCCCAGCTCCCAAAGGCCGAGTGCGCAATCTCCGCCACCAGCCGCACGCGCACCAGCGCGCTCTCGGCCGCATGCGCCGCCGCATCGCGCAGCGACGGCAGCACGGCCAGATTCATCGTCACATAGAACGCAAACACAAACCCCACGCTCAGCAGAATCGCGCGCGGAATCGTCTTCTCCGGCCGCCGCACCTCGCCGCCCAGAAAACAAATGTTGTAGTAGCCCCAATAGCAGTAAGTAGTCAGCAGCGTCCCTTGCGCCAGCCCGCTGATTGCTGCATGAGCGGAAATCGATGGCACAGCCGGCAGATGAAAACCACCCAGGCTCGAAGCGTGCGCAAATCCCGACACAATCACGCCCGCAATCGACACCAGCACGCCCACAAACATCACCCAAGCCATCCACGTCACCGTCTTCAGGTTGCGATAGAGCAGCCACGTCATCGCCAGACATGCCGCAGCAGCGGCAAAGTTCGAGTAGTGCAGCGTCGGCAACGCCGCAAAAGGCGTCCCATCCAGCCCCGGCCAGAACATGCCCAGAAAACTCGATAGCCCAATGCACCCCGACGCAATCGACAGCGGCGCAGAAAAGCTCAACTGCCACACGTAAAGAAAGCTCAGCCAGTTGCCCGCGCGATCAGGCCCGTAAATCTCGCGTAAAAATGCATACGACCCGCCCGCACGCGGAAAAGCCGCGCCCAGTTCCGCCCACACCAGCCCGTCGGCCACCGCAATCGCCGCGCCCAGCACCCACGCCCACACTGAAAGCCGCAAGCCCGCCGCCGCAATCACCAGCGGCAGCGTAATGAACGGCCCCACCCCGATCATCTCCAGCATGTTGAACAGAACAGCAGAGCGCAACCCGATGCGGCGCTCGAGCGTTGCGGTGTCGGCGGACGTGGAAGAGAGCAAAGTCATGACCCAAAGGCGCTCACCGGATTGTACACTGGCTTGTGACCATGTTTCATTCCCTCGGAACTCATCGAAAAGTCGCGAGATTTCATTGCGCAGCCTTGTCTGCGGCCTTGATGGCGCTCGTTGCCCTGTCAGCCGCAATGCCGCTCTCGCTCCAGGCGCAGCACGCCGAGCAAACAACCGCGAAGCTCCCTGAGCTTCCTCCCGCCGAGCCCAGCGCCATCGCGCTCCCCCTGCCTGAAGACCGCGGCCAGGCAGCTCTCGAGCAGACTCTCAAGCGAATCGGCACCACCGCCAGCGTCCTCATGATCGTCGCCCATCCCGACGACGAAGATGGCGCGTTGCTTGCCTATCTCTCGCGCGGCCTCGGCGTGCGCGCCACCTTGCTCACTCTCACCCGCGGCGAAGGCGGCCAGAACGCCATGACCGCCGACACCTACGACGCCCTCGGCCTCATCCGCACCAACGAACTGCTCAAAGCGAACGAGTACAACGGCGCAAAGCAACTCTGGGGCACCGAAGCCGACTTCGGCTTCTCGAAAACGCAGCAAGAATCCTTCGCCCGCTGGGGTCACGATCGCGTCCTCTACGACGCGGTCCTTGCCGTGCGCCAGGTCCGCCCCCAAGTCATTGTCGCCACCTTCCTCGGCGGAGTCTCCGACGGGCACGGACAGCACCAGGTCTCTGGCGAGATCGCGCAAGAGGTATTCAAAGCAGCCGGCGATCCCAACGTCTTTCCCGAGCAGCTCAAAGACGGCCTCCAACCCTGGCAGCCCCTCGCCATGTACTCGCGTACTCCGTTCGCACGCATCACCGACAAGGGCATCTTCGACTACGCCACCGGAAAGTGGGCGCCCGCGCGCTTCCATAACTACATCACCGGCGAGTGGACAACCGGGGCCCCTTCCGCCGACGCAATCCTTCCCGTCGGCACCTGGGATCCCGTCCTCGGCCGCAGCTATGAGCAGATCGCGCGCCAGGGCTGGGGCGAGCAGAAATCGCAAAACGGCGGCGCAAATCCAACCCTCAGCGGCCCCGCCACATCCACCTATCACCTCTGGGCCGTCGCTCCTTCAGCCGCAGCGGCCGGCAGCGCAAGCGACGCCAGCCTTTTCGACAATCCAAAAGTCAAAATCGATACCAGCATCCAGGGACTCGCCGCCCTCGTAAAGGGCCCTCCTCCCGCATGGCTTTCCAATGGCCTCCGCCAAATCGATCAAAGCCTCAAGCAATACGAAAGCGATTGCAGAAATGAGAGCGGCGTCGAAGGTGCACACAAGCTCTCGCCCATTTACCGCCAAACCCTCGACCTCTATGAAAAAGTAAAGTCGAGCGATCTTGACCCTCGCTCAAAAGCCGATCTCGAATTCGAACTCGCCGCAAAAATCAATCAGTTCCAATCCGCGCTTAAAGATCTGCTCGGCCTCGATCTCGCCGCCTTCACCACCGCAGGCGGCAACGACCGCGGTGGCCCCGGCTTCCGAGGCGCATCCGCAGATGAAACGACGCGCAGCGTCTTTCCAGGCCAGGATTTCAGCGTGCGCGTTCATACCGCAAACGCCACCGGTGCAGCCACCCTCACGCGCGTCTGGCTCCAGAGTCAAAGCGGCCCATCGTGGAAAGCCGACGATACCAGCGGCGCCATTGACCCGCAAGCCCCCGTCAGCGACCGCCTTTTCCACGTGCAGGTCCCTCAAGACGCCGCCCCCACTGCTCCTTTCTTTACTCGCCCCAACATCGAGCAACCTTATTACGACATCTCCAATCAGGCCTGGCACGATCGCTCATTCGCTCCCTGGCCGCTTGCCGCGTGGGCGCAGTATTCCTTTGACGGCCTGCCCATTCGCCTCGGCCTAGTGGTGCAAACCCTTCAGCGAGTCACCGGTCCCGGCGGCGTCTATGAGCCGCTCGTCGTCACGCCGGCAATCGGAGTGCGCATCGCGCCGCAGGCGCGCATCCTTCCCCTCGACGGTTCGCCCTTACCCGTAAAAGTCACAGTGCACGCAGAAACCGCAGCCCAGGGAACAGTAACGCTCAAGCTGCCAGAAGGTTGGCACGCCACGCCGGCTGAGGCGCACTTCAATTTGAACAGCGCAGGCGACACCGCACCGCTTGTATTTTCCGTCTCCACCGACGAGGCCGCAACCGGCGTCTACATCGTCAAGGCGATTGCGCAATCCGGCGGTCGCAGCTATGAGACAGGTTGGCGCAGCGTCGGTTATCCCGGACTCCGTCCCTACAACCAATACCTGCCCGCAGAGTTGAAGACGCGCAAAGTGGACGTCAAGCTCGCGCCCGGACTCCGCGTTGGCTACATCATGGGCCCCGGCGACCCGGTGCCGGAAGCGATCGATGAACTTGGCGTTCAACCCCACGTCCTCAGCTCAGCGGAGCTCGCCTCTGGAGACTTCTCCGCATGGAATGTTCTGGTCGTAGGCATTCGCGCCTATTCCACGCGTCCTGAGCTTACCGCTGTTCAACCGCAGCTCGACGACTTCGTGCGCCGCGGAGGAACGCTCATCGTCCAGTATCAGAGCGCAACCTTCCCGGCCCCGCTACCGCTCTCCATGGGCCGCATACCCGAGCGCGTCGTCGATGAGCAGACACCGGTCAAGCTCCTCGACCCCGCAAACCCCCTGCTCAACTGGCCCAACAAAATCACAACCGCCGATTTCAATGGATGGGTCGAAGAGCGCGGCCACTCATTTCTCGATTCGTGGGACCCGGGTTACACCGCGCTCACCGAGACCGCCGATGCCGGCCAGGACCCGCAGCGCGGCGGATTGCTTGTAACTCATCCCGGCAAGGGAACTTATATATATGTCGCTTATGCCTTATATCGCCAGTTACCTGAGTTAGTGCCCGGAGCCTATCGGCTGCTGGCTAACTTGCTCAGCGCCGGCAAGAGCGCGGCTCCATAGACAACGCCTTCAGGGCGCACTATTCATGCGCCTTTGAAGCGCCCTGGAATGATTGAAATTTAGAAATTTCTTTATGTTAAAAGTGCATGAATTCGCGCACTCGCACACCGCAAACGTGTGTCAGTATATAACTCCGTTAAAAACACGTGAATTCGTCAAATCTTAATCAAACTCTGCGAGTCTTGGATTCGGAACAGAGAAACTGCGTCCGTGAGAAATTCCCCACTGACGCTTTTTGTTCCTCCTGCATTCCGAGATGTAAACATCACGGCTTCATCTTGCACGGCTCGGAAATGAGGAAACATATTGCGTTCTATACGCAAGCTACGCGATCGCAATCAGGTGTTCGCGATCCAACTTGATTTGAGAGGACAGAAGAGGCCCCATGAACTTCAGACTAAAAACTGTTGCAGCCGCATTCCTCGCGACTGCTTTCGTTGTTTCCTCTGCCTACGCCAGCGGCCAAACCGCGCCGGCAAAGAAGCACGCTGCAACTAGAAAAGCCAAGACGCCTTCCGGACCAACCGTCGAGGAACAGATTCAGGAATTGCGCCAGGAGTTTCAGGGGCAGATCGATAGCCTGAAGAACAACCTCGCCGAAAAGGATGCGCAACTGAAGCAGGCGCAGCAAGCCGCCGCCGAAGCGCAAGCCTCCGCTGCCAAGGCCCAGGCTGCCGTCGAGGCACAGCAGCAGGCCGCTACAGAGAACACCGCTGCCGTAACGACGTTGCAAAGCACTGTCACCGACATGAAAGCCGCGAATGCGTCCGTCGTCTCCTCGCTCACCGACGAGACCGCCGCAATCAAGAAGTCCATCGAAAGTCCCGACGTGCTCCACTACAAGGGTGTCACGCTCTCGCCCGCAGGCAGCTTCGTCGCGGGTGAAACTGTGTGGCGTCAGGGCGCCACCGGCGGCGACATCAACACCGCGCTGACCGGCGTTCCGCTTGCCAACTCGCAGGCATCGCAGTTGAGCGAGTTCTTCGGGTCTGGCCGTCAGTCGCGCATCGCGCTGAAGGCTGTTGGCAAGATGCCCAAGATGACCCTGACCGGCTACTATGAAGCGGACTGGCTAAGCTCGGGCACCACCTCAAACAACAATCAGTCGAACAGCTACACCCTGCGCCAGCGGCAAATCTGGGGCGACGCAAAGTTGACCAATGGTTGGGATTTCTCGGCTGGCCAGGGTTGGTCACTCGCCGCTGAAACCACCTCGGGCCTGACCCGCGGTACGGAAATCCTGCCCGCTACTATCGACGCGCAGTATTCCGCGGGCTTCGTGTGGTCCCGTCAGTACAGCTTCCGGTTCAGCAAAAACATCGGCAAGAAAATCTTCCTTGGCGCCTCGGTTGAAAACGCCGAGATGCTCAACCCCTCCGGCCAGAACCTGCCGACAGATTATCTGTTTGGCTCAACCGGAACCGGCGGCGGCCTCTACAACTCCACCGCCAACTACTCCTTCAACTACACCCCCGACTTCGTCATGAAACTTGCCGTGGAGCCAGGCTGGGGACACTGGGAAGTGTTCGGCATCGAGCGTAACTTCCGCGACCGCATCTATCCCACTAGCGGCTCCCCATATAACGACAAAGAGGCAGCCGGCGGCATCGGCGGCGGCTTCCGCGGACCCCTGGCCGGCAAGAAAGTCACCATCGGCCTCAAGGGCCTTTGGGGCTATGGCGTAGGCCGCTACGGTTCCTCGACCATTGCGGACGCGACCCTGCGCCCCAGCGGCCAGCTCGACCCGTTGAAAGCCTTCTCTGCTCTCAGCACGATTGAAGCCAACCCAACAAACAGGCTGAATCTCTACTTCAACTACGGCGGCGACTACATCTATCGCGACTACGTGTTGAACGGCTCCACGCAGGTAGGCTACGGCACCACAACTGCAAACATGTCGGGCTGCTTGACCGAGCCAACCACCGTATCCTCTGCCGGAGCCACGGGCGGCGCGGCGATTGCTCCTGCAAACTGCGGCGGCAGCAACAAGGACGTTCAGGAGTTCACCGCTGGCTACTGGTACAACATCTACAACGGTCCCAAGGGCCGCTTCCGCCAGGGCTTCACCTACGAAAACATCCGGCGCGACCTGTGGTCCGGCAATGGCGGCAGCACCAACCCCGGCGGCGGCGCACACGGCACCGATAGCATGGTCTTCACCTCGCTCCGCTACTACCTGCCGTAAACCAACGTGCATTAGCTCCAGCAAAAGAAACAGGGGCGGCCCGCAAG
>DATKWA010000142.1:0-16479 GCA_035529815.1 Occallatibacter sp. | reverse complement strand
CCAAGGCAGCGGATTCCACCCCAATCCCCGCCCCAGACAAGTCCACAGCCCCCGCAAAGAACGCCGAGCCTCCTGCCGGCGCAAAATCCTCAGACGAGCATAATCAGCAACAGCCAAACACCAACTAACACCCGCCGCTTGCGCCAACGAAACCGGACCTTACCCAGAGCGATGCCAACTCAACCCCTGCACGGCAAATCGGCACTGGTAACCGGCGGTGCGCGGCGCATCGGACGTGAAATCGCTCTCACCCTGGCTCGAGCGGGCGCAGACGTTGCCATCACCTTCCGCACCTCCCAGTCCGAGGCCGAAGAAACCGTTCGTGAAATCGAATCCCTCGGGTCAAACGCCTTCGCGCTTGCATGCGATGTCCGTTCTGAAGACTCTGTCCGCCAGACCGTCGCCTCCGCCATCACCCGCTTCGGACGCCTGGACGTACTCGTCAACAACGCAGCAATCTTTGATTCCGCCGCCCTTGACCAACTCAGCATCGAGCAATGGGACTCTGTTTTCGAAACCAACACGCGCGGCCCGTTTCTGGTAACGCGCGAGGCCATCGCACATCTGCGTTCCGCTCAGGGGAGAATCATCAACATTGGCTCGCTCGGCGGAATCCGTCCCTGGGCCGGCCACGCCCACTACTGCGCCTCCAAAGCCGCTCTGCACATGCTCACCCAGACCATGGCCAGGGCATTTGCGCCCGAGGTAAGCGTCAACTGCGTCGCCCCCGGCTGGATTGATTTTCCCGTCCAGATTGATCTGGACGAGCAGCCAGCAGACGACGCCCGCCGATTTGCCGCCCGCACCCCTATGCTGCGCAACGGTAAAGCGGAGGATATAGCGCAAGCCGTACTCTTCTTCGCCACAGGCCCAAGCTTCGTTACCGGACAAATCCTCGCCGTCGATGGCGGACTAGCCCTCACTTAGCGCAAGCCTTCAGCTTCCGGCGCAACATCACCGCGCAAACAATCGACCCCAGAAACTCTTCTGCCCTGCCTTCTGACCCTCTTTGCCGTCGCCCGCAGAGACGTTCGCGTACCGCCGCGTATTGAACTTCAGCGGCACCCGCTCCATCAACCCCAATGCCTCAGGCTGCAGCGGCCACTCCGCTCCCTCAACCGCCGCCATCGGATTGGTCACGCACAGCCGCCGCGCCGTCTCTTCCCCCGCCTGGGCCATCACGTAGTCGTAGGTATGCTTCAAGTGCGGCGGCCGCCACGTCATCCGGTGCGCATCCGTCGCAAGAAAGTGAATCCAGTTGCGCTTCAGCAACTCGTTCGAAAGGTCTTCGGCCATCTTGCCGCAGCGCCCATACAGTGCGTTGGCCGTCACCTGCACCAGGCAGCCCCGCCGCATCCACTCCGCCAGAACTTCCGGATCGTTCTGCACCGCCGGATACCGCTCCGGATGCGTCACAATCAATGTGTAACCGGCCGACTGCAGCCTGTCTATCGCATCGGATAACTGCGGCATCCTCGCCGAATTCGGAAACTCAATCAGCAGATACCCTCTACCGTTGATCGAATAGCACAGCGGATTCTTGAGCGCCGTAAAAATATTGTCAGCGGACATATGGAAGTCGCATCCCAGGCTCAGTTCAACCACGCCGCCGAGCCGCATCCGCAACTCGCCCAGCCGCTCCTCAACCACCGCGGCGCGATAAGGATAGTCGTCGCTCGCGTGCGGTGTGCAGACTATGTGAGTAATTCCATCCCTGGCAGCCTCATGCGCCATCGCCACAGAGGTATCCAGGTCAGGCGAACCGTCGTCCACCCCGTAGATCAGGTGCTGATGAATGTCGATCATGCCTTCCAATCTTCATCCTCTCGCCGCATCCATCTCAGCGTGCCGCCAGCACCTCAACCATCGACGCAAAAACCTTCCAGCCATCCGCAGACCCAAGCAACTCCTCGCTCGACCTGTCCGGATGAGGCATCATCCCCAACACGTTTCTTCCCGCATTCAGAATGCCCGCAATATTGTTCAGCGAGCCGTTCGGATTCGCTTCCGCCGTAATCTCGCCCTGTGCCGTGCAGTACCGGAACGCAACCCGATCCTCGCCCTCCAGCCGGCGCAACTCCTCGGCCTCGCAGAAGTAGTTCCCTTCCATGTGCCCAATTGGCATCTGCAGCACTTCGCCCTTCGCCATTTTGTTGGTAAACGGAGTGTCAGCTGTCTCCACGCGCAAATGAACCTGCTTGCAGATGTATTTCAACCCCGCATTGCGCATCAGCGCCCCAGGCAGCAAACCGGCCTCCGTCAAAATCTGAAAACCGTTGCATATGCCCAGCACCAGCCCGCCGCCCTCGGCAAACTTCTTCACCGACTGCATCACAGGCGAAAACCGCGCAATCGCTCCCGTCCGCAGGTAGTCGCCATAAGCGAAACCGCCGGGAACCAGCACCGCATCCACCCCTTGCAGGTCCTCGGAATCATGCCACAGGAAGGTCACAGGCTGCCGCGCAACCTCGGCAATCACGTTATAGGTATCGTGGTCGCAGTTCGAGCCAGGGAAAACCAGAACGCCGAATTTCATGCTCTTAGGTTACCAGTTTTCGAGCGCCGGAAGCGGCGGCTTTTATAGCCATGGAGAACCCGCACACGGCATGCATCCAGTATCCGCAGGACCGGGCAGGTCTTATCCTTCAATCCCAGGCTGTCGCCGCCACACCGTCAACTGCCGATTGGCGGGCGTTGGAAATCTTCCTCACCGCCCATCCTGCAATCAGCAAGCTGGGTGCAGCCGCCGGCGAAGTCTCTCCTAGCGCGCCAAGCGTCGTATGCACCACATGTTGCCCCGGCTGCGCGGCCCGCGAAACCACTGCACACGGCAACTCCGGCGGCAATCCTTCCTCGAGCCACTCCGCAGCCAGCAGAGTCAGATCGCGCCCAGGCATATACACCACGCGCGTCGCATCTTCCAGCGCAGGCAGCGCCGCCCGGTTGTGAGACTGTGCATGGTGCCCCGTCGACAACACCACCCTCGACGCCCTGTCCCGGTCCGTGAGCGAACAGCCAATGGCAGCAGCGGCCGCAAACGCCGCAGAAACTCCCGCAACCACATCGAAACCAACGTCCGCCGCGCCAAGCGCCGCAATCTCCTCGGCGGCACGACCAAACAGCAGCGGATCGCCGCTCTTCAGCCGCACAACGCTGCGACCCGCGCGCGCATGGTCAATCATCAGCGCATTGATCTCTTCCTGAGTGATCGTCTTCGTCCCGCACCGCTTTCCCACGTTCACGATCTCCGCAGTGGGCGACGCCAGATCCAGAATCGCCGGAGGCACAAGGTCGTCATGAAGAATCACATCAGCCGTCTGAATCAGGCGCATAGCCTTCACCGTGAGCAAATCAGGATCGCCCGGTCCCGCACCCACCAGCGAAACCCGCACTTCTTCAGCGCCTCCGTGATCGACACTGGAGCCTTCCCTCTCCTGCTCCGCAAACGCCATCTGCCGCGATGGGCACCAATGAGATTCGCAAACCTGCCGCTGCGCCAACTCGTGCAGCAACAATCTGCGCTCTTCACTGCGAGGATGCGTCGCCAGAACCTCGCGCCGCAGCTCGCCCACAGTTTCCAGCCATGGCCCCAGGTCATCCGGAAGTTGCTCGTCAATCTCCCGCCGCAAACGCTGCACAAAAGCAGGGCTCTCGCCCGCCGTTGAAATTGCAATCTGCAACTCCCCGCGATGCACCACCGACCCAAAGAAGAAATCGCAGTTGGGAATATCGTCCACGCTGTTGCACAAAATCCCGCGCTCTTGCGCCTCGCGATAAACCGTTCCGTTCACCGCGGCCGAATCCGTTGCCGTAATCACCAGAAAACTGCCATCCAGGTCAGCGGCTTCAAACGCCCGCTGCACCCACTCCAGCTTCCCTTCCAGAGCCAACTCCCGAATCTCCGGCCGTGCATCCGGCGCAACAACGCGCAGCCGCACTCCCGTCTTCAGCAGCGAACCGATCTTGTCCAGCGCAACATTGCCCGCACCCACCAGCAGGCAGGGGCGGCCTTCGAGCTTAACAAAGACGGGCAACAGACTCATGCAGTCAACCTCAATCCGCCGCGCCGTGTGGCACGCGCCCAGCCGGAACATCGCGCTCCACCGGCGCCAGAACCTCTCCGGCAAGCTGTGCGCGCAACTCGTCGTTTGAGTGGCGCGCGAACCACGCGCGCAGACTCTCATCCGGCTGCCGTCCCGCCAGATAGTGGCGCAACAGTCGCTCAATCGCCTCCGGAACCAGCGCCGCTGGACTCCGATAACCAACCGGCCGCGAGATACCAGCGTGCAGCCCCACCGCTCCGCCCAGGCAGAAGTAGTACGCATCCGTCATCTTGCCGTCGTGCTTGATCTTCTTGCCTTCAAGGCCAATATCCGCAATCCAGTGCTGTCCGCAACCGTTCGGGCAGCCCGTCACGTGCAGCTTCAGTTGCTGGTCAAACTGCGGCAGCCGCTCTTCAAGCTCCTCAACAATCCAGCGCGTAAAACCCTTCGTCTCCGTAATGGCCAGCTTGCAAAATTCCGTCCCCGTGCAGGCAACCGCGCCCCGCCAAAAGTTCGACCCATCCACCTGCAGCCCGATCTCACCAAGTTCGCGCGCCAGCTCCGCCGTCTTGTTATTGGGAACGTCAATGAAAATCAGGTTCTGCGACACAGTTGTACGCAGCCCGCCGCTGCCGAATCGTTCGGCCAGGTCCGCTGCTGCTTCCAACTGCTCTCCAGTCACCCGCCCGCGCAGCACCGAGGCGCCCACATAGCTCAGCCCCGCCTGCCGCTGCGGATGAATGCCCGCATGGTCGCGAAGCGTCTCGTCCGGCACCTGCTCCTCCGCGCCTGGCAACAGTTCAAAATCGAGCCTCGACTTCAGTTCCGTCAGAAAACTCTCCGCGGTCCAGCCTTCCTTCATAAACAGATATTTCATCCGGGCGCTCTCGCGGCTCTGTCGCAGCCCCTGCTGATCGCGAAAAATCGCAGCCACCGCCTCCGCAACGCGAACCGCCTGATGCGGCAAGACAAATGCGTCCAGACGCACCGCCAGATGCGGCTCGTTGGAAAGTCCCCCGCCCACACGCAGCGAGAAGCCCACCTCCCCGTTGTGCTTTGCCGGTGTCAGCGCAATGTCGTTGATCTCCGGGTGGCAGCACCAGGACGGGCAGCCAGTCGCTGCAATCTTGAACTTGCGCGGCAAATCGTAGAACGCAGGATTTCCCGTCAGCGCACGCGCAATGCCGAGTGCCACAGGCGACGCATCGATCAGTTCATCGGCCGCAACCCCGGCCAGCGGGCAGCCGGTCACATTGCGATTCACATCGCCACAGGCCCCCTTCGGCGAGAGGCCAATCGCATCCAGTGCTTCCACGATCTCTGGCAGCGATTCAATCGTGAGCCAGTGAAGCTGAATGGCCTGACGAACCGTAATGTCGGCCAGGCTGCGCGCATACTTGCGCGTGATGCCGCCAATGGTCTTCAGTTGGTGCGCCGTAAGGATGCCGTTGGGAATGCCGATGCGCATCATGAACCATTCGGTGGTGACGCCCTCGCCGCCCTTGCCACCCACCGCGCCCACACCGTCACCCTGCGTATAGATGCCCCACCATTTGAAGTAGAAAGAAGCCCACTCGGGCAACACGCTTGAGCGGCCGGCGCGGGCAAATTCACGCACCTCCTCGAAGGCAGCCCACGGGTTCTTTTCGCGCTTCAGGCGCTCGGAACGTTGCGCTTTTGTCTCTTTTACTGCAACACCTTCACTCATTTTCGACCTCTTCCGGGGGCATTTTAGAGCAATAGAAAACCCGCGACAGATACGCTGCATCGCGGGCATCGGCAAAACTTGGATTTACGATCTAAATTCTGGACCAAGATCACCTGTGCGCGCACAACAGCGTACAAAGGCGACAACAGGTCATTCCGTTCATACAAATAATGTAGCCGGAAGGCGAGAGAAACGCAAATAAAAGTTTCACTGGGGCTGCTGCAGATTCCCTCGACCGCCCCCTCCACAGGCCTCATTGCGATGCAGGAAAATCGATTCGATATGCGGATTAGAACCATTGGGAGTCGAAAAGCTCAAAACATTTTCCTGGCCCGCTCCGTTCAGCAATGCCTGAATCCAGATGATTCCCCCGGCAGTTCCAGTGGGAGGAAATGCTATGCGGGTAGCATCCTGCCCATTCGTCCGCAGTTCAGCCGTTCGAGGCGAGGCGTCCGGGTTCGAATACGCAATATGAATCTGCGCATACGGTTGATCGCAAGCCGCACTCGTAAAACGGAACGTCTGCTCTCTCGCAAACACTGAGCTTCTTTCGCGAATTGCCTTGTTGCCGAGCATCGGCCCGATGCGCGTCATCTTGCCTTCCGCGCCACGCACAATCAGCAGAATCGCATCCCCACGCTGCACCGTCGCAGTGTAGTGTCCGTCGAAAGCTCCCAGATCCTTTCCGGTCCACGGGTCAATCACTGTCGCCGATGCCTCGGATAATCCAAGGTCTTTCCAGAACACCGCAATTGGCGATACAACAATCGAAGCTCCGGCATCGCTCCTATTGAGCAGCAGAACAGCTCGTTCCCCGGGTTTCGACAATTGCTTCGACCAAACCTCCAGGCCGCCTGCTTCCTCTCGCACCTTTACCGCCTGCAATCCCAGCGCATCCTGATCGATTGCAAGCACCGCAGGATTGGTGAGCGTGGCCAGCGTTGCATCGCTCAGTTTGGTAAGGTCCGCGCCCACCAGCAGCGGCGCACCCGAAATAGCCCATAGACTCATATGCGCGCGATTCTCTGTGTCGGTCAGGTCGGGCATGCCGATCACCATCATGTCAGGATCGTTGTAGAAGCCTGTGTGCTGAGCTTCGGGATGAATCCCCTGGTCGAAGTTGGAGAGCATCTTTTGAAAGCTTGCTCTGCGGCCGGCGTTCTTGCTCCCCGCCACGATGGGCGCAACGATGTCGCCGCTGGTCCGCCAAATATCGGCTTCCACTCCGCCAATATTCGGCGCCCACGTCCACGGGCTCTGCTTTCCCCAGTTGCAAATTGAAAAGTAGAGACGGTGTCCGGTGCTGGCTTCTGCCCTTCCAATTGCCCTCGCAATCTCTGCATACTGGACTGCGGGATCCAGATTCTCCTTGTTACCGCCGCACCAGTCCACCTTCACATAGTCGAATCCCCACCGCGCGAATTGAAGGAAATCCTGTTCGTAATGCCCTTCGCTGCCTTCGCCCGGATAACCGGGCCCGAGGTCCGGGGAGAACGTGCCGCATCCATCTCTGCCGGCATCCGTGTAGATGCCTGCCTTGAGTCCCAGGCTGTGAATATATCGGACAATGTTCGACATATCTCCAGCGCGTTCGCCCGCAGCCAGAGCCGGCCACGCCTTGGGATCGACCACGATGTTTCCCTGCTCGTCGCGCTTCCCAAGCCACCAGCCCTCGTCGATATTGATGTACCTGTAGCCCGCCTTATGCATGCCGGTAGCGACCATGGCCTTGGCTTGATCCACGATCACCTTGGAATCGACGCTATTCGAGAAACTGTTCCACGACGACCAGCCCATCGGCGGCAGAGGAATGGCAGCCGTCCCGCGAGCGCCCTCTGCGATCGGGGCTGCATATCCTATCGCCGATATACCAATAAGAACCACGCCAATCGCCAGTGCCGTCATCTTGCATCCGGTCTTGCTCATCGTTTCTCACCGCCGTCCAGCACAAATTCTGCCAATTTGAATGCGGCCCCATTATTCATTGCAGACTAGTCTGTCCGCAAGCCGCGCTTCAGACCATCGGTCTCCAGCTAAACGCGCGGCGATCGCGGTGTATGCTTTCCTCGCAGACGAATTCCGTGAGGAGAGCCAACCAAATGAATCGACGGCATTTTCTTTCTGGCGGAGCAAGCGCGGCCCTCGCTGCCTCGTGCGCGTCAGGGCGCAACCTGACCCAGGCGGCATTCGCAGCCACAGGCTCCGCTGAAACAGGCCTCAGCAAGATGGGCAAAGCTGTAGGCCATCATCGATTCGGCGTCAATTACACGCCATCGCACAACTGGTGGTTTTGCTGGAACGATTGGAATGTCGACCCCATCAGGCACGATCTGGACGCGATCGCCGCGCTCGGTGCTGACCATCTGCGGCTCATGCTTATCTGGCCGTACTTCCAGCCCAACCTCACATGGGTAAGCCGCGCCCACCTTGAAAGGCTGAGCCAGTTGCTCGCGCTCATGGCAGAGCGAAACCTGGACGCGCTGATCACCGTGTTCACCGGGCAACTCAGTGGCTGGTATTTTCTTCCGCCGTTCAACAAGCCCGACCCGGCTCTCTTCATCGATCCCGATATCTGGAAGGCGCAGGAACTCCTCATTCACGCGTTGGCGCGCACGATGAGCTTGCACCACAACATCATCGGATTCGACTTCGGCAATGAGATGAACACCTGCTGGCACGCTGAGACGGCAGTCGGCGATGCCTGGATGGCGAAGATGTTCCGATTGATGAACGCGGCCTATCCCGGCGGAATTCACGTCAACGGCGTGGATCATCATCCCTGGTTTGAGCCGGCGACGTTTTCCGCGCGCGCGCTGGCGGCCAACCCGTTCCCCGTGATTCATGCCTACCCGTACTGGTCCGAAGCGCTCAAGTACGGAGGCCCCATGGACCCGCCCAGCACGCATATCCTCTCTGCCTTCGCTGCGCTGGTGCGCTCCTACGCCGGCGACGCCAAAAAGCCTGTCTGGGCAGGCGAATTCAACACCTGCATCGAATCGATGTCGGAGAAGCAACAGGCACAATGGCTGGAGACCGCCGTAACGTCCGCCATCGAGTCCGGCGTGAGTTGGTTCTCTTATTGGGATAGCCACGATGTGGACAGGAAGTTCGCCTTCAACTCCCTCGAATACAGCCTCGGCCTGCTTACGAATGACGGCAAGGTTAAAGAACAAGGCAGGGTGTTCAAACAATTGGCCAGTGCCTATCGCGGCAAACTGGTGAAGTTCCCCACTGTGGCGCCGCCCCCACCTCCTCCAGTGCAGAACTTCGATCAAACATGGAAGTGGCTACTGAATTTCCTCGAATGGAAACCCAAAGACACAGGCGCCTAAGCGGAGCAATGCGAATTCTGGAGTAATGAACTGCGGAGCCGCGAAGCGACTGAGCCGCTTCTGTCTACGCGGTCGGAACCATGGGAGAGCCCGCCCGCAACTCCGCCAAAATCTGCTCCACGGCTCCTGCGGCAACTTTCTCCCCCTCCGCCGAAAGGCTCATGCGGATCGGCTGACGAGGGTCGATGGTAATGGCGTAGAGGATAATCTCGTGTTCGCCGCCCCGGATGTAAAACATGTCCAGCAGGTCCTTCATGCCGACATCGTGAGCGGTGAGCGTGGGCGGGTAGTCGCGCGAGAAGCGCGGAGTCGTGCGCGTGACGGTACCAATCGGATTGCCGTCGGACGCCGCATCGATCAGAACAATGCGGTCTGCCTCCTCCAACGGTCCCAGCAGCGTAAAGCCGCCCGTGCCGCCGTCCAGGCACTCCACACCGGCCGGCAGCGTGTGCTTCTCAAGCTCTCGCACAACGTAAACGCCGATGCCTTCATCGCCCATCAGGACGTTGCCCAGGCCAAGCACCAGCGTCTTTAGCGGTTCATTTCCCACTTTTTTCCCGGTCGAACTTCCATCCGCCTATGATCGACGATACTGTGCCCCGGCCCTCGATGTAGTCGTGATAAAACGCAAGATACACGTGAATAATGACAAACGTGACAAAGAACCAAAGTGCCAGGTGATGCCAGAAGCGCACGCCGAATTCTCCGCCCATCAGCGGCACCACCCAGGTAAACATCCGCGGCAGCCAGGACTCGCTCATGCTCGAGTAGAGGGCAAACCCCGTGATGGTCTGGAAGACGAAAACCAGGAACGTCCCGAAGTAGATCAGGCCCGCCAAAGCATTGTGCCCCGTGGAGATAGGCCCATGCATCTTCACTTCCAGCACATCGGCCTTGATGACGTCGACAATCTCCTGCCGCTGCGACCGCTTCAGCGGGAAGAACGCCGTCCAATTGGCGTACTTGTTGCCGACAAAGCCCCAATAGAGCCGTACCGCAAAGTTGAACACGTAGACGAACGCGGCGGCAAAGTGAATGAAGCGAACCCAGCCGAACCAGTACTGCTTGTAAGCCTCTGACGCGTCAAACAGGTGGACAGGAGCGCCAATCAGGTAGCCGGTAGCGCACAGAAGCACCAGCGCAACCGCGTTAATCCAGTGGTAAACGCGCACCGGCAGTTCCCATACATACACCCGCCGATACTCTACAGGATGACTGCCGTTGTCTGAAAAGCCATTGCCGGCGACTCTACTTGGAGTGCTCATAAGCCTCACTCGAAGGAAACCTGGTGAAGGTGCTTGCCCTGCGGATCGTACAAATGCACGGCGCAGGCCAGGCACGGGTCAAAGGAATGAATCGTACGGAGGATTTCGACCGGCTCATCCAGCTTCGCAACCGGCGTGCCGATCAGCGCCTGCTCAAACGAGGAGCGCGGCTCTTTGGCATCGCGCGGCGAACCGTTCCACGTGGTGGGCACAACCAATTGATAGTTAGCAATCGCCCCATCGTGAATCTTGATATAGTGCGCCAGAGCCCCGCGAGGAGCCTCGGTCAGCCCAACACCTTCCGCATCCTTGGGCCAGCTCTTCGGTTCCCAGAACTCGCCGTTGAACGTGGATACCTCGTTGATCTTCACCTGCCCCATCAGCTCAGCAAAGTAATCCTTGAGCCATATCATTGCCAGCGCTGCATCTAGTCCGCGAGCAGCGGTCCGTCCCAGCGTCGAGAAGAGCGCGCCCACCGGAGCATTCAGTTTGCCCAGCGTGTCCTTCACCAGCTCCTGCACGTCGGTGCGTCCAGCCGCGTAAGAAACCACCAGCCGCGCAAGCGGACCCACCTCCATCGCCTGCTCTTTCCACCGTGGCGTCTTCAGGAACGAATACTTCTCGAAGCCTTCCAGCGTTTCGAAGGGAGGCTTGGGCCCCGTATAGTTGATGTTGGTCTCGCCAGACCACGGCTGCAGCCCTTCCTTGTCTCCGCCGCTGTAGCGGTACCAGGAATGTGCAATATATTCCTTGATCTCCTCGGAGCCACGCGCGTTCACTGGATGCACGGTGCTCAGGTCGCGATTCAGCACCACGCCCCGCGCATATCTGAACGACTCCGGCTGACCATAGCCCTTGGTCGGAAACTCGCCGTAGCTGAGGTAGTTGGTCAATCCTCCGCCATATTTTGTCCAATCTTTGTAGAACGACGCAACCGCAAGCAGATCGGGAATATAAACCTGGCTCACAAACTCATCCGCCTGGCTGATAAGTTGCGAAACCAGGTTCAGACGCTCGGAGTTGATCGCCGCCACTTCGTTCAGGTTGATCGAGCACGGCACACCGCCCACGAGGTAATTCGGATGCGGATTCTTGCCGCCGAACACTGTGTGTATCTTGCAGATTTCCTTCTGCCAGGACAGCGCATCCAGATAGTGAGCAACCCCGATCAGGTTCACTTCCGGCGGAAGTTTGTAAGCCGGATGGCCCCAATAGCCGTTGGCAAAAATCCCCAGTCCGCTGGCTGCAAACGCCTTGATCTTGTTCTGCACCTCAGTAAAATACGCCGCAGTGTTCTTGTCCCACTTCGAAAACGACTGCGCCAACTCCGCGGCCTTCTTGGGGTCGGCCTTCAGAGCATTCACGATATCCACCCAGTCCAAAGCGTGCAGTTGATAAAAGTGAATCACGTGATCCTGCACGTACTGCGTGGTCATCATAATGTCACGAATGATCTCCGCAGTCGGTGGAATCACTATCCCAAGCGCATCTTCCACTGCGCGCGCGCTGGTCAGCGCATGCACCGTGGTGCAAACACCGCACACACGCTCGGTAATCGCCCAGGCATCGCGCGGATCGCGGCCAATGAGAATCTTCTCAAGACCGCGCACCATCGTGCCTGAGCTAAATGCGTCGGTGATGACGCCGTTCTCGACCACTGCCTCAATCCGCAGATGGCCTTCAATTCGAGTTACGGGATCCACAACTACGCGTGCCATAGGCTCTCACGACTCCTTTTGATCTTCAGCGTGCACTTCAGCAATTACGCTCCGCTTGCGAATGTTGGTCACCACCGCATGCGCCGCAACTCCGGCCAGCGTCGCCACTCCGACAACCGTACCAATCGTATCGGCCGTGCTCTCAACCCCAAATCCAGGGAACGAAGGCAGATGCTGATAGAACGGCCCGTTGTCCCAGAATCCCGCCTCGCTGCAACCAATGCATCCGTGGCCAGACTGGATCGGATAGCTGACGCCATCGTTCCACTTCACTACCGAACACGCGTTGTACGTCACCGGACCCTTGCAGCCCATCTTGTAAAGGCAATAGCCCTTGCGCGCATTCTCGTCGTCCCACGACTCCACAAACAGACCGGCATCGTAGTTGGCGCGCCGATAGCAGGTGTCGTGCACCCGCCGTCCATAGAACTCCTTCGGCCGCCCCTGGCTGTCCAGCGCCGGAACCTGCCCAAGCACAAGCAGGTGAGTCACCACGCCCATCATCACGTCGGCTATCGGCGGACATCCCGGCACGTTGATCACCGGCTTATCCACGAGCTTGTAAATAGGCGTCGCACCCGTAGGATTCGGCTTGGCCGCCTGCACGCACCCATTCGATGCGCAACTGCCCCACGCCACCACTGCCGCCGCATCCTTCGCCACCGTCTGCAAAATCGACTCGGCCGTCTTGCCGCCAATCATGCAGTAAACGCCGTCGTCGTGCTTCGGAACAGCGCCCTCCACCAGCACAATGTACTTGCCCTTGTTGTTCTGGATCGTATCGTTCAGACTCTTCTCGGCCTGGAATCCTGACGCCGCCATAAGCGTCTCGGTATAGTTCAGTGACAGCACGTCAAGCAGCACATCCAGAACAACCGGGTGTGACGCGCGAATGAACGACTCGCTGCAGCAGGTGCACTCTTGAAAGTGCATCCACACCACCGCCGGCTTTTCCTTCTTCTCGAATGCAGAAACAACCTGCGCAACCCCGCTTTGCCCAAAACCAGCGATCGTTGCCGCCGCCGCGCAGAACTGTAGAAAGTCTCTGCGGCTATAGCCCTTCTGCTCCATGGAATTCCAAATCGACTGTCCCATGCCTACCTCGCTCTGTGTGCAAGTTCGCGCGATCTCCCCATAGTGGCCGAAAAGAATCTTGAACGCAGGGTCGCGCCGACTGATTTGAACGAAGTTACGAAGCAGGATGAACGACTCGCTGTGCGCGTCATCACACGTATTCCAAATCACTCCTCTTCTAATACCGTAAAACGGAGCGTGATCTAAATCGCACAACCTGCAATGCGCACTCCTGGTCCGCCCTTCATCGCGTAATGCAGGCTGCAAAATAAAGAATTTGTACTGATCTATAGGAAAACTTTGGCTTGATTTGCGCCGCTTCCGGCTGAGTCTACTTCTGCGGAATTTCCAACGCCCGCGTCAGGCTCGCCACTCGCTCAACATGGTGCGAGCGGCACCACGCTTCAAGCCCCTGAGCCAGCCGTTCCACCGCGCGCGGATCGGCGTAGCTCGCCGTTCCTACCTGCACGGCCGTCGCCCCGGCAAGCAGAAACTCCACTGCGTCCTCCGCCGTAACAATCCCGCCCATACCCAGAATCGGAATGTTCACCGCGCAGGCCGTCTCATACACCATCCGCAGCGCAATCGGCTTGATCGCCGGCCCCGAGAGTCCTCCGGTAATATTGGTCAGCCGCGGACGCCGCGTCTCCACATCAATCGACATGGCAAGAAACGTATTCGTCAGGCTCACCGCATCCGCGCCGGACTCTGCGGCTACCCGCGCCATGTGCGCAATCGACGTCACATTCGGAGACAGCTTCACAATCAGCGGACGCGTCGAAGCCGCCTTCGCCTTGCGGACAAGGTATTCCAGTTCCCCAGGGTCCGCGCCGAACGCCATGCCACCGGCGTGAACATTCGGGCAAGACACATTCAACTCGTACGCCGCAATGCCCTCAGCCTGGTTCAGACGCTCAATCACCTGCACGTACGCATTCACCGTGTAACCAAAAACGTTCACGATGACCTTGCACTGCGGATACCGCTTCATCGGCGCAAGCTTCCGCTCGATGTAATCCTCGACGCCAACATTCTGCAGCCCGATTGCATTCAGCATCCCCGCCGCCGTCTCCACAATCCGCGGCGCAGGGTGCCCGGTCATCGGCTCCAGAGAGATCCCCTTGGTCACGAATCCGCCGATCCGCTCCAGTGAGATGATCTCTTCAAACTCAATGCCATAGCCGAAGGTACCGCTGGCGGCAATGATCGGGTTGACCAACTCAATGCCGGCCAACGTCACTTTCATGTCGGGTTTCACTGGTCGGCAATCTTCCTTTTCAGAGCCCGAATTCCTTACTGCTTGCCTTCAGAATGCGGCGTCTCGCGGTCCGGCGCTTTGATCGCTTCCGTCAGCACGCGGCCAACCGCTGCCGAAGGCCGATTCACCCCAGCCAGTGACGCAAACGTCACCGCCAGATCAACCGGGGCCACACGCTCATGATACTCGCCCGGAATGAACGGCGTCCCGTAAAACGCCAGCGGCACATGCCGGTCATACGACCACGGACTGAAGTGATTCGTTCCCGCAAATTGCCCTTTTCCCGCCAACTGATACGCGTCCAACACCATCATCACGTACCAGTTGCCATGCTCCGTGTAACTGTGCGCCAGCATCCGCCCAAAATCCGTCGGCGGAACCTGGTCCGCGGCCAACTGCAGCCGCGTATACACAAATTGCACATGCGGCGAGGGGGCCAGCCGGTGTTCGGAAGGCTGCACCACCGCAGGTGGCGCCGGAGACAGCTTCATAAACGGAGGCGGATTCTGATCCTGGCTCGCCACGGCCGCCGGCAAGAGCGCAGCCACCTCATCCTCGGCCGCTTTCTCGTCCACGCCCACCTTCGTGAACTCCCGCTTGTCCAGCACAACGTACGGCAAGTCCGGATTCGGCAGAAGAAAATCCGTCGGCTGCCCATGCGCGTAGCGCTTGCTCAGTTCCGTATTCAGCGTCTCGTACACCTTGCCCATGTCCACCGCAACCGCATGGATACCCAGCTTCGCCGCCTCGCCCGGTATCGGCGCAACTCCGTGATCCGCCGTCAGCGCCAGCCAAACATTCTTCAGCCCAATCGTCTTGTCCAGCCACGTATTGAAGTTGTCGAGATCCCGATCCAGACTCAGAATCATCTGCTGCTCAGAGTCCGAATCCGGCCCAAACTTATGCCCCTGAATATCGTTCGGCGAAAGCGAAATCACCAGCAGATCCGTCACGCCATCCTGCCCCAGCTTTTCGCCCGTAATCAGCGCCTTCGCAAAGTCCAGCTCGTAGCTGTTCGCCGCCGGAGTCCGTCCCACCAGCTCGAAAAACTGTGTTGTCCCTTCCGCCTTTGCCTCGCGCGCCGCCTGTTCTGCCCGCCCGCTCGCATTAAACGCGCTCGCCCACTCCGGCAAGTGCTCCATGTAATAAGTCGACGTCGTAAAGTGCCCGCTCCTCGTGTCAATCCAGAACGCCCCGTTCGCCGCCTGCCCTGTCGGCAAAATCGCCGCCCTGTCCTTCAGAGAAACGCCATAAACCCGCGACCGTCCCTCCGTCGCCAGCCGCAACTCGTCGCCCAGCGTCGTCGCCCGCAAATTCAGTGGAGAAGCCCCAACCACCCACTTCGTCGCCCCGCTCGGCGCGCCCGGCTGGTTCGCCGGAATCGAATCGTGCGGAAGATCCACCAGCTGATACCGCTCGTCCTCAACCGAGCTCACTTCCTTATCGTACGAGCGCGCCGCATCCCACCACTCGTTCGAGTCAATCCCGTGCCCGTCCGTATACGCGCCCGTCCCAATCGTCGCGTGGCCCGGCGCAGTCTTCGTATTCGCGTAGTCGTAGTAGCAGTCCGTGAACCACGCCCCGTCGTTCATGAACAAATTAAACCCGCGCCCCTTGAACTGTGTACGGTCCCGGTTCAGATAATCGGCGCGAAACTGGTCGATCACCACAATCACAATCAGCTTTGGCCGGCCCACGTAGACCTGCGCCTCCGCCAAACCCGGCGACAGGGCAACCAGAACAACCGAGGCAAACGAACAAATCACTGTTAGCAGAAAACGAGGCAGTGTGCGCATAGTCTGATTTAACCAACCTATTGTTAAAGTTTGTTCTAACCTACTCGACGTCCAAAAAATTGGCAGTGCGCAGCAACACACAATCCGGAGGATCGCAGGAGTCTCAATCCCGCCATCGGGTCATCAGATTCCAGAGCGCTTCCGCCCCGGAAAAACACAACGGGCGGCATGTTGCATGCCGCCCGCAGGATACAGCATGGGATCGCTCTACGCCGTAACCGGCTCGCTGGCCTCGACGTTGACCGGGGTCAGCCAGCCAAAGCGGTCCGGCTTCAGGCCGTTGGC
>DATKWA010000141.1:0-22482 GCA_035529815.1 Occallatibacter sp. | reverse complement strand
GGATTGCGAATCGTAGTTGTTGGCTTCGGGCGGAGCGAGGTCTTTGAACTCGGTCCAGGGGCCTTCGAGCGAAGGAGCTGTGGCGTACACGTTGGGGTTGGGTTTCCAGCCGGTCATGTGCGAACCGATGACGTAATATTGGCTGCCATAGTAGACCAGAGCGCCGCCCTCGAGAGGCGCCTGAATAAAGGCAGTCTGCTCGACGCTCATGTAATCGTCTGAGAGTTTGGCGATGAAGAATCCCTTGGTGGGCCTTGACTCGAAGATGAGATATGCGGAGCCATCGTCGTCGACAAACTGGCCGATGTCGCGGCTTTCCTGATTGAGAGGGCGAAAGCTCTTTACATATTTGTAGTTGCCGTCGATGCGATCGCTGACAGCCACCATGACGCGGGCAAACTTGTAGTGCGCGTCGTCGAGGTGGGCATAGAGAACGAATTTGCCGGTGTGCGCGTTGGCATAGACCTTGGGCCGCTCGAGAACCCAGTGGGAACCGAGGTGTTCGGGGTCGGCGAGGGCCACGACCTGGCGGTGAAACTTCCAGTGGACCAGATCTTTTGAGGAGTAGCAGGCGACGTAACGCCTTTCGGGGTCGTTGGTCGGTGAACGGTCTTCGCCGAACCAGTAGTAGGCGCCGTGCCAGAACGTGATGCCACCGCCGTGGGCCTGGATGCGTTGACCGCGGATGTCGAGCCACGGTTCACCTGGCTTGACGCTGGAGGGCGGCGCGGCGAACAGCGGACAAGCCGCAAGAGAGAGTAACAGCAATCCGGCAAACCTGATTGAAACCTTCTTCATTGCGAATCTCTCCGCGGCTGGTACTTGCGGGCAGCTACTTAGATCAACTCGTAGCCCGCGAACCAGTAGGCAATTTCAAATGCGGCGGTGTCTTCTGCGTCGGAGCCGTGGATGGCGTTTTCGCCGATGGAGCTGGCGTACTTTTTGCGGATGGTTCCGTCTTCGGCGTTGGCGGGGTTGGTGGCGCCCATGAGCTTGCGCAGGTCTGCGATGGCGTTGTCTTTTTCAAGGACCATGAGGACGATGGGGCCGGAAGACATGAAGGTGGTGAGCTCGCCGAAGAAGGGGCGCTCGCGATGGACGGCGTAGAAGCCTTCGGCCTCAGCTTTTGAGATGGACTGCTTGCGGAGAGAGACGACCTGGAAGCCGGCGTTGCTGATGTCGGCGAGAATTTGGCCGGTATAGCCTTTGCGGACGGCGTCAGGCTTGATGATGCTGAAGGTGCGTTGCGACACTGGAAACACTCCTATCAAAATTGGTTCTGCGTTCAATTGTAATTGCCGCGGCGTGCGCACCAATTGGGGGTTCGAAGGGTATTTGCCATGCACGACGGCCCGCCATGAAGGCGGGCCGCTTTGGAACGTGTGTGTTGAAAAAAATCTATGCCTTGCCGATGACCCTGGCGAGAGTTGCGCCGATTTCAGCGGGGGAGACGACGACATGGATGCCGGCGGCGGTCATGGCTTTCATTTTGTCGGCGGCGGTGCCCTGACCTCCGGAGATGATGGCGCCGGCGTGGCCCATGCGGCGGCCGGGGGGCGCGGTTTGTCCGGCGATGAAGCCTACGACGGGCTTTTTGACGTGCTGTTTGACGAACTCGGCGGCGGCCTCTTCGGCGGAGCCGCCGATTTCGCCGATCATGATGATGGCTTCGGTTCCGGAGTCGTCGTTGAGCAGGCGGAGCGCGTCGATGTGGGTGGTGCCGATGATGGGATCGCCGCCGATGCCGATGGCTGTTGACTGGCCGATACCGCGCTGGGTCAACTGGTGCACGGCTTCATAGGTGAGCGTGCCGGAGCGGGAGACGATGCCGACGGAGCCCTCTTTATGGATGCGGCCGGGCATGATGCCGATTTTGGCCTTACCGGGGGAGATGACGCCGGGGCAGTTGGGGCCGATGAGGCGCGAGGACGAGTTCTTGAGCTTGGCCCAGACTTTGACCATGTCGAGGGTGGGAATGCCTTCGGTGATGCAGACAATGAGAGGGATTCCTGCGTCTTCTGCCTCGAGGATGGCGTCGGCGGCAAACGGCGGGGGGACGAAGATCATGGTGGCGTTTGCGCCGGTTTTTGCTACAGCGTCACTTACGGTATTGAACACTGGCCAGCCTTCATGCGTTGTGCCGCCCTTGCCAGGCGTGACGCCGCCGACAACGTTGGTGCCGTATTCGGCGCAGCCCTGGGCGTGGAAGGTGCCTTCTTTGCCGGTCAAACCCTGAACAATGAGTCGAGTATTTTTATCAACTAAAACTGACATCTTATGCTCCCGCCTTTGCTGCGGCGACAACCATCTCTGCCGCTTCTTTCATGGTTGCGCCTACCTGGAAGTTGAGGCCCGATTCGGCGAGAATCTTGCGGCCTTCTTCGACGTTGGTGCCTTCGAGGCGCAGGACGATGGGTACTTTGACGTTGAGATTGCGCGCTGCGGCGACTACGCCGGTGGCGAGGCGGTCCACGCGGAGGATGCCGCCGAAGATGTTGATGAGGATGGCCTTGACGTTGGAGTCTGAGAGCAGGATTTCAAAGGCGTGTTCAATTTGTTCCTGCGTAGCGCCGCCGCCCACGTCGAGGAAGTTGGCAGGGCTGCCGCCGGCGTACTGGATGATGTCCATGGTGGCCATGGCGAGGCCTGCGCCGTTGACCATGCAGGCGATGGAGCCGTCGAGCTTGATGTAGTTGAGGGCGTACTTGCTGGCTTCGACTTCGAGCGGGTCTTCTTCGGCGACGTCGCGCAGGGCCTTGATGTCGGCGTGGCGGAAGAGAGCGTTGTCGTCGAAGTTGATTTTGGCGTCGAGAGCGAAGAGCTTGTCGTCCTTGGTGGTGATGAAGGGATTGATCTCAAGCAGCGAGGCGTCCGTTTCAATGTATGCCTTGTAAAGGCTCTGGAAGAAGGCGACGGCCTGGTTGATCTGCGTGGTTTTGAGGCCTAGCGCAAAGGCGAGCTTGCGGGCCTGCCATGCGCCGAAACCGACGGCGGGGTCGATGGTCTCCTTGAAGATGGCCTCGGGGGTTTTGGCGGCGACTTCTTCAATCTCCATGCCGCCCGCCTGAGATGCCATGAAGACGACCTTGCCGGTGGCGCGGTCGAGAACGATGCCGAGGTAAAGCTCGCGGTCGATGGCGGCTGTTTCTTCAATGAGGAGGCGCTGCACCTTCTGGCCCTGGGGGCCGGTCTGGTGGGTGATAAGCGTCATGCCGAGGATGCTTTTGACGTGGAGGTCGGCGTCTTCGCGGTTGCGGGCGACTTTGACGCCTCCGCCCTTGCCGCGACCGCCAGCGTGAATCTGTGCCTTGACGACGACGCCGGTGGCGCCCTCTGCGAACAGTTTGCGGGCCACGGCCGAAGCTTCTTCCGGCGTGTTGGCCACTTCACCCCTGGGCACGGCTACGCCGTATCTTGCCAGGATTTCCTTTGCCTGATATTCGTGAATTTTCATAGTTGGTAGGAACCGCCCAGTCCGCTGTTGCGATGGGATTCGGGACCGGGTCCGGAAAAGTCCGGGCCAGCGAGACCGTGGCAGCGGTAATCAAATCTTATCTTGCGCGGCTTTGAAGCGGCAAACCGGGCGTTATATCGGGGGTGCGGCCTTACCATTAGTTGATATGGGCGTTTTGAAAGAGTTATTGAAGCCGCTGGCGGAGGATGGTACAGCGCTGACTCGCGAGCAGGCGGGGGCGGTGCTTGAGGAGATTCTGGCGGGCGCACCGGAGGTGGAGACGGCGGCGCTGGTGGCTGTGCTGGCGACGCGCGGGGAACAGGCGCCGGAGCTGGCCGGATTTGTGGATGTGATGCGCGCACACGTGACGCCGGTTCCGCTGACGGACGAGGAGCGGGGCCAACTGGTGGACGTGGTGGGCACAGGCGGCGGGGGGCCATTGACGTTCAATATCTCGTCGGGCGCGGCGCTGGTGGCGGCGGCGGCGGGGGCTAAGGTGGCCAAGCACGGAAACCGGGCCGTGACCTCGCGGTGCGGTGCGGCGGATGTGCTGGAGGCGCTTGGGGTTCCGATCGATCTGAAACCGGAGCAGGCAGTTGCATGTCTGCGCGAGACGGGATTCATGTTTCTGTTTGCGCCGCTGTATCATCCGGCGATGAAGGCGGTGGGTCCGCTGCGGCGGGCGCTGGGGTTCAGAACGATTTTCAATTTGTGTGGACCGCTGACCAATCCGGCCGGGGCGCGGACGCAGGTGATCGGCGTGCTGGCTCCGAGCAAGGTGCTGCTGGTGGGGCGGACGCTGAAGGAGCTGGGCGCGAAACGGGCTTTTGTGGTGCATGGGACGGATGGGATTGACGAGCTGACGACGACGGGCGAGTCGGTGGTGGCGCGGGTTGAGGAGTCTGAGACGGGCGAGACAAAATTGTCGGCGGCGCGGGTGTCGCCGGAGATGGCGGGATTGCCGCGGGCTACGCTGGAGGAGTTTGTTGGCGGGGATGTCGAGACGAACGCTTCCCTGCTGTACGACGTGCTGACGGGGATCAAAGGGGCGCGGCGGGATATTGTGCTGCTGAATGCGGCTGCGGGGCTGGTGGCGGCGGGGCTGGCCGGGGATTTGAAAGAGGGCGTGCAGTTGGGAATCGAAGCGATTGATTCGGGGCAGGCGGCGGTGACTCTGGAGAAGCTGCGGCGGTTTGGGGCGAAGTTTGCAACTGTGCAGTAGCTGAGCCGGACGAAAAAATTCCTCGCTGAATAGCTTCGCGTGGAGGCCGGTTCGCCGCAATTTGTCTGCGAATTTTCTCAGAACATGCGTCCAAAGGAATGAAGGAGAGTGACCATGCTGCAAAAACATGGAATTGCGGTGATTGCGCTGCTGGCGGGATGCGTGGCGGCGGGAGCGCAGCAGGTTGGCCAGGTTCAACTGAAGATTGAGCCCAATAACCGGACGTTGACCGTGAATGCGCAGGATGAAGTGACGGTTGAGCCGGACGTGGCGATTTTGCATGTTGGATTTCAGACGCCACCGTCTGATGCGAAGGCTGCCTATGCGGCGGGAGCGGCGACATCGAATGCGATTATTTCGGCGCTGAAGCAGGTGGGGATTGCGGAGACACAGATACGGAGCGAGTGGCAGCGGCTGGACAGCGTTTACCAGAAGCCGCACAAGTTTACGCTGGCGCAGCAGTGGACGGTGAAGGTGAAGCCGGAACAGGCGGCGGAGATCTTGGATGTGGCGGTGACGGCCGGGGCTACGGACAGCGGGCAGATTGAGTGGAAGGTGGAAGACGAGCAGGGGCTGGAGGACAAGGCGCTGGAAGGCGCAGCGGCGCGAGCCAGAGCCCAGGCTGCCGTGCTGGCCAGGGGTATGGGCGTGAAGCTGGGGGCGCTTGTGTATGTAAGCAACCAGGTGGCCGGGCCGGTGTTTGCGATGAGGGCGTACGCTGAGCGTGCGGTTCCGATGGCCGGCGCGGCTGCCGCGCCGCCGCTGGCGATTGAGCCGCGCAAGGTGACGAGCTCGGCCAGTGTTTATGCGGTGTTTGCGATTGAGTGATGCTAGCCGAGCAGTTCGAGCGTGAGGGGATCAAAATCGGTGGATTGGCAGGGATCGCAGTCGGGCGGCGTTGATGCTCTTTCTGTGGGTACTGGTGAGCGATGAGCCGGTATATCTTTGCAGACTGATTCCCGGGCTCCTCGGCGTCGCCCTGCTGATGTATGCGCTTATTCTTGCGCCCAAGGTGGAGTAGGAAGGGATTGTTTGAATCGCGGTTTGGGTTGCGTCATCCAAATAATAGTTGTCATAACAACTATTAGCCCTCCCTGACGGTTCAGGCTGGGCTTGACGGAGGATAAGTCCATGGCCAACAACAGCAAACGCCAACCCACGATCTTTCTGCCGCATGGCGGAGGGCCGTGCTTCTTTATGGAATGGACCTGGGGGCCTGCGGACACCTGGCACAAGACGCAGCGGTTTCTTGAGGGGCTGGCAGGTACGCTGCCGGCGGTGCCCAAGGCACTGCTGGTGGTGAGTGGGCATTGGGAAGAGCCAGCCTTTACGGCAAGCGCGGCGGCACGACCTGAGCTGATCTTCGACTACTCGGGTTTTCCGGAACACACTTATAAGTTGACGTGTCCTGCGCCGGGAGAGCCGGAGCTGGCAGAGCGCGTGGCTGGGCTACTGGGCGCGGCCGGGCTGCCGTCGGGGTTGAGCGCGGACCGGGGCTTTGATCATGGGGTGTTTGTGCCGTTGAAGGTGGCATTTCCGGAAGCGCAGATTCCGGTGGTGACGCTGTCGCTTGCGTCGTCGCTTGACCCTGCGCTGCACCTGGCCGCGGGCCGTGCGCTGACGCCGTTACGGGACGAGGGAGTGTTGATTGTGGGAAGCGGAATGAGCTTCCACAACCTGGGAGGTTACTTCAGGCCTGAGACGTCGGAGCGCGCTCGGGCGTTTGATGGGTGGCTCACGGAGGCGGTGGAGTCTACGGCTCCGGAGCGCGATGCGATGCTGACGGATTGGGGCAGAGCGCCGTTCGCCAGGTACGCTCATCCGCGCGAGGAGCACCTGATTCCGCTGATGGTGGCCGCGGGCGCGGGTGGGGAGGCGCCTGGCAGGCAAATCTTCAACGATGCTCCGATGGGTGCGGCGATCAGCGCTTACCGCTTCGACGGATAAATTGACCTAACAAGAATTCCTGACAGGCTTGAGCCGCGCTCGGCTGTGTATATTGGGTTGTGCGCAGGCGCAGGGGTTAACGGCGCGCGCTTTGGAGTGACCCATCGAGCGGCGCGAGGCATTGAAGCTGGCGGCATTGAGCGCGGGAGCGGCGGCATTGGAGCTTGCCGGGGCGGGTGCGGCTTCAGGAGCGGCGTGGGAGCAGATTCCTGTTATTGATGCACACATTCATTTGTTCGATACGCTGCGGCCCGGCGGCGTTCCGTGGCCGGAGAAGAGCGATACGGTGATTTACAAGCCGGCGCTGCCGGAGCGGTATGTGCTTGAGTCGGCGGCGTTTGGAATTGTGGGCGCGATTGCGATTGAAGCCAGTCCGCTGGCAAGCGACAACCAATGGCTGCTGAATGTGGTGAGAAATCATCCGGTGATGGTGGGCATGGTGGGGGACCTGGTGCCGAGTTCGCCGACGTTTCTGACGGATCTTGAACGGCTGCATGGGGACGCGCTGTTCCTGGGGATTCGCTATGGGAATTTGTGGAACCGCGACCTGGCGGCGGACCTTGAGAACGCGGGCTTCATCGACGGGCTGACGGCGCTGGCCCGCGCGGGGTTGGTGTTTGAGAGCGCGAACCCCGATCCGCGGTTGATTGCCGCGATTGTGGAGGTTGCCGAACGGGTTCCGGATTTGCGCATCGTCATCGATCACCTGCCACATGCGCCGGTGCCTACGGAGGTGGATGCGCGCGACCAGTATTGGGCGAACCTGCGGCTGCTGGCGGGGAGTCCGCGCGTGTTTGTGAAGCTGTCGGAGATTCCGGTGCGCGAGAACGGAAAGCTGATGACTGATCCGCATTTTTACAAGGTGAGCCTGGATGCGCTGTGGGATATTTTTGGCGAGGACCATGTTTTGTTTGGGAGCGACTGGCCGAACAGCGATCATGTGGCCACGTACGCGCAGACGTTTGGAATTGTGCGCGGATATATGGCGGGAAAAAGCGCTGAGGCACGGGAGAAGTATTTTTGGAAGAACTCGATTGCGGCCTACAAATGGGTGCGGCGAAGAGCGGATCAGCCGTCGCTGTGACTGGCGAATCGATAGCATTGTTCGAACGGATAATCTGAAATGTTTGGCCGCTGAGAATTCGGCGAAGCGGTGTATTCCATTCAAACCGAGGTGACGGGTTGCACGAGTTCTCTTCAACAGGTGCTGCGGCCACGGATGTTTCACGCAGCGCACTGGATGGTGCGATTGCGCGGGCAGTGAGGCGGCTGACGCCTTTTCTGATGACGATGTATGTTGTGTCGTTTCTGGATCGGGCGAATATTGGATTTGCCAAACAGGCGCTGGAAACTTCGGTGGGGATTTCGGAAAGTATCTACGCGCTGGGTGCGGGGTTGTTCTTTATCAGTTATTCGCTGTGCGGTTTCCCAAGCAATCTGATTCTCCACAAGATTGGCGCGAAGGTGTGGCTTTCGTTCCTGATGGTGGGCTGGGGACTGGCTTCGATGGCGACGATGTTTGTGACGGGCGCTACGTCGTTCTATTTGCTGCGGCTGCTGCTGGGGGTGCTGGAGGCGGGATTTTTTCCGGGGGCAATTCTGTATCTGACGTACTGGTTTCCGAACCGCGTACGCGGGCAGATGATGGGACTGTTCTATCTGGGCGTGCCGCTGGCGCTGATTTTTGGCGGACCGCTTTCAGGATTTCTGCTGGACATGCATCCGCTGGGCGGGCTGCAGAACTGGCAGTGGATGTTTTTGGTGGAAGGGCTGCTGGCGGTAGTGCTGGGGCTTACGTCTTTCTGGTTTCTGGATGACAAGCCGGTGCATGCGGCGTGGCTGCCGGCGCATGAAAAGCAGGCGCTGACAGAGGCGCTGGCAAAGGAAGAGAAGGAGCGGCGCTCGACGGGGCCATCGAAGCTGTTGCCCATGCTGCGCGATCCGCGAGTGCTGGGTTTTGTGCTGATTTACGGGCTGATACAGATGAGCGTGTATGGGGCTATTTTCTATTTGCCGGCTGAAGTGTCGGCGCTGATGCACAGGCCGGAAGGGTTTGAAGTGGGTCTGGTGACGGCGATTCCGTGGATCTGCGCGCTGTGCGCCGTGTATTGGCTGCCCAAGGCGGCGGACCGGTGGAACACCCATCGGCAACTGGCGGCGCTGACTTTGTTTGTGGCGGGTTGCGCGAGCTTTGCATTTCCGACGGCTGGACCGTTGATGGGGTTGGTGACTTTGTCGATTGCGGTTTCGGGCTTTGTTGCCGTGCAGCCTCTGTTCTGGACGTTTCCGACGGGGTACCTGGCGGATCGGGCCAAGGCGGGCGGGATTGCGCTGATTGGGACGGGAAACCTGGGCGGATTTGTGGCGCCGAATGCGAAGGTGTGGGCGGATGAATATTTTCATTCGCCGAGCGCGGGGCTTTATCTGCTGGCGGGCATCACGGTTGTGAATGCGGGACTGATTCTGTTGACCAGAGGCGGACGGACGCGGCGGAAGAACAGCTAAATTTGATGGAAGGTATAATCGAAGCCATGGCGGGGCGCGCAGAGACCAATCAAGCCGACGTTGCAACGGCGCAAGGGGCAGCGGAGAAACTGCTGGCGCTTGAGGCTCGCCTGAAGGAGTTGGGGCGGCTGCTGGTGGCTTACTCCGGCGGCGTGGATTCGGCGTTTCTGGCGGGCACGGCGCATCGGGTGCTGGGCGACAAGATGCTGGCGGTTTTGGCCGACTCGGCGAGCCTGGCGCGGCGGGATATGGAACAGGCGTGCGCGTTTGCGCAGTCGATGGGAATGCCGCTGCAGGTGATTGAAACAGAAGAGCTGGACAAGCCTGAGTATGCGCGCAATGACGCGAATCGGTGCTTTCACTGCAAGGACGAGCTGTTCGCGACGATGAAGGCGCTGGGGGGGAAGCTGGGCTTCAGCTCGATTGCTTACGGCATGAATGCGGACGACACGAAGGATTATCGCCCTGGACAGCGGGCGGCCAAGGAGCATGAAGTTCTGGCGCCGCTGGCTGAGGTGGGGCTGACCAAGATGGAAGTTCGCGCGCTGGCCAAGGCGGCGGGGTATCCGCTGTGGGACCGGCCGGCTGCGCCGTGCCTGTCGTCGCGCGTGGAGTATGGGCGCACGGTGACGCGCGAAGTGCTGGAGCAGGTGGAGAAGGCTGAAGAGAGCATGCGGCAGTTGGGGTTCCGCGAGTTGCGGGTTCGCCACCACGGGGAGTTGGCGCGCGTGGAGATTGCGCGCAACGAGCTGCCCCGCGCTCTCACGATGGAGATGATGGACGCGATTACGGTGGCGCTGAAGCAGGCTGGGTTCCAATATGTGACGCTGGATTGCACGGGATTCCGGTCTGGTTCCCTGAATGCGATTCTGCCAGTGGAAGTGCTGGCACGGCGCGGCGCATAGTCAAGGAAATCAGATGCCGGGGCCCCGGCAGTTTAGAATCACAAAGCGATGCGAATTGGATATCTTGAGTGTTTTTCCGGCATAAGCGGCGACATGATGCTGGGCGCGCTGGTGGATGCGGGCGTTCCCTTTGAGTCTCTGGCAGAAACGGTGGCGGCGTTGAACGTGGGCGCGCGGCTTGAGATGCGCAAGGTGAGCCGGGGCGGACTGGCTGCGACCAAGGTGGATGTGATTACGCCGGAGAGTGCGGCGAACTCGCACGAGGAAGATTCGCACTCTCACTCGCACGACGCACATTCGAATACACATTCTCATGAGGGGCACACGCATGAGGCGCCTGTTGTGCACAGCCATGCACCGCACCGGCACTTGAGCGCGATTCTAAGGATCATTCGCTCAGCACCGCTTTCTGAAGCAGTGAAGGAGCGCTCTGTGCGGGCGTTTCAACTGCTGGGCGAGGCCGAGGCAGCGATTCATTCCATTCCAATCGAGAAGGTGCACTTCCACGAAGTAGGCGCGGTGGACACGATTGTGGATATTGTCTGTGCTGCGGCGGGGGCGGAGTTGCTTGGCGTAGATCGCTGGCTTGCGTCGCCGTTGAATGTGGGCAGCGGAACGGTGAAATGTCAGCACGGTACGATTCCGGTTCCGGCGCCGGCGACGCTTGCGTTGCTGGAAGATGCGCCGGTGTATGCGGCCGGGCCAGCGATGGAGCGGGTGACGCCGACGGGCGCGGCAGTGCTGCGTATGTTGGACGTGCGCTACGAGACGCTGCCGGCGATGCGCGTGAAGGCGACAGGCTACGGAGCGGGCGGGCGCGAGACACCGGGCGAGCCTAACCTGCTGCGTCTGCTGGTGGGCGAAGTGGCTGAGGGTGCCGCTGACTCTGCGGAGGCTGAGGCGATTGCGGTGATGGAGACGGTGATAGACGATTCAACGCCGCAAGTGCTGGCTTATGTGAGCGAGTTGCTGCTGGAGGCGGGCGCGTGGGACGTGTATCGCGCTGCGGTGCAGATGAAAAAAGGGCGCACCGGCGTGCAGATGACCGTGCTTTGCCGTCCCGATCTTGTGGCGGTGCTTGAAGAGATTCTGTTCCGCGAGACGACGACGATTGGGCTGCACTGGCGGCTGGAGAAGAAGCGGTCGCTGAAGCGCGAATTTGTGGTGGCAGGCACGCAATGGGGCGATGTGCGTATTAAAGTGGCGCGCTGGCCCTCGGGCAAGATTGCGAATGCATCGCCGGAATATGAGGACTGCCGCAAGCTGGCGACGCAGCACGCTGCGCCGCTGAAACAGGTGATGCAACAGGCGATGCAGGCCTTTGCCGCTGATAAAAACCGAGATGGAGAGAAGGAGGGACCCTGATGGATCCCGCTGCGATTGAATTGCTGCTGAGCCAAGTGAGCGCGGGCAAGACCGACGTTGCCGATGCGATGGAACGGTTGCGTCACCTTCCATTCGAAGACCTTGGGTTCGCGAAGCTCGACCACCATCGTGCATTGCGCACCGGGATGCCGGAAGTGATCTTTGCCTCGGGCAAGACTGCGGCACAGGTAACTTCGATTTTTGAGCGCATGGCCAAGGCGGGCGGCAATGTGCTGGCGACGCGGGTGTCGCGTGCGATGTTCGATGCGGTCCTAGCCGTGGAACCGCGCGCGGAATTTCATGAAACGGCGCGGGCGATTACGCTGACGCAGAATGCAAATGTTCCTGCAGGCATAGGAACGATCGCAGTGGTGTGTGCGGGGACGAGCGATTTGCCGGTGGCCGAAGAAGCTGCTGTGACTGCGCGGCTGATGGGCAACGAAGTGGAACTGATTGCCGATGTGGGCGTGGCCGGGATTCATCGTCTGCTGGCACAAAGGACGTCGCTGCAAGCGGCGCGGGTGCTGATTGTGTGCGCAGGCATGGAGGGCGCGCTACCGACCGTGGTGGCGGGCCTAGTGAATGCGCCAGTGCTGGCGGTGCCTACGAGCGTGGGCTACGGGGCATCGTTTGGCGGGGTTGCGGCGCTGCTGGGGATGTTGAATACCTGCTCGCCGAATGTATCCGTGGTCAATATCGACAACGGATTTGGGGCGGCTTGCATGGCTTCGCTGATTAATCACCTGTGATTGGCAGGTAGCGGCTCGAGCAGACTCACGAGCCTGTGCGGGCTACGGCCGCCGTTGCACCACCAAGTCGTCGGCCAGCTTAAATCGCACAATCGACTCCGCCGGTATGTCGATATCGCGGTTGCCCGTCATTCCCGCGAGGGCTGTTCCAGCACCCCCACCCGCCAGGCCGCCTATCACGAGCCCAGTTCCGCCGCTGGCCAGGCCGCCCACTAGCATGCCGAGTCCAGACCCTCCGCCAATCAAGGCAGCCGAACGTCTTCCCTTTCCCTTCTTGCTTTCCGCAAGGTCTCTCGTCGACAGCGGATACTGCGTCCCATGCAACGTCAGGGAGGTCAACCGCAGTTCCAGCAGCGATCTGCCTTTGAAGTGTCCGCGCCGATGCGAGACATCGACCACGCCACCCACCAACGCACCCTTTGGTAGCAGCACACGGTTGTCGCCGGCCAGCACCGGGTCCACCAACTCGCCGGTAAATGTATCGCCGGCGCGGCTGGTTTTTACGCTGATGCGCTGATCGATCCGGATCGTCAGCGTTGTGCCGGCCGGGATGGTCAAGTTGACGACTTGCGGCACTGCGGTCACCGTCGGCCCCGTGGCCGCGGGAACAGGCGTCCCAGCCGCGGGCGGTGTCTGCGTCGTCGAGATCACCTCGTTCGTTTGCCCGGACGCCGGGGGCTGCACAACTGTCGTCGTTGTGGTTCCATTCTTGTCGACTGAAACCACCTGCTGAGGCTGCCCGGTTTTAGCCGCCTGCACCTTAGCCTGATCAAGCGCCTTTTCCTCGCTGGACTTGCATCCTAAAAGGATGACCGCTACCAGCACCAGAAGCAGAAACGGCTTTTGCCACGCGTGACCCTGTGAATCTGAAATGAACATTGTCGATTCCCTACGGCTGCGCGCGCTGAGCACGGATTCAATGCACAGCTTGCACGCATCAGCCAATGAATTCAATACAAGATGCTTACATTATAGATGCATGCCTTCAGCACGGGTTGGCTCAAAGGAAATCTCAGTTCAGTCGCAAATATTCCGGTGTCCGCTCACAGGAAGATGGGACGCCACCATTCACGTAGTGACGAGTTGCTGGAGATGTTGAACACTCGGCTCGCTGAATGTATCCGTGCTGAGTATCGACAACGGATTTGGGCCGGCTTGCATGGCTTCGCTGTTTCATCCCCCGTAAGGCGACGACTGCAATCCATTCGTTTGAGCGAGGGTTGTAGCTGAGGAGATCCCAGGTCCGAGAATCCGAACCTGGGGCACACGCGGAGCCTAGCCAGCTGCCTGAGGTGAATCAGGCCTGGGGTTGGCGGCTGTGGTGGTTGTGGCGGTTGGCGAGCATCTGCTCGAATTGCTGCTTCTGCGTGTCATTCATCAGGGCTTCGATCCTGCCTCTGCTGTCTTGCATGATGGCGCGCGCCTTTGCGTGGCGATCTCGCCGCGTGAGCGAGGTGTCGGCGCGGAGGGCGTGCAACTGCTGCAGGCGATCAGCGAGGATGGGCTGGAGCTGCGCCACCTGATCACTGCTCAACCCGAGCCTTTTGCCGAGATGCGCGGCCTGGCGCTCTGGGTTCATGGTGTGGTGATGACGGCCCGGATGCCTTTGCGCTGCTTGCGGAGGATTGGCGGGGGGCGCCTGGTTGCCTTCTGGCGCCTGTGCGAGCAAGACTCCCGCAGAAAGCAGTGCGCCCAAAACGATGGTTGCTTTTATTGCGTTCATAGTTGGATTCTCCCTTTTGGCCCTGGTGGAACTTTGGGGCCGTTGGAGATGTAGACACACTGTGCCTGCGGGAGTTGCGTAAAGAAGTGTCACAGGTTCTAGGGACGGTCGTAGAAGCGGAAGAAGAGCGATGGCTTGGAGACGGGCTCGGCGCGTGCAACGATTGCGGCAGCCTGGGGGTCGCTGAGGGGCGTGAACGCACGCGCGAGCGCGACATTCTCTTCAAGCTGAGCGATGGAGTCGCATCCGATGATGATGGTGCTGACGGGGCGCGAGAGGGTGTAGTACATGGCTTCGCGCATAGTGAGAGTGCCGGGGGTGGGCGCTGGGACCATGCCTTCCCACATGTGGGCCTGAACCGCGAGGGGCTGGGGCGTCCAATTGGAGAGCAGGCGGCCGCGGCCGGGAATCTTCATGCCGATGATGCCCATCTGGCGCTCGACGGCGAGAGGCAAAAGCTGCTGGTTGAAGCTGAAATGGTGCGGGTCGGCGGCGTTCATGGCCATGAGAATGGTGTCGAAGGGGTGGCGGTCGATGCAGGCCATCAGCGCTTCGGGGCGGTAGTGGCCGGTGACGCCGAGATAGCGCACGACCTTCTGCTGCTGCATTTCAAGCAGAGCTTCCATGGCGCCGCCCTTGGCGAAGACTTCGTTGACGTCGAACATGGTGCCGATGTCGTGCAACTGCCATAGATCTACGTGATCGGTCTGGAGTAGTTGCAGGGATTTCTCGATCATGCGCATGGAGCCGTCGCGCGTGCGTTCTTTTGTTTTGGTGGCGAGAAAGGCCTGGTCGCGGCGGCGTGCCATGACCTTGCCGACGTATTGCTCGCTCCAGCGCTCGGGGCCGCCGTAGATGGATGAGGTGTCGAGGTAGTTGACGCCGAGATCGAGGGCGCGCTCGACGATGGGCACGGCGATGGCTTCGTTGTTGGGCTTCTCAAGCGCAGCTTGCCCGCCGAGCGAGAAGATGCCGACCTTGTAGCCGGTCTTGCCGAGGTTGCGGGTGGGCATGGCGGAGGGCGTGAGGGGATTTGCAGGGAGGCTGGGGAGGGTTTTGGTTGTCTCAGCGGCGAGGGCGGAGGAGGTGAGCAGGGCGGCGGTTACGGCTCCGCCTGTTTTGAGAAATTTGCGGCGGCCTTGGTCGCCGATGTTGGGGGGATTGCTCATTGGGATCTCCTTCGCCCGGGCTGGGACTGATGAGGATCATGATAGTCCTGTGCGGGCGAGGGAGGAAAACGCCTGGGCAAATCGGGGCTGTGACTCTTATTCAGGCTTCTTTGCGCCGTCTTTGGCGCCGTCAACCGCGCCCTTGGTTGTATTTTTCGTCTTGGCAGCGACTTTTTTGGTGACGTGGGCAGTGTCACCAGCAAGCTTCTTTGTTCCGCTGGCGGTCTTGTCGTAGGCTTTCTCAGTCCCTCTCTTCGATGCGTCTACGGTCTTGTCGGTACCCCTTTTGGTTGCGTGGTATGCCTTCTTCGAGCCGGTTTTTATGGCATGACCGGTATCCTTGGCTGCATCTTTGGTGTCGTGGCCGGCGGCTTTGAGATCCTGCGTTGCGCTGGTCGACTGGCTGATGCCGCAGGCGGGGGAGAAGAGCAGAGCAGCTGAGAGAAGAAGCGCGGGGAGAGTTCCGGTGTGTTTCATGCGCATAGTGATTCCTCTTTCTTCAGTGGGTTTGACTGTTGAAGGAATTTTGAACCGCAAAGGCCGCTCCTAGTGGGAGCGGCCTTTGCATTTGGAGAGAACCGAGGTTGAAGTGAATCAGTCGCCTGCGACAGGCTCGCCGGCTTCGACGGGCTTGGCTGGGGCGATGGAGTCGAGACGGACCAAGCCTTCTATGGGCTTTTCGCCGAGGACGTGCTCGCGGTAGAGCTTTGCCATCTTTGCGTTTTCGGCTTCGGTCTTGATCTTGGCGTCGTTCGTTAGAACCTGGCGCGCGCGCATTTTTTCTTCGCGGGAGTTCTTGGCGATGCCGAGGTTGTCGAGGGTGTGGTTGGCTTCGGAGTTGACGTGCTCCATGTTGAGGGCCAGATCGTGGCCGACCTGGGTCATGCCGACCTTTTTGCCGCCGGCGAAGATCTCGTGGCGGCCGTGCTCCTCATACCACTTGGTGAGGGTTGCGGTCATGTGCATCTTCTCGATGATGTTGCGCCATCCGACGCCTGTGTTGTAGGCGCAGAAGCTGATTTCGCCTTCCTGGGTGGCGTAAGGGATGATGCACTGCTCGGTGCGGCGGAAGTCGTAGTTGAACAGATCCTGGAACCACATGCCGGCGATGAACAGGAAGTTCCAGCGGTCGGCGCGGCGCTTCTTGATGTCGTCCATGGTGCGGTCACCCTTGACGCTGCCGTAGTCCTTTCCGGTTGCGTTGAAGGTCTTGTCCATCTTCTTCATCATGTCGGTGATTTTGAAGTGTGTGGGGGCCTGGAAAGGATCGTAGTTGCGGAGCAGCGCCAGGCCGAAGCCGATGACGGAGAGCATTTTGCCGCGGGCTGCGTCATTGACCTTGGCGAGGTCCTTGGCCACCTGACCCATGTCAAGGAAGGCGGTGACTGGAGCAGCCTCCTTGGTTTCCTTGTCGATCATGAGTGCCATGCCGATGCCGCAGTTGGGATGGCAGCCGCAGGAGAGCTGGCCCCACTCGGCAGTAGGCCCATGAACGAGGTCGGCCCAGTCAGAGAATGTGCTCATGAAGCTGATGGGGAACCAGTCGCGCTCGGGCTCGCCAATGCCGCATTGGTTTTTGACGTCGTGAGCCATGTGCGAGAGGGTATAGCGCTGAGCCTGACGGCGGTCGTCGGTGATGTCTTCGTCGCGTCCGGTGAAGCTGACGGGCTGGAAGCTGAGGAAGCTGATCTTCTTGGGGTTGTCGAGGGCAAACTCGATGATGCGGCCAACCTGCTCGTTGTTGATGCCGTTGATGATGGTGGTGACGGGCACGATGTCGACGCCGGCTTCATGAAGGTTGTTGATGGCCTGGAGCTTGACGTCGAAGAGGTTGCCGACCTTGCGGTGGGAGTTGGCAGCGTTGCCGATGCCGTCGAACTGGAGGTAGACGTAGCGGAGACCGGCTTCAGCGGCGGCGCGGCAGAGTTCTTTGCTCTTGGCGAACTCGATGCCGTTGGAGGCGGCCTGCACGCTGTTGTAGCCGACCTTGCGGGAGTAGGCTACCGCGTCAAGGAAGTACGGGGAGAGCGTAGGCTCGCCGCCGGAGAACTGAACGCTCATCTGCCGCCTGGGCTTGACGGTGATGGCGTTGTCAAGCATGGTCTTGATCTCGTCCCAAGTGAGTTCGTGGACGAAGCCGACTTGATTGGCGTCCATGAAGCAGGGATCGCACATCATGTTGCAGCGGTTGGTGAGGTCGATGGTGAGGACCGAGCCGCGTCCGTGGGTGACGGTCGAGGTGCCGTGATTGTGCAGCTTTTCATCGCCCTTGCCATGGGCACGGATGTCGCGGCCGGGGAAGCTCTCTTCGAGGTGCTTGAAGAACTTGGTGTCGATGGACATGACGTCTTCAAAGTGGCCATGCTTGGGGCAGTCCTTGACCATGAGGATCTTGCCGTCACGCTCGATGATCTGGGCCTTGATTTCGCCGACTTTCTCGTTGAGCAGGACTTCATGAGGGAGCTTGCCGTCGAGGATCTGCTGGCGGATCTCGGGGACGCACTTGGGACAGAGCGAGTCGGTGGTGCGCGGCCAGCCGAGGGGCGGCTTCTCCTTTTCGTAGCTCTTGAGGAGGGGCTTGTCGCTCCACTTGGGGATGAAGGAGTCGTTGGGGCTGATGCGGTTCAGCTTTTCAAAAACAACCCATGCTCCCTTGGCCGCGTAGACGGCGGCTTTTTCGGCGTATTTAGTGGCTTTGGACATAAAGTGTAATCTCCTCAATCAATTGGCTGTTGGCGGCTGACCACATAGGGGACGTAGTTCTGTCTTTGGGCATCCCGGCTGTGGCTCGCTCGGTGCTGCTTCGGAGTCTTCGATGGACCTCCGGAGGCTGAAAATTCATTACTTAGGTTAACCGGAAGTGCGTGTCAACCCAACAAAGGTGCAGCGAATGGCGGAATGGCAGTCTGAACGGGGATTTGGGGGCGTTGAACGGGAGTGGGGCGTAAGGCGCAGACGGTCAACGAGTTATTCGAAGCCAAATCGGCGAGTGACGAGTGATTCTCCTTCTATGGTTCGCTGCTGCCGGATTTGGCGACCTGATTGATGATGCGCTGGACGAGGACGACGCGGACGTGAATGCGGCGGGCAACGTCAGGGAGGAATTCGGTGATGAAGTTGTCGATGGGTGCGCTGGCGAGGCCGATGGCGTAACGCTCCGCGCTGGCGGGGAGATTTGTCTGCTCGCCGGGGACGTAGAGGGTGCCGATTGCATCGTCGATGGCGAAGCCGGCCAGGTTGGCGTAGTTGAGCATGCCGCGGCCGTAGTCGCCCTGGGTCCAGACGACCTGGTAGATGGCGTGGGCGATGCGGCGCGTCATGGTGTCGTGGGGCAATCGGTGGTAGTGGGGATCCTGGTGGACGAGGGAGGGGATGAGGAAGGTGCCGAAGAACTCGCTGGTCATGTCCTGGGTGAAGCTGACGCCGACGTTGCGCCCGAAGCCGGGCATTCCCGGGCCGTAAGGGGAGTGGGAGTTGGCGGCGACGAAGATGGCGGAGTTGCCGAGGATGGTGATGCCATTGAAGGGGTCAAGGAGGTCGCGGGCGGCAAGGTGGGCCTTTTGGCGTGGGGTGAGGGCTTTGACCTGCGGACCGTTGATGAAACGGGCGTACCAATCAATAAGCGGGGCGCCTGGGCGAGGAGCGAGGGGCGGGCAGGGCTGGGGTGGACTGAGGGATGGATTGGCGGGGTTGGACGCCACGGCTCCGGCGGCCCCGGCCTGGACCGCTGCGGTGGCCTCGCTCTTGACCTGACAAGGGTTGATTGCGGGTGATTTCTGGGGGGTGGGCACGCTGGATTGAGGAGCTTGAGGGGGCTGGGGCAGCGAGGTCTGAGCCTGGCCGGCCCAGGCTGTGTGGAAGATCAGGAGGAAGGCTGCGGGAGCGAGCGCTTGGGCGATGAGCCGCAGCGGATGCGGGCAGGTTCGCCTGCGGGAGGCAGATGCACTCTTGATTCGCTCTGGTGAACGGCTTTCCAAGAACCTGACCCTCACTGGCTGAAGTTGAGGCTGCCTTCTTATTGGATGCAAAACCAGCGGACGTCGGGAAGCTTTTGATGCGCCCGGCGCCCGAGGTAATTGTTGAGCGCGGAGCTTGAAGGTGTGACGAAGGCTGGACGGAAAAAGTCGCCGGGGAAAGATTGGGGAGTCTGAAGGGTAACGCGCCGAAAGGCTGATTCACCAAGTCCTATGGTGTATTGCTCTTTGCGGCACCTTTGGGGAGAACGGGATTGACGCACCGCTGAGGGTCCCGCAGACTTGGGAAAGGTAACGTGCGGATTGGTTACCGGCAAGAGGAGATTGAGTATGGGTGCATATCCTCCTGGTGGCCCCGGGGCCGGTGGGGTTGGCCGGCGTATTGAAGAGGCGATGGAACTGATCGAGATGGAACTGCGCCATGCGATTGCGTACGTGAACGATGCGGTTGTTCCGCAGGTGCGGAAGGAGTCGATTTCGGCGATGCGGACGGTGGCCGAGACGCTGCGCAACCTTGCCGACAAGATTGAGCAGGCTCCTGGCCGAGGCGGCGGCGAGCCACCCAACCGGCCTCCAGGCCAATAGGAGGATCAGCACATTTGATGAGGGGAGCTTTGACTTTGCGGAATTGCTGGGGGATGGCCAGCCTAGGGTTGGCGCTGGTGGCCATTGCTGGTTGTGGGCACCACAAGAATGTGGCTTTGGCGCCGCCGCCGAACGAGTTGGCTCCGTACAGCCCGCCGGCATATGCGCCGGCACCACGGACAACGCCGCTGGCTAGGATTCCGATTACACCTGTGCCGCCGGGCGGGGTGAGCCCGGCGGATCTTGAATTTGTGGCGGAGCACAGACCGATCCTGACCCAGGTAGGGTTGGCGACCTGGTACAGGGCGCCGTATGCGGGGCGCAAGTCGGCCAATGGGCAGGTATTTGACGACGACGCGCTGACGGCCGCGCATCGGACGCTGCCGATGGGGTCGCTGGTGGTGGTGACGAATCTGAAGACCGGGCAGTCGAGCCCGATGACGATTACGGACCGGGGGCCGTTTGTGGAGGGCCGGATTCTGGATCTGACGATGGCCGCGGCCAAGGCGACGGGGGTCTATAGGGCCGGCGTGGCGGATGTTCGTCTGGATGTATACAGGACGCCGAAGTCCATCAATACGGGGGGACGTTGGTGCGTGCAGATTGGGGCGTTTCACAGCGAACGCGACGCGCTCAAGCTAAAGAAAGAGCTGATCCACAAATATGCCGATGCGAACGTGATTGAGTTTCCGGGGGAGAAAAGCTACTGGGTGAGGATTCGGCCAGAGGGCGACAATCGCCAGATGGCGGAGTTTATCGCGCGGAATCTTCGGCCCAGCGAGGGCGAGGCGTATTTGACGCGGCTGGACTAGGGCCTGTGAATGAGGGCGATCCCAGGTCCGAAAATCGGGACCTGGGGCACCCATTCTTTGATTCTGGATTAAAAACTCTCTAACGCAAAAGGGCTGAGGCAGACCAGAGGACTGGGGCCTGGCCGTGGAAGTCGCCGGTTCTGCGGCGTCGGGCGAGGTAATATTCCCGGCTGTTGAGCTTGTTGGTGCCCTCGCAGACGTTTGTGGTGTTGTCATTCTGGTCGATGTAGCCGACGACTCCGAGCCAACCTTTGCGGGCGGCGGGGCCGTAGGTATAGGGGTCGAGCCAGCCGTTCTTGACGCCGGTAATCATGGCAAAGGTGAACATGGCGGAGCTTGAGGTTTCAGGCCAGGCTGCGTCGTCGTCGATGAGCTGACGCCACATGCCGTCTTTGCCCTGGTACTGCAGGAGGGCGGCCATCATGAGCTTGTAGCCCTTCATGATGCGTGCGCGCTGGGGATGATTCTCGGGAAGAGAGCGGAGCATTTCCGCCATGCCGGCTGCGACCCAGCCATCTCCGCGGCCCCAGAAGAAGGGGACATCAGGCGCGTGGTAGAAGAGGCCGTTGGGCTGCTGGAGCTTGTCGAGGTAGGCGACCATCTCTTTTGCGCCGCGGTCGATATACTTCTGGTCGCCGGTAGTGCGGTAGGCCTCGACCTGGAGGATGGTCAACATGTACATGTCGTCGATCCAGTAGCGGGTTTCGTCAGAGAGCCCATCGGGGAGCGGGTTATCCCATTGCTTGTCGGCCCAGGATTGGCCATACGAGAGATACTTCTGATCCTTGGTCTCCATGCCGATTTCCAGCGGAACAGTGCCGAAGATGTTGTCGTCGACGTGATGGCGCATTGGAATCTTTGCCTGCTCGGCGCCGCCGGGCATGAGGGGCTCGAACTTCTTGATGAGTTCGCCGCGGAGGCCGGTGTCGTGGGTGAGCTCGGCGAAAGTGAGGGCACCGTACCAAGTGGCGACTTCGCCATAGAAGATGGTCCCGTTGCCCTGGTGGGGGCTGGGAATAAAGTGCTCGGCAACCCGCTTGCCGACTTCCTGTGGAGAGGTTCCGGTGGGCCAATTGGTGAAGTAATCCGGCTGGGCGGAGAGTGTAGCGGCTCCGGCCGGCAAGAGCAGGGCGAGAGCGATGATCTTCATGAAGGCATTCATTTGCGTTTCCTCTTGATGTCGTTAGAACAACCCAGCAATTCTAAAACGTGCCGCTGTCCTCTAGCTTGAGGGTGCCGAAGGCATCGGGGGTGTGGAATGTGGGATTGTAGGTGGGCTGCCAGGCGATGAGTTTGAGATTCGGGGCGCGGTCCTGACAACGGTAAAAGTTGACGCGGAGCTCGTTGCCGATTGCGGCGGGGCGGGTGTCGATGGCCGACCATGGAATGCGCATGGCGCCGTACCAGACCTTCTGAGCGGCATCGATGCGGGCGGCGACCTGGACGCCGGATTCCCAAATCCAGCCGAGCTCGTGGGGAGGATTGTCGAGATTGACATCGAGGTCGACCCATTCGCCCTGCGGGGAAACTTCAAACTCCTTGTAGCGGCGGATGTTTTGAAAGTCAGCGCCAATGAAGAGTTCGGCGACATCCCAGTTCCACAGCTCGTAGGTTTCCCTTGTGAGATCGGGATGGGGCTTCAGGTTGAGTGCCTGGTAGGGACAAACGAAGAGGAGGTATAGATTCTGCAGGGACCATTGGAGGAGGATTTTGGTTTCGTGGCCGGGGACGAGGAGGCCGAGATTGTTGTTTGCCGCGATTACCGAGCCGGCGCCAGCCCAGAAGGGGGAATGAGGGTCGGTATCGGGACCGGAATCGTGTTCAGTGAATGTGGCAATTGCCAGATTAGAAGGGGTAGAGTGGGAAGTTTCGATGGTGAACGAGTCGCTTGTCATTCGATCCAGATCCTTTTTTGTTGACGCTGTTCAGGCCCCCGGAAAAACACAACGGGCGGCATGTTGCATGCCGCCCGCAGGATACAGCATGGGATCGCTCTACGCCGTAACCGGCTCGCTGGCCTCGACGTTGACCGGGGTCAGCCAGCCAAAGCGGTCCGGCTTCAGGCCGTTGGC
>DATKWA010000140.1:0-4766 GCA_035529815.1 Occallatibacter sp. | reverse complement strand
GACCCAGATCGACTCCGGCGAAGCCGCGCAACGCGGGCGAGTCGTAGAGCGCATCCTCGGCGCCTGGATCAGACAGGTTGAACCAGTGCTGCAGAAAGTAAATGCGCAGCATGATGCCGAGGCCCACCGGCTGACGGCCCTCGCCAGCTTTCGGATAATATGGCGCGATCTGTGCTTCCAACTCAGACCAGGGAACCACCATCTCCATCGTCTGCAGAAACTGCGCCCGGCGGCTGGCCCGGGCATACTTCTCAAAACTCGGCTGGCAGGCAAAGGTTATCTGGCGCATTCACTACAACTTTTCCGTGCAGTTCTGAGCGGCATCCCTAGATTTAGTCTGCTCGGAAGTGAGAGTTCTCCAATGGATTGGGCACAAGAGGAGGGCAATCGCATTTGGATTTCTCACTCATAGACCGCAGATCCTAAAGTTGATTTTGGCGGCATAAGCCAAATTGGCAATGCTGAAAAGCCGCTATTGTGAGGGCCCTCGGCGGGCAAATTAACACCGGAAGAAACCGAAAGTCGGGAGGCTGTCCCGGCTGTAGTTGAAAGTTGAGCGGCGGTCCAGCCTGATTCTGAAAGAATCGGGTTGCGAAACCTTGAAGGGAGAACCGCCGTGAAGAAAAGCTACCACACTATCCGTAAGCAGGGAAAAGTCAACGAACAGCAACTGGCCGCGCATCTGGCCAAGCAGGGGCAGTTTCTTCTGCCCATGGTGGATCTTGTCGAGCAGTGCCGGATGGCCTGCGACGAGCTGATCGACGTCACTGGGCGGGCGACCATCCAGGCGGTTTTGCAACTGTCTGCAATGGAGGCTGCGGGCGGCCCTCCGCAGCAGGGCAAGCGGCGCGGCTCAGAGGTGGTCTTCTATGGCCGTCAGCCTGGCCAGGTGTTTCTGAGCGACCGGAAGTTGGAAGTAGAGCGGCCGCGCTTGCGCAGCAAAGGCCCGGGCAGCCGGGAAGTCGAGGTTCCCGCCTACGCGGCCATGCAGAACCGCCCCGCGATGAGCGCGCGGATGCTGGAGATTTTGATGCGCGGGGTCTCGACGCGCAACTACAAGGAAGTGATCCCGGAAATGGCCGAAACGGCGGGCATTTCGCGCTCGGCGGTAAGCCGGGCGGCCATCGAAGCCTCGCAGGCCGAAGTGGAAGCGCTGCTCAGCCGGCGCTTCGATGAACTAAAGCTCCTGGTGATCTATATCGATGGACTCATCTTCGGCGACTACACCATGATCGGCGCGGTGGGCGTTGATGTGGAGGGAAACAAACATGTGCTGGGCATCCGCGAAGGCGCCACGGAGAACTCCACGGTAATCACAGCTCTGCTGGAAGACATCGTGGCGCGGGGCGTCGATCCGCAACGCAAGATGCTCTTCGTCATCGATGGCTCCAAGGCACTGCGGGCCGCCATCAACGCCGTCTTCGGCACCCACCAGCCGGTGCAACGCTGCCGCGCCCACAAGCTGCGCAACGTGCTCGACTACCTGTCCAAAGAAGACCGGCCGCAAGTCAAAAGCGTGCTCCGCGCAGCCTGGAAACTTCCGCCCAAGGAAGGCATGGCACGCATCAAGAAACTGGCCGCCTGGCTAGATCAGAAGTACCCTTCCGCGGCCTCCAGTCTCGTCGAAGGTCTGGAAGAGTGCTTCACCATCAATCGCCTGGATGTACCGCCTTCGCTGTGCCGCTGCCTGGCCACCACCAACATCATCGAAAGTCCGCACGCCGGTGTGCGCATCCAGACCCGCCGCGTGACTCACTGGCAAAACGGCAACATGGTCTTGCGCTGGATGGCCTCGGCTTTCCTCCGAACCGAGAAGCGCTTCAACAAGATCATGGGTTACCGCGATCTGTGGACCTTGGAAGCCATCCTCAACCCTGCGCAGCCTGCTTCCACAGTGGTCGCTGCGTAGTAACATCAACCTAACCGCCGCCCGCCACTTTCAACTACGCGCGGGACATGCTCACCGAAAGTAAACAGACTCGGGCTTTTTCCGCAACTCAAATATCAAGAAAATTCCAAATGCGATTGCCCAGGCCCTAGAGGCCCTGACGAGGAGGAATGAAATGGGCTATGCTAACATGATGGATCTTAATCGGCGTGCTTTAATTACTGGGATTACGGGTCAAGATGGTTCCTATCTAGCCGAATTTCTACTGAACAAGGGGTACGAGGTCCACGGCATCAAGCGCCGCTCCTCACTCTTAAATACCCAGCGCATCGATCACCTCTACCAGGACCCCCACTCAAATCATCCCCGACTCGTCCTGCACTACGGCGATCTCACGGACACCTCGAGCCTGCTCCACACGATCAGCCAGATCCAGCCCGACGAAATCTACAACCTGGCTGCCCAGAGCCACGTCATGGTCTCCTTCGAGGAGCCTGAGTACACAGCTAACGCCGATGCTCTCGGCACCCTCCGCATCCTCGAGTCCATCCGCATCCTCGGCCTGGCCTCCAAGACCCGCTTCTACCAAGCCTCCACCTCCGAGATGTACGGCTTGGTCCAAGAGACGCCACAGTCCGAGAAGACTCCCTTCTATCCCCGCTCGCCCTACGGCGTGGCCAAGGTCTATGGCTACTGGATCACTGTCAACTACCGCGAGTCCTATGACATGTTCGCTTGCAACGGCATTCTCTTTAACCACGAGTCGCCCGTTCGCGGCGAGACCTTCGTTACTCGCAAGATCACCCGCGGCTTGAGCTACATCCATGTCGGTCTCCAGGATTGTCTCTATCTTGGCAACCTCGATTCGCTCCGCGATTGGGGACACGCCCGCGACTACGTCGAGGCGCAGTGGATGATGTTGCAGCAAGACAAACCCCAGGATTTTGTCATCGCCACGGGCGAACAGCACTCGGTACGTGAGTTCGTAGACCTCGCCGCCGCCGAGCTTGGCATGAAACTTCGCTGGCAGGGAACCGGCGTTGACGAGCACGCCCTCGACGAGCAGGGTCGCACCATCATCCGCGTCGATCCCCGCTATTTCCGCCCCTCCGAAGTCGAAACTCTCCTCGGCGATCCGGCAAAGGCCCGCCGTGAACTCGGCTGGTACCCTCGCACCACCTTCCGTCAGTTAGTCGCCGAGATGGTTGCCGAGGACCTTAAAATCGCCAAACGCAACTTGCTCGTTCAGCAGCACGGCTATGAACAGAAGCCCGGATTCCACGAGCACTGAGTCACTTCTAACTCACGGCAATCTTGAAGAGTGCGGGCTTTCCCCGTACGTGTGTGTCCAACTGAATCAACGGAGCGTTAGCCCTGAGAGAGCGTCCCGTTGAGCTTCTTCCTGGAGGATCGCATGAAACCAAGCAGCTCTATCTATGTAGCCGGTCATCGCGGGCTGGCCGGCTACGCATTGGTGCAGAGTCTACGCCGGCAAGGCTACTGCAACCTTATCCTCCGCACTCATGCCGAGCTCGAACTGCGCGACACCGAGGCTGTTAATGCCTTCTTCGCCTCTGAGCGCCCCGAGGTCGTCTTCCTCGCCGCCGCCAAGGTAGGCGGCATCCAGGCCAACAGCACCTACCCAGCCGACTTCATCCGCGACAACCTCCAGATTCAGACCAATGTCATTGACGCAGCTTACCGCCATGGCGTCGAGCGCCTTCTCTTCCTCGGCTCCAGTTGCATCTATCCCCGTGACTGCCCACAGCCCATTCGTGAGGAGTACCTTCTCACCGGCCCGCTTGAGCCTACCAACCGCCCCTACGCGCTGGCCAAGATCGCTGGCATCGAAATGTGCTGGTCCTACAATCGCCAATACAACACCCGTTACCTCGCCGCCATGCCCACCAACCTCTACGGCCCTGGCGACAACTACGATCTCCAGTCCTCCCACGTCTTGCCTGCTCTCATCCGCAAAGTCTATGAGGCTGTGCGCGCTGGCCGCTCCCAGGTCGAGGTATGGGGCTCCGGCACACCCTTGCGCGAGTTCCTTTTCAGCTTCGACTTCGCCGACGCCTGCGTCAACCTGATGACCTTGAACGAGGAGCAATACTCTTCCCTCCTTAACACCTCCATGCCCCCACTCATCAACGTCGGCTACGGAGCCGATGTCACGATCCGCGAACTGGCCAATACCATCGCCCGCGTCCTCGGCTTCACAGGCTCGCTGGTTTTCAACTCCTCCAAGCCTGATGGCACCCCGCGCAAGCTCATGGACTCCAGCCGCCTCCGTGCCTTCGGCTGGGCCCCCAAAGTCGATCTCGAAACCGGAATTCGTCTTGCCTTTGAAGCTGCCAAGCCTATCCTTGACCGGTCCCTAACTCTTGATCGATGATGCAATAAGTCAGAATGGAGTGACAGGTCCACTGGATGTTCCGAGCTCTGGCAGAATCCTGCCTGGTGGCGATAGGAAGTCCGCTGCAAAAGTATTGGATCAGCGATTACGCTCGTGAAATTGACGCTCCGGTTTTACGTGGGGTGGGCGGAACCTTCGACGTTGTCGCCGGGATCAAAAAAGATGCTCCACTATGGGTCAGAAAGTACGCATTGGAGTGGTTATATCGGCTCGTTCAGGATTCCAAAAATCATTGGAAGCGTTATTCGATCACCATCCCGTGGCTACTGGCCACATTTTTTCTTGAAGGTGTTTGCGGGCTGAAACCCCGCAAACGTTGAATGTCAGCAGCCTGCCTTGAGACACTAAGGCAATTACGCAATCAGTTATAGGATAGGAAAATGACAAACACAGCTACGACTCTTTTGTTCAAGCTCAAAGGCAAGATGGAGACCCGCGAGGCCCGGATCGGGATTGTGGGAA
>DATKWA010000139.1:0-12222 GCA_035529815.1 Occallatibacter sp. | reverse complement strand
TACGAGGGAGTGACCAGCTCCATGGTGCTGCAGACGCAGGCCGCGGGAACATCGAGCCAGCTAACACCGAACGCGCCCAATGGTGGAGGAAGCGGCCCGGTTGCATGGGCAATTTTGCTGCCTGGAGTGCTGGGCCTGGGCGGATTGGCCTGGGGAACGCGTCGGCGCGCATGGCTGAGCCGGCTGTCTCTGGTGGCTCTGGTAGGCGTTGTCACCATGCTGGGCACCACGGCGTGCAATCCGCGCTACTTCTACTTCCACCACGGCCCGACACCTAACCTGCCCACGCCATCGGGCACGTATACAGTGACGGTGACCGGGCAGTCCAGCAATGGTGTCACCGCCATTACGCAGAACACAACCATTTCATTGACGGTGCAGTAGACCGAGGCCGACAAATTCTGCATGAGCCGCTGGCATTCCCTTCCCGCGGAAGTGTACGCGCTGGTGGAGCACACACCAGCCACGGTGCTGCTGGAGTGCGGAAAGCATAACAACGCAGAGACAGGCGATCGAGCAGCGGCCCAGGAATCGAGCACGCGGCTTTTCATTGCGCCTGTGCGCGTGTGCGTGGCGAACACGGCTGCGGAAGTTGCCGGGCTCTTTCGTGAGATTGAGAGTGCGCTCGCAACCGGGCACACCGCTGCGGGCTTCTTCACCTACGAGTGCGGCGAGGCTTTCGAGCCGAAGGCCGGTATGCGGACCAGTCAGACCGGCCAACCACTGGCCTGGTTTGGCGTCTACGAGCGCAGCTATCGCTTCGACCATGCGACAGGAACATTCCCTGACGGCGAGCCGCCGGAGTTGTCCGGCTTTCGCATAGGCAAAGACGAGCCGGACCATGAGCTGGTGATTGACGCTGAGCTCGGCCTTACGGAAGATAAATACGCAGAACGGATCGCGGCCATTCATGAGTGGGTTCGCGCCGGCGATGTGTATCAACTCAATTTGACCGTTCCCTACAGCGTGCGGGTCCATGGCAGCGTGGCTGCGCTCTATGCGCGACTGCGTGAACGGCAGCCGGTGGAATATGGAGCGTTTCTGCACTGGCAGGCGGAGCGCCGGGTTCTCTCGTTCTCGCCCGAGCTGTTCTTCCGCGTGGATGAAGAGAATGGCAGCCGTCGCATCACCACAAAACCGATGAAGGGAACCGTAGCGCGCGGGCGTACGACGCAGGAAGACCGCGAACGAGCAGAGTGGCTGCGCAACGACCCCAAGAATCAAAGCGAAAATGTGATGATCGTCGATCTGCTGCGCAACGACCTGGGCCGGATTGCAAAGTTCGGCAGCGTGCGCACAGAAAATTTGTTTGCCACCGAGCGCCTTCCGACGCTATGGCAAATGACTTCGAAAGTCACGGGCGAGCTGCGTCCAGAGATAGGCTTTCACGACATCTTTCGGGCGCTGTTTCCGTGTGGTTCAATTACGGGTGCGCCCAAGGTGCGTGCGATGCAACTGCTCGCGGGACTCGAAGATCAACCGAGGGGTGTTTATACCGGGGCGATCGGATATTTCTCACAACAGCGCACGGTCTTCAACGTGGCGATTCGAACGCTGGATCTCGACGGCGATCAAGGCACGATGGGCGTGGGCAGCGGCATCGTCATCGACTCGGATGCTAAGGAAGAGTATGCCGAATGTGTGCTGAAGGCGGAGTTTCTAATCGGATCGCCGCACCGCGTTTCAGGTGGGTTCAAGATGCCGGACCACTTTTTTCTAATTGAAACTATGCTCTGGGATGGTCGCTATCCGCTGCTGGAGCTGCACCTGGACAGGCTGACAGATTCTGCGCAGTACTTCGACTTCGACTGCGAACGCGGAGTAGTGCGGGACACGCTGATGGATTATACGCACGGGTTCGATGGCGCCAGTGCCCGCCGCGTGCGGCTGCTGGTGGATCGCCAAGGGCGCATGAACATTGAGGATGCGCTATTGACGAAGACCCGCTCTAGTGAAGCGGAGATCGCGAAGGCGTGTATTTCACAGCGAAGAACCGATGTACGGGATACGATGCTCTTTCATAAGACGACGCACCGGCCCTGGTATGCCGAGGCTTTTCAAGAGGCCGTGAAACGAGGATTCGCCGACTTACTGTTTTTGAACGCTGCAGGCGAGGTGACCGAGGGCGCGATCAGCAATGTGTTTGTGGGAACGGGCGGGAAGTGGCTGACTCCGCCGGTCACGTGCGGGCTGTTGGCGGGCGTGTATCGGCGCCATATGCTGGAAACGCTGGCCAACGCGGAGGAGCGGGTTCTGTATGCGGACGACCTGCGGCGGGCGGATGCGGTGTACCTATGCAATGCAGTGCGCGGGCTGCGGCGGGTTGAGATTGAGTGGGGCTCCCCGTCTATTGGGTGATGTCAGCGGTGTCGCCGTAGGTGGGATAGGGTTCAGGCGCGGTGCTGGTGGGCACGGTGGCCAGCGTTGCGAGATCGGCCTCGACCACGGCCCACGCGGACGGGTCCTTCTTTGTAGTGATAGGAGATGCCGGATCAGCGTAGTAGGCTAGAATGTCCTCTTTGATGCCGGGAGGAATAGGCTGTGTGGGCGATCGCGTGAGGCGATGCAGGAGATCGGCGTAGGTGGAGTCAGTGAGCGAATAACCGCCGGGCTGGACGGCGAATCCGGTGTCGAGATCGCGATTGGGCAGAGGATGGTGCGGGTCGTTCGCTGGGTGCGGGATTGGGCCGACGGGGGAGTTGGCGGGCAGTGGCTGTGCGGGCGGGAGCGGGGCCTGAGTAGCCTTGGAAATGGCGTTGGCAGTGTGGGAACGCAGGCTGGCTGGTGGAGTGAAGCTGGCGAGTCTGCGCCGAAGTGCGGCAACGGAAAGCACGACGCTGTGCAGGTAATCGGCCTCTGTGGTCTCGGTGGGGCCCTTGATCGCGACCATCTTCAGCGGACCAATCTTGGGTATGATGAAGATGATGCCCGCGAGGGCGTAGGTTCCGATTCCCGACTTGCGGCGGTAGGTCTGCCAGTTGTTTTCCGTTGCCACCGCGGCTACTTCCTTATCCATTTCAATACGCTCAGGGCTATTGGCCTCGGCGGGCTCATGGTTGCGGTGCAGAAGGGTGACCGCATAGGCGATGCGGGGAATAAATAAACGAACCGCGAAACGATATCCGCTGACGTTGAAGCGGTGCTTGTGCGTGCCAGTGAAATCTTCGGTGATGCCATATGTCTGGTAATAGGCAACCGCGAGCTGCCGCACCGAAACCTGAAGACCAATGTGGCGGAGATAGTGGACTGGGGCGACGCGGTGATGTGCGATCTCATCAATGTCGAAGGCGAACTCGGCCTGCACGTGCTGGTGGCGACCCTGGGCGTAGTTCACCGACCGGCCGTATTTGGCGCGGAGTTTTGGGAACTCGACGGAGACGGCGAGGTTGGTGGCGGTGGCGTGGCCGATTGTGTCGCCAATGTAGTGTGAAAGCGCGCCGATGGCAAAGGCAAGCTCATCGGCGCTTTCGGCATTGCGAAAGAGGCTTACCACGAAGTCGCCGGAGCGGACGTAGTGGGTGAGGTTGGAATACATCATGTCGCCGTAGGGGTAATAACCGATGTCCTGGATGACGCAACCGCCGTAGGCGTAGGCGCGGGCTTCCTCGAGCTGAGCGGGGGTCAGGTCGGGATAGCGACTAAGGAGCAGCGGCACAATCGAGTCCTGCCAGGTGAGGTCGATGAGTTGCTCGTGGGTGAGCAGGGAATAGGCGTTCGCGTGCGGGGGCCAAGGCAGCACGAGTAGCAGGAAAAGCGCAATCCATCTTGGCAGCCGTTGGGAATTCATGGTCTCTTCATGCTAGCTGGAGACGGCATAATGAAACTGAGCATTATTGCACGCTCGCTGGGAGCTACAGGCTGTGTTTTGCCGGGACTGGACAAGCTCTCACTCCGGTCGCATGACTACTTTGATTGCTTCGCCAGATTGCAGCAGCTCCATCGCTTTGTGAAACTCGCTAAGCTTGAGGCGGTGTGTGATCGCCGGCTCCAGGTTGAGTTTGCCTGTTGCGAGCAGAGCTTCCATTTGAAACCAGGTCTCAAACATCTTGCGGCCGTTGATGCCCTGCACGATTGCGCCTTTGAAGATGATGTCCTTGGCGAAGTCGAGTTCGAAGGGACGCGACGGAATGCCGAGCAGTGATGCGCGTCCGCCCGTGCGCAGAATCGCAAAGCCCAGGCGCATAGCCTCGGGATGACCCGACATTTCCAGCAGCACATCGACGCCCGTACCGCCGGTGGCTTCAAGAATCTTCCGCTCCACATGTTCTGTTGCGGGATCGAAGGTTTGGTCCGCACCCATTTCAGCGGCCACCTGGCGGCGGTGCTTGTTGACCTCAATTGCAAAGACTTTCGCCGCGCCGCAAGCCTTTGCTACGGCGATCGAGAACAGGCCGATAGCACCGCAGCCGGTGACGGCAACCGTGGTGGCGGCGATGGGCCCGGCGAGCACGGTATGCACCGCGTTGCCGAGCGGGTCGAGCAGTGAAGCGTAGTCGTGGGGGATGGATGGCGAGAGCTTCCAGATGTTGGTTTCGGGAATGATGGCGTAGCTTGCGAAAGCGCCGTCCGCGTCAACGCCAAGAATGCGCACGTGCTGGCAGATGTGCGCTTGTCCGGTGCGGCATTGCAGGCACTTGCCGCAGGCGACATGCATCTCGGCGCTCACCAAGTCGCCTTCCTTCACCGTGGAAACGCCGCGGCCCACTTCGGCCACCGCGCCCGAGAACTCGTGCCCCGGAATAAGTGGCGGATGAATGCGGCCCTTGGCCCATGGATCCCAGTTGTAGATGTGGAGGTCAGTTCCGCAGACGCTGGCGGCCTGCACGCGGACCAGCACTTCTCCGGGGCCGGGTGTGGGAACCGGCACTTCGCGCAGTTCGATGCCGGGTGCGGCCCCGGCCTTGACGACTGCCTGCATGGTGGTTGGCATCGCTTGAAGCCTCCCTGATAATCCAACGACCCAAGCATATCAACCCTAGGTCGCTCTGATCTGTGAGGACGGGACTTTATCTAGGAAGCGCGGAGTGGTAGAACGATACGGGGGCCTACAACATGAAATGCAAACACGTCTGGCATGCGAAGAAAATCGATTTCTTCGTAAGGATTCTGATGGGGGCGGCGATTGCGGCAGGCATTACCGGCCATGCGCAGACGACGGATTTGACGTGGCTGCACTATGCGGGCGATCACCGTCCAACGAATGTCCCTGAAATGGTGCGCGCACTTGGAAGCGGAATGCTGGAGCAGTCGGCCGTGCAAGAACTGAAGCGCGGTATCGCCCAGTTGAACTCTGGAACTTCGAAAATGCCGGCGCAAGCGGCTAACGGCGAAGTCCTGGTGGGCACTGTCGCGGAGTTTCACAAAGCCTATCCAGGATTAGCTATTCCTGCGCAACTTGCCCCGCACGGATTCTGGCTTGCGCGGACCGTATGGCACAAACGCATTCTCCTGGTGGTTGTCGGAGCGAACGAGCATGGTGCTCTCTTCGGCGCCTTCGATCTGCTGCGTCGCATGGCAACAGACGAAGACCTGGCGCACCTGAATGTAACCGAGAGCCCCGCTATGCCGATCCGGTGGGTGGATCAATGGGACAACCCGGACGGCTCGATCACCCGCGGCTATGGGGGACGGTCGATGTTTTTTGAGGGTGGCAATGTGCGCGCGGACCTGACGCAGGTCGGCGAGTATGCGCGGCTACTGGCCTCGGTGGGCATCAACGGCTGCGACATTAACAATGTGAATGCAGCCCCGGAACTGCTGGACGCCGACCATCTGAAGCAGATTGCGAGAATCGCCGACGCCATGCGGCCGTGGGGCGTGCGGGTTGCATTGAGCGTGGCTCTGGTGAGTCCAGAGAAGCTGGGCGGATTAAAAACCGCGGACCCGCTCGACCGCGGAGTGAAGGCCTGGTGGGCGGCGAAGGCGGATGAGATCTACAAGCTGATTCCCGACTTTGCTGGCTTCACGGTGAAGGCAGATTCCGAGGGCGAAGTGGGCCCGTCAAGCTACGGGCGCAGCCCCGCCGATGCGGCAAACCTGCTTGCGGCCGCACTGGCTCCGCATGGCGGAGTCGTGCTCTATCGCGCGTTTGTCTACAACAACCATTTGAACTGGCGCGACCCGAAGGCAGACAGGGCGCGCGCGGCGTACGACATTTTTCATCCGCTGGACGGGAAATTTCTGCCCAACGTGATCGTTCAGACCAAGGAAGGTCCGATCGATTTCCAGGCGCAGGAGCCGGTATCGCCGCTGTTTGCGGGGCTGCGCGAAACCAATCAGGCGATGGAGCTACAGATCACACAGGAGTATCTGGGCCAGCAGCGGCATCTGGTCTACATTGCGCCGATGTGGAAGCAGGTGCTGGATTTTGACCTGCGCGCGAGTGGCAAGTCAACGCCCGTGAAAAACATTCTCGAGGGCAAAAGCTTCGATCGGCCTCTAGGCGGCATGGTGGGCGTGGCCTGTCTGGGACAGGACTGGCTAGGGTCGCCCTTGGCGATGGCGAATCTCTATGCGTTCGGTCGGCTGGCGTGGAATCCCAATCTGACGCCGGAGGAGATTGCGCGCGAATGGATCAAGCAGACGCTGGGCAACGATCCGCTGGTGGTGGCGACGGTCGAGAAGATGCTGATGCAGTCCTGGCCGGCGTATGTGGATTACACGGGCTTTCTGGGCACGCAGACGCTGACCGACATTACGGGCAGCCACTACGGGCCCAACATTGAATCGAGCGAACGCAACGGCTGGGGCCAGTGGCACTTTGACGACAGCAAGGGCATCGGCATGGACCGGACGGTCGCTACCGGGACGGGCTTCGTGGGGCAGTATCCGCCGGAGGTGGCGCGGATTTATGAGTCGCTCAAGACGACGCCTGATTACCTGCTGCTCTTCTTCCATCACGTGCCGTACACCTACAAGCTGCACTCAGGGGACACGGTGATCCAGTATGTCTACGACAGCCACTACAAAGGCGCGCAAGAGGCGGCGGAACTCGGCAAGGAGTGGGCAACGCTGAAGGGGCACGTCGATCCTGCGCTGTTCAGCGATGTGGCGGCGCGGCTTCAGTATCAGGCTGGGCACGCGATTGTATGGCGCGATGCGATTGTGCAGTACTTCCTGAAGCAGAGCGGAATTCCCGATGACAAGGGGCGCGCGGGACATTATCCGGGGCGGCTGGAGGCGGAAGACGCTAAGCTCGACGGCTACGCGGTGATTGACGTACGGCCGTGGGAGGATGCCTCGCGCGGCAAAGCGGTTTCGTGTGCCGACGCGAAGGGCTGCTCGGCGGAGTGGACCTGGAAAGGCGCGGCGGGACGGTTCAATATTGCGGTCCAATACTTCGACCTGCAAGGGGGAGCGGCGAAGTTTGCGCTTTCGGTGAATGGCAATCAAATGGCCGCATGGACGGCAGATGCGCTGCTGCCTTCGCGGCGGCCCAATGGGGACAACTCCACGCGGTACACGGCGCGCGGTGTGCACCTGAAGCCGGGGGATATGTTGCGGGTGGAAGGCGTACCGGATGGCAAGGATGCGGCCGCGTTGGATTATGTCGAAGTGACGCCAGCGCCTGTCGCTGGGCACGCATCGCAATGAACTGCGCGGCGCAGGGGCTGCGACTGCGCACAACTCCTGTTATTTGCCGGAGACGATGCGCTCGGCGCGGTTGTAAGAGCCCATGTTGTAGACATTAGGGCAGCCGAGGGCGATCAGCTTGCTTCTTGCCGATCCGCTGCGCGCGCCGGTCTGGCAGTAGAGCAGCAGCACCTGGCTCTTGTCCGTGACGCGACGGGAGAAGCTGGTCTCGATTTCGCTGACTGGAAGATTGACCGCCATGGGCAGATGACCGGCCACAAATTCGCCGGCGGTGCGAACGTCGATGACCATGGCGCCAGCTTTTACGTGTGCCTCAGCGTCCTTGATGGAGATAAGGCCGCTGCGACGGTACAAGACAATCGCAGCTAGAATTGCGACAGCGATGAGAAGGTCTATCCAGTTCATGGCATTTAGCTTACTGCGTTTGGCTTCCGTTTGGCAGCAGGGGGTTCAGATTTTTGTCGGTTCGGCGGTTTTGGGCTCGTCGGCGACTTTGGCAACTTCGACGAGGGTGGAGTAGAAGGTGGCTCCAGCGCCAATGTCGGTGAGGCGCTCGCTGGTGAGGGCGTTCACGTTGGCGCCGTCGGAATGTAGTTTGGCCCAATCCAGGCGCGCGGCGACTACGCCGACGGGCAGGCTCGGGTTGAGCAAGGCGGTGAGCTGGATGGACCCGCGATCGTTGAAGATGCGAACCTCATCTCCCTCAGACAGCTTGCGGGCGGCAGCATCTGTCGGGTGGATTTCGAGGCGCTGGTTGGTGCGGGACTCCATTTTGCGGTGGCCGTCGAGGTTGGCAAAAGTCGAGTTCATGTAGTTGTCGGCCTTGCGTGCCAGCAGCTCCAGCGGATAACGCTTCGCGTCGGCGCCCCAGCGGGATTCTGTTGGCGGGGTGAAACCCGGCAGCGGGTCCAGGCCGGCAGCGGCGAGGGACTCAGAGTAAAACTCGACTTTGCCGGACGGCGTGGGGAGCGGACCCGCAGTAAAGGGCAGGAAAGGGTGAGTCTCCGGCTCGCGGTGGAAGCTGAGCGGGATGTGCCCCTGCTCTTCGAGGGCAGCGACGGTGATGTGCTCCATGCCGGGGTTGGTGGAGTGGCCGTCAGCGCCAACACCAAGCGCCTGACGGATAATCTCCTCTGGCGTGTCGCGGAAGCAGGGCTCAGCGAAGCCCATGCGCTGGGCGAGCTGGCCGAAGAGCCAGACGTTGGAACGCGCCTCGCCGGGCGGCTCAATGGCCTGCTGCGAGAGCTGCACAAAGTAGTGACCGTACGCGCCCTGAATGTCCGTGTGCTCCAGAAATGTTGTAGCGGGAAGGATGTAGTCGGCGTAGTCGGTGGTGTCGGTAAAGAATAGCTCGTGGACTACGGTAAAAAGATCCGGACGCGCCATGCCGCGGCGGACAGCGTTCTGGTTGGGAGCCACCGCGCCGGGGTTGGAGTTGTAGACAAAAAGGGCGTGGACAGGCGGGCCGTCTTCGGGCTTCGCTCCCAGTTCGGTGAGAGCCTGGCCCAGGGCGGACATATTGACTAGGCGGGCTTCGCGGCCGAGGGGCGAGGCTTGCTGCAGGTCGGGACGGCGAACAGCCTGCTCGTTCCAGGAGAAGGCGCCAGAGGTGGAAAGGACTGCACCGCCGCCGCGATGTTTCCAGGCGCCGGTGAGGGCGGGCAGCATGGCGATGGTGCGCACGGTCGCGCCGCCAAACTCGGCGCGCTGCACGCCGTAGTTCAGGCGCAGGGCGGCAGGGCAGGTTGTCGCATATTCGCGGGCAAGCTGCTCAACTTCGGCAGCCGTCATGCCCGTCCATGCGGCCACACGCTCGGGAGTGTATTCACGAGCGCGCTCAGCGAGCTGCTTGAAGCCGTGCGTCATGGCTTCGATGTAGGCACTGTCTTCAAGGCCCTCGTTGAGGATGACGTGCATCATGCCGAGAGCAAGCGCGGCGTCGGTGCCAGGTCGGATGGCGATGTGCCAGTCGGCAAGCGCGGCGGTACGCGTGCGATAGGGATCGATGACGATGAGCCGCGCGCCATTACGTCGAGCCTGCTCAATCATGGGCCAGAGATGAACGTTGTTGCCATGAATGTTTGCGCCCCAGGCGAGAACGAGCTTGGCGAGCCGGAAGTCTTCGGCTGGGGTGCCGAGTTTCTTGCCGTAGACGGTGTTCCAGGCCACGCCGCCGGCCTCTGAACATATCGTCCGATCCAGGCGGCTTGCGCCCAGCCGATGAAAGAAACGGCGGTCCATGGACCCGTAGCCGAGCACTCCAATGGTCCCGGCATAGCTATAGGGAAGGATCGACTCAGGACCATGTTCGTCGCTGATCTGCTGGAGGCGTGCGGCGATTCCGGTGAGTGCTTCGTCCCAGCTCACACGCTCGAAGGCTTCGTGCTCGCGGCCCTTGACGAGCGGCTTCTTTGCCACGCCGGGTTTGCGGCGCAGGGGATAGAGGATGCGGTCGGGCGCGTAGACGCGGTCGAGGTACTTAGCGACCTTGCCGCAGAGAAAGCCCTGAGTGATGGGTTGCGAGGCATCGCCCTCAACTTTAATTGCGCGGCCCTGTCTGTCGACTGTAACCAGAACCGCGCACGAGTCAGGGCAGTCGTGGGAGCAGACGGTGTGCGCGATGCGGAACGGAGATGCGACCGCGGACATGACGCCATTGTAATCCGAAAGTGGACCTCTGGGGACGCGTGAAAGAGAGCGCCGAATCGGGAAGAAGTTCCCGAAGTGAAATTGGAATGCCCGTGTTTTGCAGAGATTTCGCGCACTGCGGGTTTCACTCGCCAAAAGACCGCGTGTACACTGGTTTCGCTATGAGCTGCTTATTCTGCAAGATTATTGAAGGAACGATCCCGTCGACGCCGATTTATCAGGACGATCTTGGCTATGCGTTTGCCGACGTAAATCCAAAGGCGCCGGTGCATGTGCTGATTGTGCCGCGGGAGCACATCGGTTCCCTGGACGAGGCTGGCCAGGACAAACGGGCGCTGCTGGGCCACCTGCTGTGGGCGGCTGCAGATATTGCGCGGAAAAAGGGACTCACGGACGGATACCGTATCGTTGTAAATACGGGCGAAGACGGCGGTCAGACGGTGGACCATCTGCATCTTCACCTGCTGGGCGGTCGGGCGATGACGTGGCCGCCAGGATAGACTTTTGACGCCGCGCATTCAACCTGAAAAACAAAGGGCGTCCGTTGCGGCGGACGCCCTTCTTGATTTTGCCTGCAGACTAGCCTACATCATCGGCTGCTGCGCGTACTCTTCTTCCTCTTCAACGCCGTAGCGGCGCAGCAGATTGGGAAGGCTCTGCGAGAAGGCGGAACGCGGCATGACCGTGTCGCACCCGGCTTCAACGGCTTTCAGCTTCAGGTCGCCCTGGAGATGATTGAGGAAGCCGACGATCGAGGTAGCTTTCTTGAGCTTGGCCTTGAACTTGGGGATCAGGGTCATGGGCTTGGCGTTCAGGTTATTCAGGTCGAAGACCAGCAGGGTGGGCTTCTCGCCTTCAGGCAGGTCGAGAAGGCGCGCCACGGAGTCCTTGTCGCCCTTCACGAACTCAACCTTGATGCCGAGCTTGCGCGACGTCTCCTGAATCTTGGCTTGGAAGAAGAGATCCTCGATAAAGCAGAAGATGCGCGCAGTAGCGTCTTCGCGAACCGGAGCCGGCGGAAGCGCATAGGGGTCTGAATAGAAGCTGCCGTGGTTGCTGCCGAGGGAGATTGTGGAGGGCGGACCGTCGGCTATGTTGCCATTGACGGCGCGGTAGCTGTGGTCCATGGGACCCACAAACTCGCGCGGGCCGCGCTGCTTGCCCTTGCGCTTGCCCGGCGGAGGCCCGGAGATGCTGTTGCCGGGCTGTGCCTGTGGCACCGAACTCTTCTGGAAGAATTTCTTCTTCTTGCGCGACTGTCCCTGGTTCTGCTGTGCCGGCCTCGGTTGAGGCGGCGGAGCCTGCTGTTGCACCGGCGAGGGTTGTGTTTGGGCCTGCGGTGCCTGGGGTGCACTCTGCTGGCTGGACTTGCCTTTGCGGCGGCGGCGGCGGCGGCGATGCCCTTGCGAGGGCGCCTGACCATTGTCAGACGCGGGCCCCACTTCAGGTTGGGGCTGGGTTAGTTCAGTCGTCATGCGGTTACTTCCTGGAACTTTGCTAATGGATGCATTGGGTTTTTGAAGTACAACTGCTTTCCTAAAATACGCCCGGGCCTCTTGCCAGCCCAATAACCAGACTGGATCGGGGACGCGGCGATGAACGGCGAAACCAATGCAAGGCAAGGAGAAGATTGCGAGGAGCGCGCATTGCCACGGGCGGTATCTTTAGCCCGCAACATTCCGAACACCTTTGGGCGGTCTCCGTTGACCACGCGGCCAATGTCACCGTCTGCCACTTTTACCACCCATGAACCCCGCTTGAAACCGCCCACAATTCAGCCGGCGCGCTGGTTCAGCTTCTTTGGCCCTGCAATTCAAAATCTGTGAAAATGCGGTAGCCGTCCTCTGCGCTGGAGCCTTGCGTGGGCTCCGCCCGCTTGAAAGCGTCGATACGGTACGGCCGGTGCTTTTCTCAGGTGATTCTCTTCCTATGTGAGCCTTCGCTGCGTACAGCTTCTTTAAGAGGTGAACTGACCAGCGA
>DATKWA010000138.1:0-8682 GCA_035529815.1 Occallatibacter sp. | reverse complement strand
GGCAGGGGCGGTGGGAGAAGTGGAAATCCCGACGCTTCACCAGGGATTTCCAAGCGAGGTGGGAAAGTCCGCACTTGGACTTTTCCCCGGAGCGGCGTCTTCCATCGCCCTCTTCACCCACGAATAGTGCTATAGAGCCTTTTTTCTGAATTGAGCGTGAAAATCCCGGTAACTTCCACTTTTTCGCAAAAGCTCGACGAGGTGTTCCCGATCATGAGGATTCATCCAAATGCCCAGCTCCAGCGATGTTCGCCCGATGATTTCCTCGCGGTCGTATCCTGTGACATTGAGGAACATCCGATTGGCATCGACAAACCTTCCGTCGGACAGATGATTGATAATCATCCCATCCAGACTGGTCTGGAACGCAGAGCGGTAGCGTATTTCGCTGGCGCGCAGTAGTTTCTCCGCCTGTTTCCGTTCGGTGATGTCCTGAGCCGAAACTACCGCCCCAACAATGGCGCCGTCAGTGCCGCGAATGGGGCTGAAGTTATAGCTTCCTGTCCAGGTTGCTCCGGTATCCTTTCGCCGCAGGGTGTATTCAGCGCCGCTAACTGTCTCGCCGCGCAGGACTCTTGCCCCTGGCCACATGTCCTGTGGCGCCGGTTCTCCTTCCCCAATGGACATTTCGAGGATGGCCCACAATTCGGCCAGGGTTCTGGGGCAGTCGCCCTTGCTCCTGAACTTGAAGAATGTGATGAAAGCAGGGTTGTATTTGATCAGTCGGCCCTTGGCGTCAATTAGGAACAAGACATCCGTCATACTAGCCAGGGCCGCATCCAGCTTCTTCCTGCCGTGCAGGTAGAGCTCTGACACCGCGCTCATGAATATGCCTGTTAGGACAAAGAGGGCTAATTCGACGACATCGTCTTCTTTCGCAATGCTGAATTGCCTTATCGGCGGAAGAACCCAGTACATGTCCAACACTGCGGCCATCAGCGTGGCAGCCAACCCGGCCCGAAGGCCAAAAACCAGCGCGATCAGCATGATGGCAGCATAGAAGGTAATGAAAGGCCCCAGATGAAAGCCGAAGTGCCACACCAGTATCTGCCGAAGCAGCAAAGCCACTATAACCGCGGCCGCCGCAGCACCAACGTGAAGGAATCTCTGAAAGCCATAACGGAGATAGCTTCTAGCCATTGACCAGCCTTTCACGGGATTTCTTTTCGCGCAAGGCGAACTCCAAATGCAACATAGCATTCAACAGTGCTGTATTTGAGTCAGTTATGCGTAAATACGCTCCATGCAAACGTCAAACCAAAAGAACTTCTCGGTCCCGCACCCCTTGGGACAGGCCAATTACGCCTGGGCGAATCACGAAGCTCCGGAGATGCAGGTCTGTACCGGGATTTCCATTTTGACTCCCGGCCGCAACCCAGTGTATCCAAATTTGTCTCCACTGGGGACCTTTTTTGCATCCGTTTCCATTTCAAAGCCCCGGACGTGCCCAGCTGGGCCGCCTCCGGGGCCAAAGAACCGAGATTTTCCCCATTTCGAAGCACTCTTTCGGACACCTCTCCCGTCAACCCCCTCCGTCGCCCAAATTGCTTTCGCCTTCCCGCCGAGCCTACCCCGCTGGCAGCGGTAAAGCCTCCATCCGCCGCACCATCCCAGCAAACAGGCTCTTCGTGAGGTGGCTCTCCGCCAGCATTAGCCAGTAGTACCGCGCGTGCTTGACCAGCCTGCCTCCCGTCTTAACCAGCCGTTGCTGCAAACTGGTCAGCGACCAGTTCTCGATCTTCTTCGGCAACGCCAACCTCCGCCACAGATTTCCCAAGTTGTAGGCGATCAGGCTAAGCCAGAGCCGCACTTCATTCGACCTGAACCGATGACAACTCAGCCGTGTCATCTTCACCGCCTGCTTGCCTTCCTTGATCCACTGCTCCGCCGTCCCCCGCTTGTTGTAGAACCTTACCACCGCCCGGCTCGGCGTCTCCAGATTGGTGACGATGAACCCGATACGCGGGAACAACTCCCCTGCGTGATGCTCGACCTTTGCCACTACTCGCCGGGCCGTCTTCCAACTGGCTGCCTTGTAGAGAAAGCCTTTGTACCACACGACCGGTTTATGGCTGGGACGCCCCACCGGGCGCGGCAGCAGTTCCGCCACATCCCGTTCCAGGTTCTCATTGGCCGGGATGCGGATAGCGTACTTCACGCCCCGGCTTTCCAGCGCTTCGTAAATCTCCGGTTTGGCGAAGGCGGCGTCGGCGCGAAACACCACTTCCTTGTCCAGTTTCTGCTGCCGTTCAATCTCGGGAAGCAACAGTTCTTCCCAGTCTTCGGCGCTATGCACGTTGCCGGGGCGCAGCTTTGCCGCCAGACAGTCGCCTTCCCGATTGAACAACAAGAGCGGGTGATAGCAGGTGGACTCGAAGTGCCCGTTGTACGCGCTATTCTCCTGCTGACCGTACACCGGGATCTCAGTCGAGTCCATATCCAGCACGACCCGCTGTTGCGCATCGATGGCGTCTACCTTGCCGATGAGTTCGCGGTTGATGCGGACCAGACTGGCGAAGTTCTGCTCCTCGGCCAGCATCTCGGTCTCGAACGTCTGCAAGCGGGAAGTCAGCGCCACGCCACGATCCCAAGTCTTCTCCGAGCCGATCAACCGGAACGTCGGATCTTGCGCGAGTCGTTCGGCGTCGTTGACATCCTCATAGCCTGCGATGCGGCTGTAGACGGACTGCCGGAATAGATCGGCGAGCGGAAGTTGCGTATTCTTCCCGCGCCGTGAGTCAGTCAGGTGCTGGGAGATCAGCTCGCCGAACCCGAGCCGCTCATCCAACTCACGAACAAGGATGAGGCCACCGTCGGAGGTGACCCGTGATCCCTGGAAACTGATCTTCAAGGAGCCGTTGAAAGAAAGCTGAAACGGCCCATTTTGCTTCTCACCCATTGGGTGTTGACCTCCTGAGCGTCATCATCACGCTCAAACCCCTATGGATATTGATGATGAAGCTCATCCTAAGATTCGAAAGTCAAGTTCAAAATGGAAATGTGGGTTGAAAACCTTCTGGTCACAGATTGGTCCAGGAGAGACGATAGGGAAACGGCTCTATTTCTTCCTGGCGCGGTCTTCCAGGATGGCTTCTTTCCAGCGATAGAATGTGAAGTCGTTGTCTCCGGCTTTTCCAGTGGTGTGGTCGCGAAGTTCTTCTTGATAACGCTTCTCAAACAAGTCGAGATCGAAGGGGATCTTCTCGGCGAGTTGGAGAACGTCTTGGAAGTCTTTATCGCTGTCGCGCTTTAATTTCGTAAGAGCAACATCGTACGGATCCATAACCATGAGGGAAAGATGCTGAAACGCTCCTGGATACATGGGGCGCAGCCGGGATTCGTAATCATAGGGGGGATTTGCGATTCCGACAAAATCGAGATACACCTTATGCTCGATTGCCAGAGGGGAGCCTTTGCCCCCCTCCCTCATCAGGATATCTACCGCTCTGGGCGGTGCGACATCCAGAACGTCTATATCAGACGTTGGTCTGCTGATACCGTACTCCAGCGTGACGGCGAAGCCTCCAAAGCATGGCAACGTACAGACTTCGGTCATCTTCGCGTCAAGAGCCTGAAGGAACTCCTTCCACGGGCTAGGCGGCAACGTGAGCAAGATTCTCCTCTGTGAGTCGCGTATCCAGTTTCCAATGAGCCGCAAGAACAGACCGCTGTTTATGAGCGAACTTTCTCTGGCTTGGTGGCCACGACGTTTGGCATAGCGTATCGGTCTTCGCGAGGCGCGCTTCTTCCAGCGTTTTCACAACCTGGGACAAGCGTTTCACGACGTCGCGTTTCGCCTGCTTCTTCGCGACCTTTGCGGAGAGAGCGACGACAAAGCCAAGACGATTTTGCCGATTGTGAACCTTTGCTTGTGTAGTAAGCCAATTCCAATCCATGTTCGAGTATCGCAGCGGCAGCCAGGGTAGCGCCTCCACTAGACGGGCATCGAGGTCTGGCCGATCGATTGCGTCGAAGAGAACTTCGGCCGGATTCCGTGGCTGACTTCGGAGGTAACCGTAACCGGGATAGCCGAGTGCACCGAGATCAGCCGCAAGTTGATCTTCGTTGTGACGAGTCTTTTGGGAAACAGGAAGCTGTTCAGGAGTTGCATGCAAGTGCGTTACGGCTCTCTCGGCAACCGCGGGTGTGACGGAACGCTTGCCCTTCTCCATAAGAGAAAGCAATGTCTGAGAGACATCAAGTCGCGCTGCTGCTTCGACCTGTGACATGCCCACTTCGGTTCTAGCTTGACGAAGAGCCTGTCCAGTCATTTTGGCCTCCAAGCAAACAATATTACATATAGTGTAATATGTCAATTCTGTGCTTATTGAGTGCGCTGGTTGTTCAAAATCGTTGCAAATAATTGAAAAAATGGAAGATTGAGCACTCAGATGAGGGCCAAGTTCGGCCCTCTGCAAAAGTAAAGCAGCGGTCTACTTCTGAGAAGTCAGTGACCTTTCCATATAGCCAGCCTGGAAGCCGGTCATGTCGATTTACCAGCGCATTGCCGGCAATCTGCAATGCGGAAGGCTGGAAAGTGCATACATCGTAAAACAACGTGTCACGTTTATACGTTACTCTGCGAGGGTCGCCGGCCACCCTTCTCCATGGGTTTCGCGAATGTGGCGAAGTCCTTTATGAGTTGGCAGAGTTCGCGGTTGATCTGAAGAAAGGTCGCAAGGCACTCGAAAGCAGAAGCGGTCTGGTTGGCATCTGCCGGGACGAAGGCGACGGCGAAACATGGTTCGGAGCTTCCTTCCGGCCACTGTTGAGCCTCTTCGTCAAAGCAGCCTTCGATGGCGTCCTGCTTATCAAAGACAATCAGCAGGGAGGGCATGCACGCCTGGTCGTAGTACGCGCCGAGGAGTTCGCGCACGTCGCCTGCGGCTGGAAGCTGGGCCAGTCTGTGAATCTCGAACACCCGGCTGATCCAGCCGCCGATCATGCTGTCCTTCTGGTGCTTTCGCAGCAATGAGAGGTTGTCGTCGTGAACTGGGCCCGGAGAGGTAGCGTCGCGGAGAAACTCGGGGATAGCGGCCTCGACATCCGGGAATTCGTAGTTTTCGGCCTCGTCGTCCCCCTCTGCCATCTGTTTCATGCCGTCCACGTAATATCGGGCATCGCTCAAGTTGTAGATGCGCATCCATTTTGCGAGGGAGGTGTCGAGTACGCGATAGAACGCTCTCCCTAGGCCTTTGGCTTTGGCTTCGAGCACATCGAGCGCCGCGCCGGCGACCATATAACCACACTGCTCGGCTTCGACGGTAATCAGGAGCGAGTCCTTCATGGCCGTGTTTGCGAGCATCCCTTCATTTTCGGCCTGGATGGCAAGGGAGTAGTTGATGTTCCCGTCGATGATGTCGCCGCCCTTCGCGTTTATCCAGGAAGCGAGGGAGGCCTCGGCGTACGCCAGCGGCGAGGTGCGCAGTTTCTCCATCTCGGAGGGCGCGGTGCCAGCGATGCCGTGTTCTGCGAGGCGGCGCAAGAACGCGAATAGCCGCGCGTCTCCGTCGTAGTACTCGTAGGAGGGGGGAATGCCAGCGAGCAAGGGAAGAGAGAGCGCCGCCGCCGGCGCCAGTGTGCTTAGGCAAGTGGAGGGAGAAGCGCCGAGGGTGGGGCCAGGGTTCTCGATTGGCTGTAGCGGCTTCCCTGGACGGCGTGCGCGATGAGTTGGGACAGTTGCTGCGACTCTCTGCATTGGAGGTGCCTTCCGAGGAGGGAGACGGGTTTCCGTGCCGCCTTCTGGGCAAGATCGTCGATCTCGCCCAGAAGGTCATTCACGGGGTGTGCTGCCGGGAGTGGATCCGTAGGGCGCCGGGGCATGATTTATCCCTTGGAGCCGATGGCCCGCGAGAAGGTGTACTGCATGCACGTTCCGGTGGCCTCGGGCCCGGTGATGGTGGAAGTGGCGAGTTCCGGATACTGCGTCGCGTAGTGGTCGCGCACCTGCTCGACGGTCAGTCCGGGCAGGTCCGGAAGCTTCAGTCCGCCGTACGAAAATGCCCTGGGAAGAGCCTTGGCTTGAAGGGTCATGGTTGTTTCTCCTTGTGAGTGTGAATGGAAATAGGAGGGGGAGCGGCCGGGAGATGCGCCCCAGGACCGCCTGTTAGGCGCGAGTCCCGGGGGAATGCTCTACGCAACGCAGGCAGTCTGTTCTTCCTCGTTTTCATCTGCGTACTCGCCGTTCTCGGGGTCGGGATCCTCGTCGAAACACTCGTCAGTGGGGGCTGGGGCAGGCGTCCCGGCCGGGGCAGCATCGAAGAGGCCGGCGTGTGCGAGAGCCGTGGTCTGTGCGGCGGGCTCCGCGGCGGGAGCCGCATCGAAGAGGCTGGGAGGAGCTGGCGGCGCCGGCGCCGGCGCCGGGGCGGGAGTGGATGCCGGGGGCGCGCCGGTCTTCGTCTTTTTCCACTTCTCGCTCGCTTCCTTGGAGGACTGCTTGGCCGCCTCGGCTGCGGATTTCTTGGCTGTCTCCATCTCGGCGGCCGACTGAGCCAACGCTGCTGCCAGCGAGAGGTGTTGGGCAACGAAGGAGACGAGAGCTTGTGGAAGCTCGCGGTCGAGCTCCTCGGCGGTTCCGGTCACACCAGTTGGTGATAGCGCCGTCGAGAGGGCGGGATTGTCGGAGTCGCGGATCTGGGTGGGAACCACGTTGACGGTCAACGTGTCATCCGGATTGTGAATCACGATGAACGTGACTTTACGGTTTCGGACCATGGGCAGAAGTTCTGTGAACATGGGTCAGTTGTCCTTTGCGTCGAGGGATTGTGGGTTCGGTATGGGCAGAGGTGGCTTTTACGCCACCCCTGCAAGGTCTGCGAACAGGGACAGCTGCTCGCAGGGAGAAGACGCAGACATCTGCGCTTTCGAGCTGCGCTTCTTCCGGTTATGTGTGAATGACTCAGGGAAGAGCAGGACGTCGCCGGCAAAGGCATAGGCCGGTTCTTGCGGGCCCTCGGCGATTTGCGGTGAGGGCACAACAGTGAGGGCAGGAGCGTCGAGTTGAGATTGGCCCTGGAGTTCCGGTTGGCCCAGTCCGACCTCCATATCGACTTGAGGCGAATCTGGCGCCACCCGTGCCCGTTCGCGTGCCAGGCTGGCCCAAACAGCATCGGCTGTTTCTCCGATGCGAGCTTCGGAAACCAATTCGCGGGCAAGCGCGGTGAGGATATCGGCAGCATCTTCGTCGCCGGCGTCCTGCAAGCCCTCGCCTGTGAACTTTCCCTCGACGGCCAATGCCACCATCAGTTTTTTGCCCATCAGCCGCAGGCAACGCTCCTGCACGGTGTCCTGGTAGTGGACGAACTTCACACGAACGTTCTTGCGCTGTCCGATGCGCCACGATCTCCGGCTGGCCTGTCGCAGCGTGTACAGCGAATAGCCGGTTTCGGCGAAATAAATCGTGGGAAACTCGGGCAGGTCCAGCCCCGTCTGCACCAGCCGAGGGTGGCAGACGAGCACATCGACCCCCTCGCGCACGCGCTCGGCGATCCATGCTTCGCGCCTATCGGTGGGGACACTGGCGCGCATGACGGCGACGCGAAATCCTTCGCGGCACAGCACTTGCTCCAAACGATGTGTGACGTCGTGGTCGCCGGTGTATGTGGCAAAAACCAAACAACGGCGCCCTTCGAGTCTTTCCTTGCGGAGGTCGTCGATGAGCCACTGTTCCTTGGGGTAGATGATGGCCTCGTCGAGGCTTTCGGGCCAGGCGATCTCCTCGCGGTGCAGGTCGCCATTTCCGTCTCGGATGAGTGCCTTCAGAGGGCCGAACCCGAACGGATGGTCCGGATAGCAGAGCAGCGTATTGAGCATGAGGCTGGTGATGCTGGCTGTGGACTTTGGATTATCGCGCAGGGCATCCTTGATCTGCTCCTCAAGTGTCTCGTAAGCCTTGGACAACGTTTTGTCCATCGGGACCGAGATGACCTGCTCCACGTAAGCCGGGAGAGTCTCCGAGATGTCCTCGAGGAAGATGAAGGCAGTCGAGTCCATGAGGTAGGTGCCGAACAGCAGGGGCGATGCTCCGGGCCGGCGGCGCACGCGTACCTCGGCCTTGGCCGCGCGGCTACAGCGGTTGTCTTGTGGGTAGACCTTGCGGACCTCCTCGATCGTTCCGTAGGTTTCCTGAAAGGTGCGCTGCCCTTGTGTGCCCCATACAAGACCGTCACGGGCCATGCGGGGACCGTCCATCCGGTAGAGAACCCGGAAGATGTCGTCCGCGTAGCCGCCCATGATCGTTCCGGTCATGGCGATGGTCTTCTCCGCGGCGCGGGCAAGGACGGCCAGTCCATTGCCCTGGGCGGTGTCCCCATTCAGCTCATGCGCCTCGTCGGCGATGGCATAGTTCCACCAGCCTTTGAGGTAGCGGCCAATGTAATCCAGCGGCGCCATGCGCTGCAGTTTGCTGCGGTCGGCGGACCAGAGCGGCGCGAACAACTGGGAGCCGCTGACAACGCCGTCCTTGCTCCTGCTGCCCCGGATAATGACTTCGCTGCGCTTGGCGTCGCGAAAGTCCCTGGTGTACAGGTTCTCGCCGTCGCTGTTGAGGACACGGTCGCCGGAGTCGGGATTGACGAGAGATCCCATGAGCTGGCCGGATTTGGCGACCGTGAAGACGTGCCTCCAGAAATAGGAGAGCTTGCCTTTCTCACGGCCGAGCACAAACCAGGCGGGTTCGGGGCA
>DATKWA010000137.1:0-3371 GCA_035529815.1 Occallatibacter sp. | reverse complement strand
GTCCGCCGAGGCCAGGGAGCGCCGCCTCGTCCCGGAAGTGATTGAAGACTTCTTCCTTCAGGCTGCTCCCATCACCGGCCTCGAAGTCAGCGAGCAAGGCAAAGGGCAGCACACCTACCGCGCGCTACGCATCCCCCGGGGCCTGTGGGACACGGGCGAGCGTCTGGAGCCCCGCTTCGGCAAGCTGGGCCGGGAATACAAGCAGTTTGTCTTTGACAAGGAAATCCTCAAGCGGCAGCCCACATTCGACTGGGTCACGCCGGGCCACCCTCTTTTCGAGGCGGTTCGCGAAGACCTCCAGGAGACCGTCCGCGGGGAGTTGGAGCGCGGCGCTGTCTTCTACGATGTGCACCGCAGCGTGCCCGCCCGGCTCGCCATCTACTCCGCCGCCATCCGTGACGGCCTGGGACACGTGCTTCATCGCCGCCTGTTCATTGTTCAGGAGGAGATCGAGGGAACCCTCTCCGTGCGCCAGCCAACTCTGTTGCTGGACCTGATGCCTGCGCCAAAGGATACTGCTGTCCCGGCCGAGACTGGAGCAGATCGGAACTCCATCGAGCATTTCCTGGTGCAGCAGGCGCTTGAGCCATTCCTCGCCGAGGTAGCCGCCGGGCGCGAAAAGGAAATTCAGACCGTCACCCGCCACCTGGAACTCAGCCTCAATGAGTTGATCCTTCGCCAGAATCTCAAACTCGCCGAGCTGCTTGCCATGCAGGAGAATGGCGACACCAGCCCTCTGCTGGCCGCCAACACAAAGCAGGCGCAAGACCGCCTCGATGAACTCTTTTGCAGGCTTGAAGGGCGCCAGCGCGAGCTCGAAAAGGAGCGCAGTTGCACCATCGGCGATATTCAGCGGCATGGAACGGCCTGGGTGCTGCCGCATCCAGACCGAGCTTCGCCGGGGCTTGCGGCCATGGTCCGCGACGACGAAATCGAGCGCGTCGCCGTGGATGCCGTGATTGCATTCGAGCATGCCAGGGGTTGCGAAGTCGAAAGTGTGGAGAACGACAACCGTGGATTCGATCTGATTTCGCGGCGTCCGCATCCTGAGGACCCCAAAACGGCCATCGATGTTCGATTCATCGAGGTCAAGGGGCGCGCCGGAGTCGGCGAGGTTGCTTTGTCTGGCAATGAATACAGGACCGCACAGCGCCTCAAGAAGGACTATTGGCTCTACGTCGTCTTCAACTGCGCGGGCACGCCGGCCATCACCGTGGTCCGCGACCCGGCTCAGCTCGATTGGCAGGCCATCGTCAAAATCGAGCATTAGGACCCGTAAATAAATAACATTTACAACTTGTGTTGAGTGCTTGGATGAATTGTGTAGTTCCATTCGCCATGGAATTTGTCGGGCTTCAGATTGACATGGGCAAACTCTTCATCCGTGATCTTGCGCCCGACGGGGTATTTGCGGTGATCCAGGCGGCAGGTCACTTTCAGGCCCTTGGCCGTCGTCGTCCCGGCGATCAGCCGCACTACCGTCTCGTAATCGCGCAACGGCTCGCCGCGCCAGTTGGACGAGATGAAGGAGAACAACCGGTGCTCCACCTTGTTCCATTTGCTCGTGCCCGGCGGGAAATGACAGACCGTCAGCGTCAGCCCCGTCTGGTCGGCGAGACGCTGCAACTCCCATTTCCACAACCGCAGGCGCCAGCCGTTGCTGCCACCGCCGTCGGCGGTGATCAGCAGTCGGCCCGCGCGCGGATACAGGCGGCGGCCTTCGGCGCGCCACCAACCGTGGATCGAAGCCACCGCGAATGCGCCCGTGTCGTGGTCCGTGCCCACGTTGACGAAACCGGCGTTGCGCCCCAGGTCGTAGATCCCGTATGGATAGGCACGAGGCACTTCGGGACCGGGAAAATCGTGTCCGTTGACCTTGTCCGCCGTCCCCGTTTTACGCCACTGCTGTCCCTGGTTTTGGTAATTGCCGATCAATTCCTTCTTCTTCGTGTCCACGGAAATAACAGGGTCGCCCGCCCTCAAAGCGTGTTTGACGGCGCGGTTGATATGCCCGAACTGCGCGTCTCGATCGGGATGATCATCTCCCTCCTCGGTCTTGCGGTTGCCTTGCAGGCTGTAGCCGCCTTCGCGCAGGAGTTGAGTGACTTTGGTGTGACTGACTGGATGGCGTCGGGCCGTCAGTTCCGCCGCCAGCGTGCGGGCGCTCTTGCAGGTCCAGCGCAAGGGCGACTGCGGATCGCCGCGCGCCGTGGGTTCGACCATACCATCCAAAGCGGGCGCCATGCCGGGATCGTTGAACGTCAACGCGTGCCGTCCGCCACCCTCATGCCGAATCCGGCCCGGAGCCAGCGGCGCTGCCTGCAATTCCTCAACGCCCTTGCTCAACGTGACACGCGACACGCCGCACGCGCGACTGACTCGCGAGATGCCGCCATAACCCAGTTCCACCGCTTTGCTGGCGGCCACCAGGCGGCGGGCGTGTTCATCCAGATGCGGCCACATGCCTGCAAAGAACTGGGCTAGTTGGGCGTCGGCGTCCATCCTCAATGTGATATCACTGCTAGCCAGAAGTTGTAAATGTTATTTATTTACGTTTCCTAACCTCCAGTTGTTGATTGAGGATGATTCCCGCAATGAAGTTCGCGATCTGTTCCCGGACCTCGAGCGGGTAAGAAATGCTGGGAGCCGAGAGGAGCACCGCGACGCCGGGCTCGTGCATACAGGGAGACCAGGCTCGCATCCAGGCTGTCATTCCTTGACGAAGTAGCAGAGCAAGTTCTGGCGCCGGTTTGCGTCCTGCGGATAGGGAGAGAGCATCACTGCGCAGTTGCTCGTAATGAGCGATCCGCTCTTGGCTTTGAGCCTCTGGAACCGAACTCATCGCGGCTCGTGTCGTTTCGCCTTGCGGAGTTTTTTTTGACTGCGTGCTAATCCCCGTTCGATGGTTCGCGGATGAACGACCAGCTCGAATCCCTCCTTGACCAGAGCCGCGAGTTGCGAAGTTCGCAGGGAAGGATTCTGCTGCCGTGCTTGCTGCAGAGAATCGATGATCTCCGCCGTGAGCTTGTGGGCTGCCTTGGGTCCGCGCGTCCGCGGTACCAGGCCGGCTAGGCCTTCTTGCTCGAACGCGGATTGGGCCTGATAAAACGACGGGCGCGAGAATCCAAAGGCGGCGGCAGCGGCGGAGATCGAACGGTCTTCCTTCTGAACGCGGCGAAGCATCTCGTACTTGACCTGTACCAAGTCGCGCGCATCGAAGAACTCGCTGTTGTTGGCAAACAGCTCGTCCGTCACAGCCTGCGGACGCGGGTTGAGGGTACCTTGCTGCCGCAGACTGTGGAGTTTGGGGTCGTTGGGTGGTGACTTTGCCATCGCCGTCTCCCGATGCAGGATTCAGATACAATGTAAAT
>DATKWA010000136.1:0-87039 GCA_035529815.1 Occallatibacter sp. | reverse complement strand
TATCGCTTGTGCTGTCGTCAATGTGAGGCTCATCTGCAGTATCCAGTTCGTTCGTCGCGACGGCCCTGCTGTAGATATCATTTAGGGCCTCCATTTTGGCTTGCCATGAATAGACCTGACTGCGGCGAATTGCACCTTCCGCAAGCCGCAACCGCAGCGACTCATTTGTGTAGAGAGCACTCAGGGCGCCGGCTATGTCAGAGACGATTTGCTCGGCGGAGCCGGGCCGTACCTTGATACCACATTCTTCGTTGACGAGGTCCTTAAATCCGCAATGATCAAGGCTCACGATCGGCAGGCCTAGCGAAAGTGCCTCGACAGCTACGGTCGATGTGAGGTCTTTGAGGCTCGTAATCACAAATACGTGCGACTCCTTCATTACTGATAGGGATTGATCGCGCGGCAGCCATCCGTGCCAATGGCACCGCTGGGCAATGTTGAGTTTCGAAGCCAGGGATCGCCAGGATCGATTGCATGGTCCGTCGCCAAGGATCTCGATGGTATATTCGAAATCCTTTGTCAAGCGCGCCGCTGCTCGAAGTAGGAGAGGAAGCGCCTTGCCTGGAAGGTGCTGGCCACTCCAGCAGATTCTTAAAAGCTCACCGTCGCCTCGTGGCGTTGGACTGTGAGTGTTGAAATGCGGAGGGCCCACTTCGCAGATAACGCTGCTTTCAACATTAAATCGAGACCGCAGTTCCTCTTGAATCTCAGAAGTCGCCGCAATGACCCCTTTGTCAGCTGCTAGAAGGGCACGCCGTGGTCCGCGGAGAAGTATAAGTTGCAAAGAGTTAATGAGATTTCGTGCTCCGTAATAGACAGCACCTTTGAATCCAAGAATTGGAAGCAGTCGCCATTGTGTGTTTCTCATTCCACCGATTGGCCCCCAAACAAACGGAATGCCGAGCCGGTAGAAAGTTCCAGGGAATCGCCACCCGACATATGTGATCAGATGCAGAAGGTCATAGCGGCTTTTGCATATCTCATCTTGAGCATCTTTGAAGGCGCAGTTTAACCAATCCTGATAAGCAATATTCATCAGCGGCTTGGCGATTGAGTTCTCAATCGCGGGCCACATTCCGCTTGGACGGTAATGCCATGGGCGGTTTCTTACGTAGATAAAGCGCGGGTTGCTGGATAAAGAGGTCTGGTTTTGGCGACGATACTCTTCAATATTCGATTTGTTGTAATCCGCCGTCAAAACGGTTATGTCGTGTTCTGCCGCCATCGCAGTGACCCAGCCCCATCCAACGCCGGACTCAGATCCCTTGGTTGGATCGCAAGCGTAGGCGGCCGCAAGTATTTGCAATCGTTTCATAGCGGGCGGTTGGCCAATACCTTCTCTCGTCTATTTGCATTGTTTGCCCAGGATGAAACCAGATAATACCGCTGAAAAGCGAGAGGCCGAGTTCTAACCTTAGAGTGAAGAAACAGGCATTCAAGGTAAACATAAACGGCTACCATAACCAGAAGATCAACGGCATAACTTGCCGTAGTGGTCTCTGGTATGGCCCGGACCGTAAAGAACATCATGACGGCGCCACACTCGAGAAGGTGAATTCTGTCTTCCGGAGCCAGTTGTGTAGCCTTCTTCTGTAGGCGATAGAACAGTAGCCATCCTGTAATCCAAGACGCAAAATAAGGAATGGCACCGATAATTCCGGCGTTGAGAAGCGCCTGAAGGAAGGAGTTTTGTGCAGGCTCGTTTAGGACAATGCGATCAGTCCATTGGCCTCGTCCGAAAAGCGGGGCATCTTGAATGGCAACTAAGCTATGTTCATACGTTCGCGTTCGCCCAGTCATAGAGATGAACTGTTCTCTGCTCTGTCCGCGCCGGAGATACGCGGCAACATTATTGGACACAGTTGCCGGAGAATCAAGGATAAAAATCACGATAACAGCCGCAGTCGCAAATGGAAGCGCATAGCGCCGCATTCTTGACGAGACAAGGAGTGAGAACAGAAGAGCGGCGACGGCGCCGAAAACAGCGCCTCGTGATTGCATTCGATATACGATGAAAAATGAAACTGCGGCGGCACCAAGATAAAACGCGATAAGACTGGGCCGGCGAGTATGATACGACCTAATCAGGCACACCAATCCTGGTACAGCAGCCCATCTGGCGACTCCAGACGACCGTGATAGCCCGTGTAACTCGGTAATGACTCCATATCCTGTGGCGCCTCCTCCAAAAACCGAGTTACGGGCCTGATAGCCGATAATTGCCGCAACGAAGAAGGTTGTAACCCAAGTGACGATAAGCAATTGTCTGGAAGACTCAAGAGAGTCAGATCTATCAAGGAACGTCCAGGCTGCGAGTATCGTTCCGAGAAAGGGCAACGACCAATACAGGGACGCCATAGTATCCGGTGAAAAAAAAGATGCAAGCGCCGCAATCGCACCATACACCAAGAGAAGTCGAGATGGGGAAGAACTAGGCAAGAAGAGTTTTCCACGGCGCAGCAGAAGAAAAACGGCCCAAGGAAGCACGATGAAAGGGAGTGCGGCACGGATCGAAAGTTGCCAGTCGTATAGATTATTCGCAAGCTGGATGTTCCAGAAGCCTGTATTCAGGTTGATCCAGAGGCATCCCCAGAGGATAAGGGCAGATGTCGGTGCGTGCCATAAGCGAAGCGACCGCAGCGTATTGGTGCGTATGTTTACCATTGAGAGATTAGCTGAGCGTCAGGGTTCTAAAAACTGCCTTAAGGAGTTTCAAGGTCGTTTGCAAACCGGCATAAAAGTGTAGTCCAGTCAAAAGTGGACTGAATATATCCACGAGCCTGTTCTGAAATGTTCTTCGAGAGAGATGAATCATCAAGCAGTTTCAGTAATGCGTGTTGAAACTCCGATGCCGTTTCTGCGTAGAGTGCATGTGTGCCGGCATCTAGATTAAGGCCTTCGGCGCCTTTGCGCGTTGTAACAACGGGAAGACCAGCGGCAATGTACTCGAGAATCTTAAGTCGAGTTCCACTTCCCTTGAAGATTGGCGCAACTCCGATGCGGCAGGCACAAATGACGGCGTTTAGATCGGATCGAGAGAGAACGCCGGTGCTGATCAGCCATGGAGGGCAAGTTGGAGGTCCCCCTCCCGTGACGACGAGGCGAAGATTGGGACGTTGAAGGTGCAATCTGGGCATTACTTCCTTGGCCAGAAAGCGGACGGCCTCTGTGTTGGGTGGGTAGCCGTAGAGCCCCATAAAGAGAATCGACTCATCTGTAATTGCGAATCTTTTTCGCGCTGCGTCGATTGCGTCCCGAGGAACCATGTACGCGCTGCAATCGACTCCGTTGGGAAGTAGAGAGGGTAGGATGCCATAAAGTGAAAAAAAGTGTTGACGGTCTTCGTTTGACACGGCAAAGCTGCGGTCGCAGTTTGTTAGGAGATATCTTTCGGCCCGTTTCGTTAGCGCCACGACCGATGGGCTGTTGCGCTCCTGCCTGAGAAGGTACTCAACATTATGGGCATGGTAGACGACTTTTACTTTGGGAAGTGTCTTTCGAATCGCTAAAACAATCAGTGCAAGATACACAACCCAGGAAGCGCCCTCAAGTACCACAATGTCCGGCGTGAATCTCGCAATAGCTCTTTGAATCGTGATGATAGTGAGCGGAAACCAAGCAAGTTTAGCCATGCGGGAGGGCGATCGTTGTGGCAGGCTAACAATAGTGAGGTTATCGACGGTGGTGGTGCCCGACCGCCGAGCGAGTTGCACGAGAAGACTGGTGCCAGGCATCAAGTGTGCGCAATTGTAGGTAACATAGGCTGCGCCAGATGCTGGCGGATAGGCCTCGTATAGACAAACAAATGCAATCTTCATTTACTGAGTGTCTTTCTGCTCATCTGTTGGCGTTTGTCTCTAAATAATATGGATGTCATGGTTAGTTATTCGGGTGTGATTCAATACCGATATATCCAGCGAGCTAACTTGCGTTTAACATTTTGTTTGACTCGATAGGCGAGCGTATCTCGCTGGGGCGTATTCCAACTTCCCGATATGCCGTCGCAGAGTGGTGTGCAGGGCAGGGGCGCCCAACTGCCACCTGCCAGCAATGTTCGGTGAAGACATTTAGCCATTAAATGCTCGATAATCACTCCGCGCGTATCGTCTATTTCATCACGGTATGGAAGCAGATGGGTCAAAGCGATATGAGGCGTGAATGCAACAGTCCTCGTGTCGCCATAGGTCAGGTATGCATGGACATCGCAAATCAGGTCAGCGGACATCTTCCTGATCTGTTCAATAAGCTGAGCGCCATTGCTTATACGGTAACGTCCGGACACTTTGATAATGTAACGATAATTCTGCAGATCGGGAAGGGTATTGAAGGCGTAGCGCAACATCTCGATTTCGCCATACCCCTTTCCTTTTTGCTGTGCTCCATCGTTTCCAGCGAACGACAATAGTCGGATTGTGCAATCACCGGTGTGTTTGTCTGCTTCTTCACGAAAGGGGGCAAGGTCGGCCTGTGAATTCTCGCAAAAGACAATATCGGCATCGCAGTTAAGCGACATCCAGGCTCGAAATGCTGTCAGGTAATCCTGTTGTCGCTCTTCGGGATCAGTTCGTTTTACGTAGGGAGTCTGGCCACAATTGATAGTTGCCGTGATAAAGACCAGTACATCAGACATACTTGACATTCCGTCTGCACGCCAGTGCATTGTGATTGCAGTTAATATTCATGTGAATGTCCCTTGATTTGTGGCAATGCTTTCTCTGGTGCTCGCCGTAGTTCCCGATTGTGGGGGATTGAGTTGGAAGTCTGCCGATGTCTTACTACGCAAGAGCGTGGTGATCGGCATTGTTTCTGCCAATGTGAGTCTTGTGGGCGAACGACGACGCAATGACAGCCACGCTAGTCTCCATGAACCGCTCGGCGCTGAACATCTTTGCTCGTTGCGCCAAGTGGTTTCGAAGAGCGCACTGTTTCTCTGCGTTATCGAGAACGGCGCAAATCTTGTCTGCCGCTTCATCTATTCCGCCAAACAACAGGTCAGGGGAGTCAAGTATCTCGGTTTGCCCGCCGTTGTTGGGAGCGAACACGATCGCACCTGCCTTGACCATCTCTGCAACCGAAATTCCGAAGGGCTCTGCGCAGCGAGTCTGGATTCCGAACCGGCAGTGAGCCAGAATGTGAGCCTTCTTTGAGCCGCCCACCTGGCCTTCAGTCGTAATCCAGTATTTTCGCAACTCACAAAGCCGCGCGATACGCCGCCCATAGAGATCATTGCCAATGTGGCCGCACAAGTGAAGTCGCATGGCATGCCCGCGCCGCCGCACTATTTCCAGAATGGCAATAGCCTTTTCTATTTGCTTCTCGGGTGCGATGCGGCCGATCATCGCAAAAGCAAGCTCTTTGGAATCCCAGGGGACATTTGGAAAGTCCGACCACACAGGTGGGTATATCACCGCCGCACACTCCACCCCACAATCTTGTTTGAGAAGTGTCGCGCTCCAGCGCGAATTGGCAATTATGACGTCGCCCCGGAGCACATCCCGCCTAGAGGGCCTTTCATAAGCTGCAGCAATTGCCAGATACGCTCTGCGCATGAGTGAATCTCTGTAAATCAAGCCGGGGGAAGGGGGATCGAGGTGGTCGCGGATCTCATGATTCCAGCTAAAATCCGCAAGGAAGTGAATACCTGGTTGGCCCCAGTCTGTCGTGTTATATGCACTAACTCGCACATCGTATTCTCTTGCAATCCTAGAGGCGAACCGCTGATAACAGGCACCGCGAAGCGCCGAGGCATTGAATCGATGCATCGGGAAGGGAACTGGAGCTATCCGAACTTTGACTTCGTCTTCTCCCACCTGTGTCCCATAGTAGGCATTCAGTGCCGATAGGTTCCAACCGCCGGTCGTCATGACTGTCACATCAAAGTCATGCTTGAGCGCCTCGATCAGCCACATCACGACAGATTCCGAGCCGCCGCGTCCTAAGCGTGGATGGCCGATTACTACCCTCGGACGTCTATGGAGGGCAAATTGGTCTTTGCCTGGATCTGCCTCCAAAGTGCATAAAGCCTCATCTGTTATCGAGTCATTCGGTCCACTATTATCAGTGCCAAAGTCTGCGCGCGAGCCAAATTTCGAGGTGTAGTCGTCATGGGCCATCTCAGATCAGCAAAGCCTCAAGTGCTGTGCGACGATCTTCATCAAGTTCTTGCCATAGAACAGCGACAAAGTCATAACCAGCGGGCTGTTGTTTATCGTTGATGTGAAACAGACGAGTATGCCAAAGTGGCTTTGTATCAATGCCGAGGAACTCGTAACCGAGTCCAGATAGGATTTCTACTGATTGTTGTTCCCTGAAAGTGTGCCCATCAAGGTGGCACTCGAACACTATAATTGGTGGACGCTGTTTTGCGAGCCATTCCCGCATCGATGCAAGGATGACAGTCTCATGCCCTTCCGTGTCAATTTTTACAAGTGCTACTGCGGAACATTCCAGCGAATCCATGTACTCAGCAGCATTTTTGGTTCGGACGCTGATGGTTTGGAGATGCTTCATGGAGTCTACATTTATTGGCGACAGTGTCGTCATGCCCATATTTGATGGATCAGTGACACTCATGACCGCAGAGCCATCGCGATCAGAAAGCGCACATTCGTGAACAGTCGCATGCGAGTAGCCGTTGATTAGCAGGGAAGTGCGCAGGCACGACGCAACAAGTGGTTGCGGTTCAAATAGGTGTACTTTGCCCGTGGAGCCAACACGCTTGGCAATAAATATCCCAGTTACACCAAAGTTGCCGCCTATATCCAGAGCCGAATCACCGTTACGGAGAACTGCGTCAATTACATCTGTGATCCGTGGATCATGTTCCCCCCATAGATACATCGACCGGCCAATATATTCGTTGGCGAACACAACGGCTTGCGCGCCGTATCTTAGCTTAGCAATGACCACGCCTTCTCCACATACCCACGCAGCAAACCGTGAATCGACTATCCTATGGCCAACCTTCACTGTCTTCAACCGGTGCACGGCAGATGCAAGAGCAGCACGGGCTATTTCTCGCACGAACATGGCAGGTACCGCATTCCTTTCAATTGAGAACAATGGAATATGATTCGAGTATCAACAGGCGAGCTGCAATGGACAGTGTCCCACGCGGTTGCTACGATACGGTATTTGTCAACAATAACAAGATGGCAGGTGGATTAGAAACATGTTGAAAAACTGCGAATGTCACGTACTTGAAAAGAAGATCGTCCTACAACGTACGCAGAGCGATCTGCAACGTCTCAACGACGGTTTTGGTGCTCCCATGTTGCCGCATGCCGAGACAGTTAAGCATTTTTTAACAAGTTAGTAGGGCATTCCTTTTTAGATACGTGCGCGCGAATACGGGCGCGCATCGAATCGCGATCATTTTCAGTCAGAAACAATGTGGCCACCGTAGTCACGCCTATGGCGCATATTACCAGGGATGATATACCGGCACTTAGCCACGCCGGAAAAAGGTTGAATCTCACAATCCACAGTGGAAATAATGCTGAAAGTGCAATGAGTGATGCAAAAGGAATCAGCATGCGGCCGACCACAAACCATATTGTCAGGTGGGCCTCATCGTATGCATTCTTCACTGAAAGTGGCATCATAATTACGGTCAGAGGCCCAAGGGCTGCGAGAGGAATTGCAGAGGGGCCAAAACGGCCGAGGAGCACAACCGCGAGCGCGAGGGAGAGACAGGCTGTGGCGAGTTGTCCCAGAGACGCGCCCCTAAATCGGTTCGTGGCCCAGCCCGCGATGGTGAGCATTTGAAGAAAGGCCTCTACCATGAAGGCAATCAAAAGGAGATGAAGCAGCATGGGGTCCGGATCGATGTGGTGATGTGACCAGAACGAGATAATCCAAATCCCGCCCGACCAAAGAATTGCAGTGAGACTGATTGCAATCACCGCGTCTATAGCTGCCGAGATGCGAAAGAGACTGCGCAGCTTATCCTTGCTCGGCTGGGCCGCAGCGGCGCTGAATTCGGGGCCCAGAGGGGCCCGGAGTAATGTTAACATTCCCCGGACTACGTTGGCGACGGTGCGAGTGGTGGCGAAGAGTGCCACTGATGGCCCGCCGAGCGCGCGGCTCAAGATTACGATTGGACCCTGTACAGTGAGGGCGGTGGCAATCATTGAGATACCAAACTGCCCGGTGGGCGCGGCGAGACTTTTGGCTGTGTGCCAGTCTGCGTCACGGATTCGCGGCATCAGGCCCGAACGCCGCCAGCTGAGGAGTCCTGCTGCGAACACTAAAGTGAGCAATGTGGTGCCCGCAGCCACAATGGCTAGTGACGCTGGGCTTGCGCCTAAGATTAATGCAATTGCAGTGATAACTACTGCGAAAAACATAAACGCATTGTAAAGCCACTGGTATGTTGCGAATTTACCAATTGCAATATAGACAGAAGTAAGTTGACGCCCCGGGATATTGGCCAGTAGTGAAATGCCCAGGCAGAGAAAGATAATGCGAGCGTCGCGTTGATCAATTACCGTTAATCCAAGCCATTTATTCACGCGAAAATAGAACAGTGAAAGTGCGCTGATCAGAACAATGCCGATTCCGGCGATCATGAGTGAGGTAGCCCACGCAGTGCCCTGTATCCGCTTAAATGCCGGCCAGTCATTGCGCGCGTAAGCCATGGTAGCTGCATTTGTTGCGGCCGTGGTAACACCAAAGTCCAGGTTAGCGAGATAGTTTACAACGGAGTAAAGGGCCATCCATTCGCCGTAGACAGCCACGGACCAGAAGTGCAGGTATAGAGGGAGAAGCAGCAGGTTACTGCCAATGCTCAGCCCGTATGCAACTACCCCCGCGCCGGTTCCGTGCAGCATGCGCGCAATAATTCCAGTGCGCCTGGCGCTGGAGGCGGGGTTCTCAAGCGCGGACAGGTCGGCCTCGAAAGGATCACTTTGAGTGGATAGAGGTTGTGGCATTCGAAGTCTCGCGGCGAAGTAACTCCATACCCGCATAAAAGATAAATCGTGGACCGTCCAACAGATCGCGCCGCCAGAGTTTGCGGGGTTCCTTGAGGAAGCGGTAGACCCATTCAAAGCCAGCACGGCCCATCCACTCAGGGCAGCGGGGAACTGTTCCGGCGACAAATGCAAACGCGGCGCCGACGCCTATGGCGACGGGAATATCGAGCTTGGCTAATCGTTCGTGGATCCAGATATCTTGCTTTGGCATGCCGAGCGCGACCCAAAGAATGTCTGGCCGGGCGGTATTGATCCGCTCGATGATTTCCGTCTCCTCGGACGGAGAGAGAGAGCGGAAGGGCGGGGAATAGGCACCAGCAATTCTGTGGCCGGGATAGTCGCGCGCTACTGCCTCGCACAGCGCTGCCAGGGTCTCTTCTGTATCGCCGTAGAAGTAGCTGCTGTAGCCTTTTTCCTCTGACCGCCTCAGAAACTCCCGCATGATTTCTGCGCCCGGTGTCCGGACTACATTGCGGCGCCCACGCAGACGCGCGAGCCAGACCGGCGCGATTCCATCGGGAACCCAAAGGTCTGCGCCATTGAGGATTGCATGGATGCGGGGATTCTGGTGCGCTTCAAGCAACCCGTGAAAGCCCGTTACGATTGCCCGGTGGCAACGTCCATCGCGTGACTGGATCCACCGCTCGATATGGTCCACCGTACGCGCAGCCGAGAGCAGATGTACGCGCGAGCCAAGAACGCGGACGGATGGCTGGGTGCACTCAGCGGATTGGTTTTCGATTGTAGTCATACGATGTTTTCAGGCAAACGCGATACTGCGGACGAGCCTTTTGCTGAATTGTTTGCCGAACCGAATCGCGGGGTGTTCGATGACGTGGTAGAGCACGAATGAGACAAGTGCTGTCAGCAGCACGGTCAGGATTGCGCTGACGAACACATTGCCGAAATGAAGAAGCGAAAAGCAAACCCACAGCATGGGAACGTGGCACAGATAAACGCCATAGGAATACTGAGCGATTGTTCTCGTACTCGCGTTCAACCAGACTCCCTTGACGTCCGCGAAGAATGGAATGGCGAGACCGGTTACAGCGCAGAAAGCCCAGTCGCGAACTAGGTCGAGTGATGGGGGCAGCCATATCTTGTGGTCGTTTCTGAATGTCCCATGAAGGAGGCCGTGCCAATCTATCCCGTAGACGCGGACAATATCTTCCAGCCTGTAGAGCATAACGAGAGCGACGACAACGAGCACCCATAGTGCGCCCGGGAGCCTGCGCCGCCCGGTTTCCAATAGTCTCCACGCAAGCACGCCCGCAAGAAAGCAAGGGAAATAGCGCAAGAGAAGAGAGTCGGAATCCATTTTGCTGCGCACAATATATTCCAATCCAGCGACGACGACGGTTCCAAGCCAGATCAGTGCAATTGCCCGCAGAGAAGGGAAGCGGCGAATCAGGATGTAGAGGAGAGGAAGAAATGCGTACATTTGCACTTCATAGGGAAGCGACCAGAGAACGCATAGAACCGACGCACTGCCCGTGATGTTTTGAATCAGGAAGAAGTTTGAAAATAGGCCCGGCCATCCAGGCCATATCGAGCCGCCTATTGCCCCTGCTAACCAGGGTACAGAAGGGATGTGGAAGGCGATGACCAGGCAAATAGTGAATAGGCTCAATGGGTAAATCCGGAAGATCCTTCGTACGATAAACACGGTGTACAGCCTGACACCGGATAACTCCATTCGTCCCATCGAGAGCATCAGGACCAACGACGTGTGCACAAAGAAAAGAAGAACGCCGAAGCGCCCGAGATCGCCGAGGCCGCGTATCCTCATAGCGGCCATCGTGTGGGTGAGAAAGACAAGTCCCACAGCGACGGAGCGCAGTAAATCCAAGTTTGCCAGATCTGTGGTTGCCTCGCTTGCAGATCGTGGTTTCAAAGTCGAGTTCTCGATGTCTTTAACCCGCGAACAATCTTCGGCAATCGCAGATGCTGTTGCTGCCACAGTTTGCATGGTCACATCGGTTCTTCATCGTTGTCCTGGCCGTAGCGGCCATAGTAGTTATATCCGTAATACGAATAGCCGCCTGACGATGTGTCGTGGCTCATCTGGTTCATGACCACTCCGATGATGTTAGCCCGGAGCCTTTTCAGCGTTGAAACCACTGCGGCAACGGCTTTGCGCTTGGTTTTACCGGCAAGGCTGACGATGAGTACTCCATCGGCCGCAGTGGCGATCTGGAGGCACTCGGCAAAACCAAGCAACGGGGGCGAATCCAGAATTACAAGGTCGTACTCCTTGTTGAACTCGTCCAGCAGGGACGAGAGACGCGGGCCGATGAGGTCTGCGGCACGATGGGAGCTTGGACCTGCCGGGAGCAGACTCAGGTTAGGCCTGCCTTCGATCGGGAGGACGACATCCTGCCAGGGCATCTCGCCGGTGAGCACATTGGAAAGGCCTTCGCGCGGGTTGATGCCAAACTTTGAATGAAGGCTGGGGCGCCGCAGGTCGGCGTCTACCAGCAGCGTTTTTTTGCCGCGATCGGCATTGGCTATGGCAAGATGGGCAGCGGCAGTGGTCTTGCCCTCAGACGGCGTGGCGCTTGTCAGTGCGATGGAGCGAAGCCGGCCCTCGAAGTCGGACAAGAGAATGGTGTTGCGGAGGGTCCGAATGGCCTCCTCGAAGTTGGAGGTTGCGCCGTAGTATCCCTTGCGATTCGGAACTGGAACGACCGCCGCGGGCGGCACCTCTCCCGGCGCCGGGACGATGGGCCTGTACAGTTGAGCCGCGGTGCGGTCAATGGGCATGGTACCAATGACATCCACCCCCAGAAAGCGGCTGGCCTCCAGCGGATCGCGCAGTGTGTTGTCGATGGAATCCAGAAGTATTGCAGCGCCGATGGCCAGAAGCGTCGATAGAAAAAAGGCCATCATTAGGTTCATTCGCTTATTGGGATAGACGGGGGACAGCGACGGCCGAGCCGCGTCGGCAATGCTGATGTTGTTATCCTGGAACCCGGCATTGATGTCTGCCTCCTGGATTTTTTTCACCAATTCGTCGTAAAGGGCCTTGTCGGCATCGGCCTCTTGCTTCAACTGTCGATACTGGAAGGATCGCGAATTGAGGCTGTCCCACTCGGCTTTGGTTTTTGCTACGGTTCTTTGGAGTAACTGCTCGCGGCTGAGTGCTTGGCTATATTGCACTGCGACTCTCGCAGCAACGTTACTGCGAGCCTGGTTGAATAGCCTTTCATCTTCCGTGACGGCCGCCTCGGCCTTTCGGTATTCAGGATGATTGGATCCGTAAGTCTCTTTAACCATCGCGAAGTGCTGGCGCGCCTGTTCCAGATTGTCGCTGAGCTTATTGAGCGAGGAACCCTGTGAAGAAATCTGAGCAGCTTCAACAGAGCCGGATTGGATTGCTTCCAGTGCCGCTTGTTTATTTACCCTGTCGATTTGAGCGTTGGTATATTCGGTGTTCAGTTGCAGCAGGCGGGTTGAGAGAATGTTCGATTTATCTTCCGGGTCGATTACGTCCAGATCTTTTTCAAACTGCGCGAGGGCAAGGTTGGACTTCTCCATCTTTGCCTTGAGCTCATCGAGCTGTTTCTCCATGAACGAGGACAGGCTTGCTGAGGATCGGATGCGGATGTTATAGGCGTGCGAAAGAAATGAGTTTGCAACCGCGTTCGCAATGTCGGCGGCCTGCCGCGGGTCTGCAGAGCGATAGCCGATGAGCAGAAGATTTGTGCCGGTGGGCCGGCTGACCTGGAGAGCTCCGAGTGAAACCGGCGCTTCCACCTTTTCCTGCACCTGCGCCCCCGTCTGGCTGGACTTCCCATTGGTATTGAGCAAGTGAAACTGTTCGGCTACCGGACGGAGAACGGCGTCCGATTGAATCAGTCTGATCTGGGTGGCGAGGAATGTATCCGGATCCTCGATATAGGCCGTTGTAGAGTCCTGCCCTACAACCCCCGATGGAGCCTGAAAATCGACATTGACCGTTGCTGTCGACTCGTAGATAGGCTGCAACCTCGCCGAGACGATCGCAGTAACCAGAACGCAGGTGGCAACAAATGCGATGATCTTCCAAAGCTGACGGCGCAGAACCCAAAGATAGTGCGACAAGGGAACGGATGGCGCTATCGGTTCGATCTCCTGCTGCGGCGCAAACGGCGCATAATAAGCCACTGGTGGCAGATTGACGGCCGGGCTGGAGGGTACTGCCTCTGGCAGTCTCGCTTGTTCAGGCATGTTTCCTCTTCATTCGACCTAATGAACTATATAAACCAGAATGGCAGCTATGCCCAGGCCTGTGCCTATGGCCAGCCCAAGCGCCTTCGCACTCATCCGCTGACCGTTCCGAGTTGGAACGTAGAGGACGTCGTTGCCGTACAGAGGCACATCTGGAGCCTTTCGGGCCAATATCTTGTTGATTGGGACCGGTATCTCGCTCTTGTGGCCGGTGCTGTCATCGACACGGTAGATGTACGCCGTATGCGAGGAAAAGCTATCAAGGCCTCCGGTCAGGGCCATTGCCTTCAGAATGCTGCTCTCCGAACCGTTGGCAATCGAAAACGATCCGGGACGTTTTACGTTGCCTACAACAAATAGTTGGCCGCCGTCTGTAACGCGGATATTCTCTCCGCCGTTCAGTTTCATATTTGAAGCCGGGTTCGAGACGTCCAGAATGTCGCGCACCGGGATTCGCTCAGTCAGTGTTGCCGGAGCGCCATTCACGTTGGCCGTGGGGCGGCTTATCAAGATTTCCGTTCCTGCATTTTCTGCAAGTCCCCCGGCTCGCGTAATTGCCTCGAGAAGCGTCACGGTGCCGTTTGCCTGAAATGTTATTGGAGTCCTCACCGCACCAACGACAGTGATTGGCCGGCTGTGATACTCAACCACAGTGACGGTTACAACAGGGCTAACCATTAAATGCTCTTCGACCAGTGCCGTTGTGATGGCTTTCTCAAGTTCGACGGGCAGCAGCCCGTTCGCGTGAATCGGCCTTTGCAGCATCGGCATGCGAATATTGCCGTCGTCGTCTACACGGATCGTACGCGACAACTCCGGCGCGTCGTACACGGAGACTCCAAGCAGGTCTTCTTTGCCGAGCTTCTCCGGAGAAAGATTGGGACCACTGCTAAAGGTGGTTGCCCCGGCGGGAGCGGGGGGGGAATTCGCCTCCTGCTGGGCTAACGTTGAACTGGCAACCGCAATTGCCAGAAGGGAAATGGCGATACGTCTCATAAAGGACTCCCTGATCCAGGCTAGCGCCATGGTGCCATGCAGCCTCGATCGCGCTGCTCGGGCCGGCCGAGCCTTGCATTCTCATTCACTGATTGCCGTTGGTCTTCAGCGATGTAATGTCCGCCGCGAGCTGCTCGATCTTGCGATCCAGGCTTCTCATTTGAGTGCGGAATTCGTCCACGTGAATCCCGAGCACTTCCTCGCGGCTCGTGCTTTTCAGAAGCACGCGCATCGCGTCGCGGGTCAGGTCCGAGACGCTGCGCGCGCCTGTTACTGAACATAGACGTCTTAGAGCCGAATACTCCTCTTCGGAGAGCCGGACACTGATCATGCGTGAACGCGGATTCAAAACTGTCATGTTTGGTTTCGGAAAGAGTTGGAGTGAAATGGCCACAGTTGTCGCAGGCTGGGCAACGCCAACCATCGCGGTGGCAAATGATGCGAAGCTGCGTGGATTGACTCGCAGCAAACCCTGACTTCAGGAGTGATTTCAGGGCAGGCTTCGCCCCCGTTAGTCCCAGGCAATCGAAGTGACCTTAAGCAAGCCGCCCACATGTGAACCACTTGTGGGGCTGCCAGCGGAGGAGCCGGCTACCAGCTGGCGCGAACGAGCTCTGCGGTATTCAGATATTCACTAGAGATAGCACGCGTACACGAAAGATACAACAAAAATGTGAGACAGAAGTGTGACAATGCAGTATTTTCATAATTTCAACACATCTATATCATTTAATTGATATTATCCTCTGATTTCAATGCGAGATTGCGCGCAAACGTACGTCAATAGACGTCATATGTATGACGCCGTGGCGCAAACGGAAGCACGCGCCTCCTTTGCATGCGACCGATGCAATGAGAAGCTGTGGTCTATCCAAGGCAATTGAGGAATTCAGGCAGGCTTGCGCGGTTGTGTAGGGTACGATCAACAACCAGGAACCAGGGCAAATTTAGCAACGATCGCTTTAGCGCTGCGCATTGCGAAAACAACCCCTTAAGTCCCCACACGGAATCACTAACCAAAATCAGGCGTAAAACCCGCAGTTATCGGCTCGCTGGCGGTGTGGAGGAGCTACTGCCCTTGAGTGCCAGTGCAGTGCCGAGTGCGCCTCCGACAATGATGCCTGCGATGAGCCACTTCTTTCCTGTCGACATCCCAGTGGCTCCATTGATGTCCATATCCTTCACGCAGAGCATTGCTCCGGCCCCACCTGCTTGCCCTTGTAAGGTGCCGGATACGACGACTTTATCCCCTACATATTTGTGGGAATCCTTGCAGGTCAAGACGTACTTCACATTTTCGTCGGTGGTCAGATAATACGTGCCATTCTCGAAGGTCACCAGACCAACTCCGGAGAACGCATTAACGTCTGCGCCGGTTTGCATGGCGAACGAGACTACGCGGCCCGGGCGGACATTCGCCAGCAGAACCCCATGGTCATTGGTCACTCCGAAACTGCCATTCAAAGAGGCGACTTCTACAGTGTTGTCGGCCTTCAGGGAAACTACTCCGCGCGAATTCGGCTCGTTTGGGGTCACGCGCAGGCCATTTGCATCCAGTTGGAATGGACCGGAGGCGGCCACTTCGCTTTCTCCCTGCTGCAAGACCAGGCGATTGCTGTAGAGGGTGCCGCGCGAACTGGAAGACAAGGTAATTTCTGCGCCCTTGCTCAGGCGCAAATCAGCAGTTGCCTGTCCGGTTTCCACAACAGACCCGTCAAACAGGGTGGCGTTGCCTTTGACCGCGTAGCTGTCCACGTGCATATCTCCGCGCGCATTCACGGTGCCAATCGAGACCGTTGCGGCGGCAGCATAGGACAACATGCACAACACAATTGCAGCAACTTGCAGTTTCCTGAACATGTCTCGCCCTCGCGGCTCGCGGTGCAGACACACCACGACTCGTCACTTTACTCGATTATACCCCAAAACACAAAGGACTTCAAGGTGCTTCCTCGTTGAAATAAAGTCAGTTACGCATTACCTATGCAATACATTCAACCATAGACTCTCTGCCCTCTAGTACTTAACGGAAAGTGTCCGATTTTCAACAGGGTCTTATCCTTTCAGGTAGATAAACTACGCGGTGCTCTGCTGCGGGCTAAAATCGCAAGAGGGTCGAAATTGGGTTAGAGTGTCTCTGCACTGTTTATTCAGAAATTGCCTTCTCTTGGTGCTATGTTTTCCCGTTGACTATGATGCCTTCTTCTAGCCGGTTTTTGGCCAGTGCGCTGCGAATCGTCGTTGTTGCCGCCTGCTGTTTCGGGATCTGGAGTTCGCTGAAGCTGGCGCGCGCGGACTACCTGTTCCGTCAGGACACGGAGGAGTCCGTGCGTGCGGCAATTCGCGTTGTGCCGGACGCGTGGGAATACTACATGCGCCTGGCTCAGTTCGACCGGGCCGATGCGCGGAATCTGCTGACCACGTCGCTCAGCTTGAATCTCTACGACGCCCAGGCGGACATCGAGTTGGGTCTGCAATACGAGGCCGAGGGCGACTATGCGCGCGCCGAAAAGCAACTGCTTCAGGCTTACGCCGTGGACCACACCTATCTGCCCCGCTGGAGCCTTGCCAACTACTACTTTCGCCGCGACAACATGCCGGCCTTCTGGGCGTGGGCCCGCAGCGCCGCCGCCATGCCGGCCGATGACGTTGGTTCGCTCTTTGAGCTGTGCTGGCGCGTTTCGCCTGATCCGGCGCGGATTACTGCGGCAATCCTCAATGACAAGCCCGAATTGATCCGCCAGTACATTGGCTTTCTGCTGGCCAAGAATCAGCCTGCCGCCGCTGCCGCAGTTGCGCCCCGCCTGATGCGATCCGGCGACCCGGCTTCTGATCGTCCGATGATGTTTACCGTCATCAACAGGCTGGCTGCCGGCAATGAAGCTGCCGATGCCAGCGCATTGTGGCGCTTGTTGATTGAAAAACGCTGGGTCGTTGCCGATTCCACCGTGCCCAACAACGCCGGTTTTCAGCGCGACCCGCTGCCGGTCAGTTTCGACTGGTCCATTCCCGAGTATGAGGGCCTGCACTCCTGGCCCGGCTCTTCGGGCCTTGAGACCGAATTCACCGGAAGACAGCCGGAAGACTGCACGATTGCGGATCAGGACGTAGTGCTCGCGCCCGGCAAATACACACTGGCCTATGCCTACCACACCACCGACATTCCTCCCGACACCGGAATCCATTGGCAGATGATCGATCCGAAGTCGAATCTGATCCTCGCCGAATCTCCCGCTCTCTCCAGCGAAGAAGTGAAACACGCATCGATGGGCTTCCTGATTCCGCCGGGCGTATCTCTGGTTCGTCTTCGCCTTGCATACCGGCGCACGCTCGGGACAACGCGCATTGCAGGCATGCTCGACGTGGACTCGGTCCAAATTAAGAAACTGCCCCGGTGATCGCTTGTTCGGGATGCCGCTTCTGGGTGCGATACCCCGAAAGACTACGGTCGCGGCGACGCAGTTGTCGCGGCTGGTGTTTCCTTTTGCGGATCCGGCGTGTTCTGTGTTCGCGACATATAAAGCAGCGCCAGCAGCACGAACATCCAGCCGGAAACCGCTGGGCGCGGAAACGGAAAATCCACGCAAGCGTGCAGCATGATCGCGATCAATCCCATGCCCCAGGGATTGCGAGCGGCCATAGGAACGGCAACGGCAAACGGGATCAACACCAGCAGAAGGAATGGGAATCCGCCGTCTGCGGCGAACTCTGCCCAGTCGTTGTGCGTGTGGTTGGCGTAAAACGGAAAGTCCTTGATTGCGTATCGCTGGTAGACCTCGGGGAAGGTTCCGAGCCCATACCCTGTCAGCGGCCGGTGGATTGCCATGTCGGCGGCGGCCAACATGAACTCCTTGCGCACCAGGTAAGGATCATTCTGCTGGTAGCGCTCCCAGACACGTTGCCAGCCAACCGCAAGCGTAAAGGCCGCGGCCAGCACGGGGACCATCACCAGCATGGCGGTTGTTGAGCGTGTGGGCAGCCCTGTCTTTGGGTCCCGCAGTTTCACAAGCCCGATCACAAGCATGGCCAGCAGTTCCGCGGTGCAAAGCGCTGCGCCGGCGCGCGATGCCGAACCGATCACCGATCCATACAAAAGGCCGCCCGAAAGCACATACCACCACGAGCGCCAGCCCTCACGCAGCGCTCGCCAAAGAGCGATAGGCAGAGCCAGTTCCACAAACTGCGCATAGTTGTTGTAGGACGGAAAAGTGGCGTAGACATCCGGATATCCGGTGGGAAAGAGCCAGAGAACCAAGCCCTTGGACGTGAAAAGCTGTGCCAGGCAGAGCACCGCCATCGCCGTTGCAAACACCAGGAACGCGCTCAAAACATTTCGCCGGGCGGTACGCGCTCCAGCAACAGTTTGCGTGAGAAAAAACACCCCCGCAAGCGCGCCCCAGCGCAGGACCGAGGCGCGCGTCTCAAGGCTGGAGGCCGTTGTATGCAGAGCCAGCTGAATCACGCCCCAAACCGGGATCAGGTAGACAAGAATCGGCGCCAGACCGCCGGCAACCTGCTCCTTGCCGCCCCTGATGCCAGACGCCAGGTAAATGGCGAGCAAAGCAAAGATGCCGATCTGGAAGCCCTGGAGCGCCCAGGCCTCGCGCACAAACATCGTGACGGTCGAGAACATGAGGCATAAAAACAAGCACGCGCCCACAACCATCGGCGTGTGCCGGCTGGCTTTAACCGCCCGGCCGTTCAAGCCGGAATCCGCGCTGATAGGGATGACGGGCAATGCGACCATTGTAAGCCACACCCGTACGTTGTTGTGCAAGCAGGAGTTTGAGTTTCGGTTGCCGCCGCACCGGTGTCAGTGGTCGCGCGCTTATTTGGGGGACGGCTCGCCTGTAGTAATTGGTTCCATCTAACGCAGAAACCCCGGAAATGCCCTGAATCCAGCCAAGATCCAGCCGACATTGATTCCGCCGATATTTCCTCCAGATGCAAACGTGGAGGGAATCATGAACACTGTAAGCGGAACGATGCTAGGCTTGGCGCTGGCGATGGGCAGTCTTGCTTGTTCGGCGCAGGATGCGAAGATTCCGATCAAGCAACTTGAACGAGAAGCGCAACTATCCGCCAGAACTTCCGTGCCTGCCAATGAGGCTGCAATCGGCCGCGCCTCGGAAGCTTACTCCGGGTCGTCGTCTTCGGGCTTTGTCTTCGTGCCCCCCGCGCCAAAACCTCCACGCACCCTGAGCAAAGGATTCTTGGTGCTCAATGGCCTGCATCTCGGCATGGCCATCTTCGACGTCGAAATGACGCAGCACTGCATCGCGGACCAGCATTGCGTCGAGGGCAATCCCATTATGCCGTCGTCGCACGCGGGCCAGCTCGGGGTGAATTTCGCTCTCGTCAGTTACAGCACGTTCATGAGCTACCGGCTCAAGAAGAAGGAAAGCAAGCTCTGGATTCTGGCGCCAACCGCCGGAATCGTAGCGCATACGGTGGGTGTCGTCTCTGGATTCGCGCACTACTAGCCCTCGACTTTCTAATCCTGACGCCACGCTCTCCGCAACGGCTGGGCATGCGCCCAACCAGAACGCCGGGGCCAATAGTGGCCCGGGCGTTTGCGCATGGCCGCTTGACAGATCGAGCACATCGGTAAAATAATATGACTGTTGGTCACAAACGGGTGTTATTCGTTTATGAGCATTGGTCGCAAATCAAGCCGGATCGTTCCACGCAGTGCTTCAGCCGTCCCCGCTTCTCATTCGCAGCCCACGGGACGCCGACAGCGCCGCGCCGCGGAAACCCGCATCCGGCTTTTCCGCTGCGCCTTGCAGCTCTTTGCCCAGCGCGGTTTTCAGAACGTGACCGTTGAAGACATCACTGAGGCTGCCGACGTCGGCAAGGGCACCTTTTTCAACTACTTTGAAACCAAGGATCACGTCCTGGGCGTGATGGCCGAAATTCAGCTTGGCAAGATCCATGCAGCATCTTCGCGCGCCGTCGCCGACGGACTAACCGTCTATGCCGTGTTGCGTCAGCTCGCGCAGCGACTCGCCGAAGAGCCGGGACGAAGCCCAGGTCTGGCGCGTGCCTTCATCTCCTCCTTCCTGGTCAGCGGCAAGGTCCGCGAAATTCTGAAACGAAACATGATCGAGGGCCGTAAAGCAATTGCGGCGGTTATTGTGGAAGGTCAGAAGCGGGGCGAGATCGACCCGGCCCTGAATCCGAAGAAACTCGCGCTCCAGTTCGTTCAGGCGTGCATCGGGTCTGTTCTGCTTTGGTCTCTCCACGAGAAGCCCGCGCTGAAGCCATGGATCGAAGACAGCTTCCAGCACTTCTGGAGATCGATCGCCGTCTCCGGCAAAAAGAAGGCATCATGAAATCATTGTTTTTCAAAATAGCTCTTCTTTCTCTGGCCTGCGCGACCGCGGGCCCTGTTTGCGCGGCGCAGCAGGCTGCGCCTTACCGGCTCACGTTGCAGGACGCCATTCATAAGGCTCTGCAGGCAAACCTCAGCGTGCTCGTCGCCGGAACCCGCGTGGACGAGTCCGAGGGCACGCGCGAGCGCAGCAGGGCCGCAGCGCTTTTTCCGCGTGTAAGCGCGCAAACCTACGCTAACGTGCAGAATCGCAACCTGCGTGCCTTCGGCATCTCGCTGCCGGGAATGCCCGAGGTCGTGGGCCCCTTCTCCAACTACGACGTGCGTCTTTATGCGCAGCAGAACGTGATTGATCTTGCAAGCTATCGTGCGTACAGGGCCAGCCAGTTCGCCGTGGATGCCGGCAAAATGGACGAGCAGGACGCACGCGATTTGATTGTCCGCTTTATCGCTGCGCTTTATCTTGACGCCCAATCGGCCGAGGCTCGCGTCGATGCCGCTCAGTCACGCGTGACGGATTCAAACGCCCTGCTCAAACTTGCCACCGACAGGCATGACGCCGGTGCGGCCACGGGTGTTGACGTGCTGCGCGCCCAGGTGCAACTGGCCAACGACAAACAGGCGTTGCTGGTGGCGCAGAACCAGTTGAAGCAGTCTCTCCTCGCCTTGGCGCGGAATCTCGGCATGAGTCCAGGCACGCCGCTCGAACTCGCCGAACCTCTGCGTTACGAGCCGCTGCCGCAGTCGCAACCGGACACGCTTCTGGCCGCGGCGCTGAAAGCGCGCGCCGATTATCTATCTCTTGCCAGCCAGCGCCAGAGCCTCATTGAGCAGCAGCGCGCCAGTCGCGCGCGGTTCTATCCCAAGCTGAGCATCAACGGAAACATCGGCGAAATCGGCCGCAGCGTCGGCGGAATGCAAACCACTGGCCTCATTCAAGGCCAGATTGACTTTACGGTCTTCGACCGCGACCGCGCAGGCGAGGCCGCGCAGCTTGCCAGCCGCCTCAGGCGCATCGACGATCAGATCGCCGACCTCGAGCGCGGCGTCGATCAGGACATCCGCCAGGCCCTGCTCAATCTCGATTCCGCCGCTGAACAGGTCGATGTGGCCAGCCAAGGACAGCAACTGGCGCAGCGCGAACTCCTGCTGACGCAGGATCGCTTCAAGGCCGGCACTGCCAATAACGTCGAGGTCGTCACCGCTCAGGACGAGCTGGCGCGCGCCGAGGAAAACTACATTGTCGCTGTTTCAAGTCATGTGGACGCCAAGTTTGCTCTCGCTCGAGCTATGGGCGATACCGAGAAAAATATTCAGCAATTCATGGGGAATCCGTAACCGATTTCCTGCAAGTAGGCTGCATTTCTGATTGTACTGACTAGGCTCCGCACAAGGATAAACATCATGAAACGACTCATACCGATCGTGATTCTGCTGGCCGCGGCCATCGCTGCCGGAGTGTACTTCTATCCGCGGTTCGTAAAAAAGCCTGCCCCGACGAACGAACTCACACTCTCCGGGAACATTGAGGCGCACGAAAGCCTGGTGGGCTTCAAAGTGCCTGGCCGCATCGTTGAGTTGCCGGTCGAAGAAGGTCAGCAGGTGGAGCAGGGCGCTCTGCTCGCGCGGCTTGAAGATGCCGACTACAAGCAGAAGGTAAAGATCGACGAGACTACCGTGGCCGCGCGCGCGTCCAGCCTCGCCCTCACTTTGGCCGGAACCAGGGAGCAGGAGGTCAAGGTGTCACATCAGATGGTTCTCGATGCCCAGGCCGATCTGGCGCAGAAGAAGGCCGACAATGATCGCGCCCAGCAACTCTTTGCCAAAGATGAAATCTCCGCGCAGGACAGCGAACTGGCCGCAACCGCGCTCAAGCGCGCGACCGCAAACGCCGCCGCCGCCCAGCAGCGTTACAACCAGGCCGTCGAAGGAAGTCGCAAGGAAGATATAGCCATCGCCCGCGCCAACCTTGCTCAAGCCGATGCCAGCCTTGGCCTCTCACGCATTAACGAGTCTTACACAACCCTGCGTGCTCCATCGAGCGGTGTGATCACCGTGCGCCAGGCCGAACTTGGTGAAGTGGTCTCGCCCGGCGCGCCGGTGGTTACGCTTGCCGACCTCGATCACGTGTGGCTCCGCGCCTACATTGCCGAAACCGATCTGGGCAAGATTCACTGGGGTCAGGATGCCTCCATCACTACGGACTCCTATCCCGGAAAGCAATACCACGGGCGCATCTCGTTCATCTCTCCCGACGCCGAGTTCACGCCCAAGAGCGTGCAGACCTCGACCGAGCGCGTTACGCTCGTTTACCGCATCAAGATTGACATCGACAACCCCAATCACGAACTCAAGCCGGGAATGCCTGCCGACGCGCACATCCAACTGGCCGCCGCTCCGCCCAACTCCAATCCCCCAGCGCCCGCAAAACAATGATGGACCAGTTCCAATCCGCAAGCGCACCCGCCATCAAGGCCGAAGCGCTCACCAAGAGTTTTCCCGGCGTCCGAGCTGTCGATGGACTCAGCATCGATGTGCGCGCCGGAGAAATCTTTGGGCTCGTCGGGCCTGACGGGGCAGGGAAGACCACCACCTTGCGCATGCTGGCCGGCATCATGCCGCCCGACTCCGGCCATGCAACCGTTGCCGGCTGCGACGTTGTGCGCAATCCCGAAGCCGCCAAGCACGCGCTCAGTTACATGCCGCAGCGCTTCGGCCTCTATGAAGATCTCACCGTCGACGAAAATATCCGCTTCTACGCCGATCTGTTTGGCGTGCGCAAGGCTGAACGCACCACCCGCTCCACGCAGTTGCTCCAGGCCGCGGGCATGAGCGAATTCCGCACGCGCATGGCCGGCAAACTCTCCGGTGGCATGAAGCAGAAACTCGGGCTTGTCTGCGCGCTCATTCATCGCCCCAAGGTGATTCTGCTCGACGAGCCCACGACGGGCGTCGATCCCGTGTCGCGCCGCGATTTCTGGCGTATTCTCTACGAACTCGTCTCCGAAGGCGTCGCCATTCTCACCTCGACCGCGTATCTGGACGAGGCCGAGCGCTGCCACCGCGTCGCTCTCATGCATCAAGGGAAATTGCTCTTCTGCGACACGCCCGAAAACCTCAAATCCCAGATGCGCAAGGGCGTGCTTTCGGTTACCTCTCAAGAGCCGCGCCGATTGCGCGACGCGCTCGAGCACGCCGACGGAATTTCAAGCCTCGTCCTCACAGGCGATGGCGTACACATCGTTGTCGATAGTGCCGCAAAACGCATTCCAGAATTCGAATCGCAATTGAAAAACGCGGCCGTATCGTACGACGCAATTCAGCAGGTGGCGCCGACCATTGAAGACCTCTTCGTGGATGCGGTCGGCAGCGGGGAAGCGCGCCATGCCTGAGTCTACCAACTCTGTTGTGGTTGAGAACCTCGTGAAGAGGTTTGGCGATTTCACCGCCGTCGATCGTCTCAATCTCAACGTCGCCAAAGGCGAGGTCTTCGGCTTTCTCGGTCCCAACGGAGCGGGAAAATCCACCACCATCCGTATGTTGTGCGGCCTGCTCAGGCCAACCTCCGGCCGCGCACAGGTGGCCGGGTTCGACGTCTCTCGCAACCCTGAATCCGTTCGCCAGAACATTGGCTACATGTCGCAAAAGTTCTCGCTCTACAACGATCTGAAGGTCATTGAAAACCTGCGCCTCTTTGCCGGTCTTTACAGCGTGCCCTCCGCCAAACTCAAAAACCGCATCGAGTGGGCGCTCGAAATGGCGAACCTAAAAGGCCAGGAAAATCTCATCACCGCCACGCTTCCAGGCGGATGGAAGCAGCGTCTCGCGCTTGGCTGCGCGGTCCTCCATCAGCCAGCTATTCTCTTTCTCGACGAGCCCACCTCCGGCGTCGATCCCATCTCACGCCGCCAGTTTTGGGACCTCATTCACCACATGGCCGCTGAAGGCGTCACGGTCTTCGTCACCACGCACTACATGGAAGAAGCTGAATACTGTAACCGCCTAGCGCTGATCTTTCGCGGCAAAATGGTCGCGCTCGGCACACCCTCGGAATTGAAGCGCGATTCAATGACAGGCGAACTGCTTTTCGTCGACTGCGAGCCGCTTGGCACAGCGGTTGAGACTTTGCAATCCGCTCCAGACGTCATGGATGCGGCCGTCTTTGGCAATGCGCTTCACCTCGTCGTCCGGAATGCGGCCGTCGCACAGCCACGCATTGAGCAGTACCTGAGGGACCACAGCGTCACCGTTCGTCGAATGGAAAAGATACGCCCCACACTCGAGGACGTCTTTGTCTCACTGACCACAACGCGCGAAGCCGCCGAGGAGCACAAACCATGAGCTTCATGCGACTGCTTGCCGTAGCCAGAAAAGAGTTGATTCACATTCTGCGCGATTCGCGCAGCCTCGGCATAGTTGTTGTGATGCCCGTGACGCTGATGCTGCTGTTCGGCTACGGCGTCAATCTTGACCTCAAGCATCTCCCGGTTTATGTGTTCGACCGCGATGGCAGCCAGCAAAGCCAGGACCTGCTGAAGCGCTTCCAGGCCAGCGAATACTTTCAAATTGTGCGCGTCGCCGACAGCTATCCGGCGGTAACCAGGGCGCTCGACGACGGCGACGCCAAGATGGGCATTGTAATTCCGTGGGACTTCTCCGAGCGCATCAGCCAAGGCGGCCAGGTGCAGGTTCAGGCGCTCGTCGATGGAACGGACGACAACACGGCCAACGTGGCTATCGGCTATGCAGAGGCGGTGGTGCAAGGCTATTCCTCGCAGGTTCAACTCAACTGGCTTCAGTCGCGCGGCCAGTCGATTCAACCTGCTTCGGTCAGCGTACAAACCAGAACCTGGTACAACGAAAACCTCGAAAGCAGCAGCTTCATCATCCCCGGCGTGCTTGCGCTGGTCATGTCGGTCATCGGCGCTTTCCTTACCTCGCTCACCATTGCGCGGGAGTGGGAGCGCGGCTCCATGGAGCAGCTGATTTCAACGCCCGTCACGGCCATGGAAATCATGCTCGGCAAACTTGCGCCCTACTTTATCCTCGGCATGTTCGACGTCGCAGTCTGCGCGTTCATTGCCATTAGCTGGTTTCACGTGCCATTTCGCGGCTCCTACTGGACTCTTGCCCTCAGCTCCGCGTTGTTCATGATCGTCGTTCTGGCGCTTGGTTTTTTGATCTCCGTCCTCGCCAAAAATCAATTTGCAGCCAGCCAGATCGCTCTTCTAATCACATTTCTTCCCGCATTTCTCTTGTCTGGGTTCCTTTTTTCTATCGAACAGATGCCCATTGTCCTGCAATGGATCACACGCATTCTTCCGGCGCGCTACTACGTTTCAGTGCTCAAGAAAATCTTCCTCAAAGGCACGCCCACCGCCATGCTTTCTGCCGATCTGATTCCCTTGGCCGTGTTTGCCTTCGTGCTGACGCTCGTCGCAACCCGCTCCTTCCACAAGAGACTCGAGTAGAGGAGAAGAATCATGTTTGGCCGGCTCAAGCAGATGTTGATCAAAGAGTTCATCCAGGTGTTTCGCGACAAGCGGACGCGGTTCATCCTCATCATTCCGCCGATCGTGCAGATGCTCGTCTTCGGCTACGCCGCAACCTTTGAGATTCACCACGTTGCTACAGTAGTCCTCGATTTCGACCACAGCCAGCAGAGCCGCGAACTTATCTCGCGTTTCACATCGAGCCCCTACTTCGACGTGCAGGGCCAACTCACCAATTCACGCCAGCTGCGCGACCTCATCGACAGCGGGCAGGCCACAGTCGGCATCGAGATCGACGCAGGCTTTGCGCAAAAGCTTCTCAGTGGCCAGACCGCTCCTTTGCAAGTGATTGTTGACGCCACCAACTCGAACACCGCGCTCATCGCCTCCGGCTACATCTCACAGATCGTCCTCGGCTTCGCGCAGGACGCGCAAAAGCAGCGCATCGGCCGCATTGCGCCCCAACTCATCGAACAGATACCGTCGGTCGAGCTCGAACCGCGCCCCTGGTATAACCCAAATCTGAGCAGCCGCTGGTTCTTTGTCCCCGGCGTCATCGGCAGCCTCACGCTGGTTCTCGTCATCACGCTTACCGCCTTCGCTGTTGTGCGCGAGCGCGAGATCGGCACCCTCGAGCAGATTATGGTTACGCCCATTCGCCCGTTCGAGTTCATTCTCGGCAAGACATTGCCGTTCTTCCTCATTGGCCTCTTCGACGTATCGCTTATTGCGACGGTGGGAACGCTGTGGTTTCAAGTTCCGTTCCGCGGCCACGTGTCGGTTCTGCTTGCCGGCTCGGTGCTTTTCCTTCTCTGCATGCTGGGCGTGGGCCTGCTCATATCCACGGTCTCCTCCACGCAGCAGCAGGCGATGGTGACTGCGTTTTTCTTCATCATGCCGGCCATCACGTTTTCCGGATTCGGATTTCCCATCGCCACCATGCCCGAGTGGCTGCAATATTGCACTTATCTCAGCCCGCTTCGCTATTTTCTGATTGTGCTTCGCAGCACCTACTTGAAAGGAGTCGGTATGGAGATTCTCTGGCCGCAGATGGCAGCCATGGCTGGACTCGGCTTCAGCCTGCTCACGGTCGCCATCCTCCGCTTCCATAAGGCGCTCGATTAGCCGTTCCGAGCCCGCGCCTTGCGCCCTTCCATAGCTCAGAGGTTTAAAATCACAATTTCAGCGGCTCTCTGGTCGTTGATGTACCTTTACCTTTTGCCGGTTTTAGCCGTTTGCTCGGATCGGAAACTGGAGGGAGCACGTTTTTCAATGATGGAATTTCACATTTCGCGGAATGCGCGTGAACGCTACCAGTTCGCCGAGACGCTCTTCTCCTACACAGGGAATGTCGTCTTTGCCAATATGCCCGCATGCCGCGAGTTTGCCTATCGCATGAACCAGGTGCGCGACGCCCAGAACAATCCTTCCCGTGCCATTCATGCCGGCGCACTCTATGCCATGGGCCTTATCGACGAAGCCAGCCACATTTTGATGGCGCGCTATCGCGAGCAGTTCGACCCCGAGGTGATGACGGCCGGTCTGGGCTGGTTTGCCGCGCAAGTGGGCGAAGACAAGCTCGACGCGATGCTTCTGGCCTTTGTTGAACAGTTTCCCGGCTCAACCATCATCAGCGGGCTTGAAACGCCCCGCCAATGGCTGGCCGGCAAAACCGGCCCCATGCCCCACCGCGCCGCCGCCCTTGAAGAACTCCTGCTGCTCTGGACCGCCAACCGCAATCATGCCTTTCGTCCTTTTGAGGAGCTTTTCGAAGACCGCACACTCGCCGAAAAGACCGTCTATCGCCAGGTAACGCAACGCCTGCCGGAGTATTTCGCCACGCGCCCGCTCATCCCGCTTCCAAATGCCAAGGTCATGAGCCTGCTCGATCTATTGCGTGCACCTGCGCTCGGCTCGCCCCAGTCCCTCAGCGATCAGCTTGCCCTCATCCGCAAGCTCTGGAAGCCGCTGCTTGGCGACAGTATCGAGCGCCTCCTCGATATTGCTGCGGAAATTCTCCGGGAAGAAGAACTCGCCATCTGGATGCAGTTCAATCCGCCCGATGCCAATGCCGCTGAGGGGGCGCGGCGCCACGGTCACAAGAGTCCCTTCGCCGATGGCCAATCCGAAGTGCCACTCTTCGGCGATCCCGCGAACGAATACGAGAGATTTTCGCCCGACCAGGCCTGGATGCCCTCGGCAGTCCTGATGGCCAAAAGCACCTACGTGTGGCTGGCGCAGCTCAGCAGGCAGTACGGCCGACACATCGGCCGCCTCGACGAAATTCCCGATGAAGTGCTGGCAACGCTCGCTCATCGAGGCATCAATTCGCTCTGGCTCATCGGCGTCTGGGAGCGCAGCCGCGCCTCAAAGACCATCAAGCAGCTGTGCGGCAACCACGACGCCGTCGCATCGGCCTATTCGCTGTTCGACTACTCGATTGCCGACGATCTGGGCGGCGAGCCAGCCTATATTGTTCTTCGCGATCGCGCCTACCATCACGGCATTCGCCTGGCCAGCGACATGGTGCCCAACCACATGGGCATTGATTCGCCCTGGGTCGTTGAGCATCCTGGCTGGTTCGTCTCCCGCTGGGAACCCCCCTATCCCGCCTACAGCTACAACGGGCCCGATCTCTCCCACGACGGCCGCGTCGAAATCAAAATCGAGGATCACTACTTCGACCAATCCGATGCCGCAGTGGTCTTTCGCCGCCGCGACAAAGCCAGCGGAGAGACCCGCTACATCTACCACGGCAACGACGGCACCAGCTTTCCCTGGAACGACACCGCGCAGCTCGACTATTTGAACCCCGCCGTCCGCGAGCAGGTCATCCAGACCATCCTTCACGTCGCGCGTTTGTTCCCGGTCATTCGTTTCGACGCAGCGATGACCCTGGCCAAGCGCCATTTCCATCGGCTCTGGTTTCCCGGCCCCGGCTCCAGCGGAGCCATTCCTTCGCGCGCCGAGTACGGCATGAGCCAGGCAGAATTTGACCGCTGCATGCCCCACGAGTTCTGGCGCGAAGTCGTCGATCGCGTTGCCACCGAGGTCCCCGGCACGCTGCTGCTCGCCGAAGCTTTCTGGCTCATGGAGGGCTACTTCGTTCGCACCCTCGGCATGCACCGCGTCTACAACTCGGCGTTCATGGTCATGCTTCGCGACGAGGACAACGCCAAGTACCGCTCCGTCCTCAAGAACACGCTCGAGTTCGATCCTGACATCATGAAGCGCTATGTCAACTTCATGAGCAATCCCGACGAGCGCACCGCGGTCGACCAGTTCGGCACCGGCGACAAGTGCTTCGGCGTAGCCGTCATGATGTCCACGCTGCCCGGCCTGCCCATGTTCGGTCACGGCCAGATTGAAGGCTTCACAGAAAAGTACGGCATGGAGTACCGCTGGCCGCGCTACAACGAGGACCCTGATCCCTGGCTCGTCGAGCGCCACGACCGGGAAGTTGCGCCGCTGCTCAAGCGCCGCTGGCTCTTCGCGGAAAGCAGCAACTTTCTGCTCTACGACTTCTTCCACGCCAACGGTTCGGTCGACGAAAACGTGTTTGCCTACTCCAATCGTAACGGCGGCGAGCGGGCGCTGGTGGTCTACAACAATCGCTACGGAACTGCCCACGGCACCATCGACTACTCGGCCGCCTATGCAGACAAGGGCGCAGGTGGGCTTCGCCAGCAGCGTCTCCGGGAGGGCCTTGGCCTCAACGGCGATTACGGCACCGTCCTCGCTTTTCGCGACTCGCTCACCGGCCTGGAATATCTTCGCCGTGCCCCCGATCTGCTGGACCACGGCCTAACTCTGGAACTTCACGCGTATCAGTGCCACGTCTTTCTCGATTGGCGCGAGTTGCATTCCACGGCGCAGTATCCCTGGGATCGGCTCAGCGATTCGCTCAACGGCCGCGGGGTCCCCAACCTCGACGATGCGCTCGTGAGCCTCGCGCTTCGTCCCGTCCACGACGCGCTTCATCGCCAGTTGGAGCCGGCCCTGGTGCGCCTCTTCGCCGATCTTGCCGAGCATCCCCGCCCGGCCGCCGAAACAAAGAACGCCAACACGGAAATCGAGCGCAATAAACTGCGCGAGCGCACGGAGCTTTTCGACGATGTCTGGGCGCGGTGCGAGAGCTTCCTGCGGGCAGCCCAGTCGGCCTATCTCGCCCGCCTGCCTGAAGAAATCCGCTCCACCGCCCCCGCGCCCACCGATCCCAGCCTGCTGGCTTCGGCCTGCCGCGACCGTCTGCGCGCGGCCATGCAGATTCCCGCGATCGAGGCCCTGTTCCCAACTCCGTGGACAGCAGCGGCTCGCCGTGTGTTGCCCAGTCCCAGCCCGCAGCTCACCGCAACCGCTGTTTGGGGCCCTATCCTCGCCTGGTGCGCGCTGGAGCTTCTGGCCGAATCCATCAATCCCAAAGATCCAGAACGTGTGGCTCTTGATATCTTTGACCGCCTCCGACTCCGCGAACCTTTTGCCCACGCCTTTGCAGCCCTCGGCTTTGAAGGCGAAGAGAGCTGGCGCGTCGCAGCCCGCATCAAGGTCGTCCTTCTCGCCGGAGCCGGCGTTGGCCAGGAAACAGAATTGCCTGTGGCGGGTCCCGCTGAAACGGCAGGTCAGGGCTTGAGCGCGGATACAGCTCCGCTCAGTGAGGCAGGTCCGCTGGCCCCGGAAGCAACGCCGTTGTCTGAGGCGTCCTCCGAGTCTCCGACCGACGAAAAACTGGCCCTCGCTCCCGCGCTCTGGCACGATCCCGACGTTCTCTGGCTCACGGGCGCCCACGAAGCCAAGGGCAAGCTCTATCTTGTTCGCGAGCAGTACGAAGAACTGCTGTGGTGGCTGCTCATGCCGTCATTGCTTCGCCTGGCCGCCGCGCCCGCTCCTGATCGCGCCGGCGTTCGGGAGCTAAGCAACACCGTTGAAGAAGCTCTGGCAAGTGCAGAAGCTGCAGGCTATCGCATCCGCGAGCTGCTGGGCACGCCCGACGGTCCTCAGGAAGCGCAGGAGCCGGCAAAATCGGAAGAAGTTGAGGGAATTGAAACGAAGACTGAGCGTTCTGCGGCAGAAGAGGCGCAGACGCCGGAGAAATCATCGGAGACGCCCCCGGAGTAGACCAACCTTAGTGCGGTCTACCCGGCAGTACAAAATGCTCGGCGCATCGCGGCTCGTAGTTGTCGCCGGCCATGATAATCGGGCTGTCGTAGGGGGCCGGCTTTCCGTCTACCAACCGCTGCGGATACAGAGCCTTTGCCCCGCAACTGCAATAGGCCACCAGCTCCGTGAGATTCCCGGAGTAGGTCCGCACCAGCCACGATAGATCCAGCATCTCCCCGAACGGCTGCCCGCGAAAATCCAGTTCCAGCCCGGAAACCATCACGTCGTACCCGCGCTCCAGCAGCCGCTTGGTAAACGTGAACAGGTCCTGCACAAACTGGCCCTCGTCAATCGCCACGCACTCCACGCGCTTGCCAATCTGCTGTTCGGTTGCGGCCAGCACCGGCAGCACCGTCCACGGATCGGAGGCCCGGAACTCGACCGCCTCCATCTTTCCGCATCCATTGCGGTTGCGGCTCTCCACCACGCCCGCCGCCGCTTTTGTATCCTCGCTCGGCTTCAGCAGCATCACATACTGCTTGGCATACTGCCGTCGCGTCTCGATCCGGCGCAGCAGCTCCGCAGTCTTGTTGCTCCGCATCGGCCCCACGATCATTTCCAGTTTGCCGGTCACGCCCATCTCCACCCATCCATTGTTGCCTGAGACCCCATTGCCGCAATCCATAGGAAAACATGGCCCAGAATGTGGATAAATTTGTCCTCGCCGCCCACAACCCGTAGAATCAACGAGAAGGGCCAACGGCGAGGCTGCCGGTGGAGGCTCCAGGCAAAAATGAGCGAAAAGGAAACAGGTATTTCCCATCAGGCGCAGGCGGTTTCGCCAGCCTGGGCTAGAATCGAACGGGCGCGTCATCCTCAGCGCCCCTACCCCATGGACATTATCGAGCGGATCTTTACGGATTTCAGCGAGATTCACGGGGATCGCGCCTTTGGCGACGATGAGGCCATCGCCTGCGGCATGGCGAGGCTCGGCACCGAAGAGGTGCTGGTTATCGGCAACCGCAAGGGCGGCACCACCAAGGAGCGCGTCAAGCGCAACTTTGGCATGCCTCACCCCGAGGGGTACCGCAAGGCCGTCCGCTGCATGAGGATCGCCGAAAAATTTGGTCGTCCCGTTATCAGCCTCATCGACCTGCCCGGCGCCTATCCTGGCCTGGGCGCAGAAGAGCGCGGACAGGCTGAGGCCATCGCCCGCAACATTTTCGAGATGTCCCGTCTGCGCGTCCCCACCATCTCCGTCATCAGCGGCGAAGGCGGTTCCGGCGGAGCGTTGGCTCTGGCCGTCTCCGACCGCGTCCTGATTCTTGAGAACGCGCTTTATTTCGTCATCACGCCCGAGTCCTGCGCCGCCATCATGTGGCGCGATGCGTCGCATAAGCAGCAGGCTGCCGAGGCCATGCGCATCTCGGCGCCTGAAGTGGCCGCGCTCGGTTGCGTCGATGAAATCGTCGTCGAGCCCAAGGGCGGCATCCATACCGATCACGAGGCAGGTACCGGACTGCTCGGCAGCGTGCTCAAGAAGCATCTGGCCGAGTTAAAGGCCACTCCCGTCGATGCGCTTGTAGCTGCGCGCCAGAAAAAGTTTCGCAACATCGCACAGTTCTATACCGAAAACTAATTGCAATACGCACTGAGCCGGTAGCGAGAAGTCATACACATGATCGAATTTGAAACCAAATTGCCAGGCGCATCTCCCGCGCCCTGGAGCCTTGCATGAGCGCTACGGAAACCAGCCGCGTGCGCGCCTGGTGGCAATTCCTCATCGCGGTTCTCTACTTTTTCTTCGCCCGCTCCCTGGCCCATCACTCCGCCGCGGGCCTGGCTGGCGGCGCGTGGTCTCCGCTCGTCGAGCAAGCCATGCTCGCCTTCCTCCTGCTCATGGGCTATGCCGCCATGGGATACTGGCTCAACGGCCAGATGGATCCCATCAGCCAGCAGGGACTGCCCCTGCGGCAGGGCTGGCACATTGAAATCGGAATGGGCCTTGCAACCGGCTGGGGCCTTGCGGTTGTCTGCGTTCTGCTGCTCACGATGGGCGGCGGCATCGCAATCGCCGTTTATGCCGGCGCCTCGGCATGGGGTTGGCTCGTTGCCGATGTATTTTTCTTCGCGTTCGTTGCGCTGGTGGAGGAAATTGCCTTTCGCGGCTACGGATTTCAGCGCTTCGTCCGCGCGGTGGGCCCCCTTGGCGCTTCGCTCGGATTCGCCGCCTATTACGCGATGTTTCAATCGGTCCTGCCGGGTTCCAACCGCGCCAGCCTCTTCGTTTCCATCGCGCTGGGCTTGGTTCTCTCCGCGGCCTACCTGCGCACGCGCGGCCTTTGGCTCAGTTGGGGGCTGAACTTCGCCTGGAAGGCAAGTCGCGCTCTGCTCTTCGGCCTCGCCCTCAGCGGCGTCAACAGCAATTCACCCGTCATCCAGGGCAACCCCATGGGCCCCTTCTGGCTCACCGGCGGCGGCTTTGGCCTGGATGGAAGCTGGGTTACGTTCTTCATCCTCCTCGCCGCGCTGCCCCTGGTCTTCCGCCTCACCCGCGAACTCAACTTCCGCTACAACACGCCCGTCATCGTGCCCGGAGGCATCCCCGTGGACCTCGACGCAGCCGCCCGGGCCCAGCATGAAGCCGCCATGGGCGCCGCAGAGCCCGCGCCTCCTGCGCTGATCCAGATCGGTCCCGCCACACCCTCCGCGCCTCCAACTCCCCCGTCGAAGGAACCCACCCAGGACCCTCCTTCCGGCCCACAGTAGTCCTCTCCAAAACCTTCGCCCTGTCCGTTGCCCCGGCTTGCTTTTCTCCCCCAACGGAGCTATCGTTTGCTCAGTGCTGTTGGCGTGCATGGGAGGCTCCCATGAGCGGGATATTCTTTCCCCTTCGAATCAGTCCGGCCGTTCGCTCGGACGCAAGCGCCAGCCCTCGAAAGCACCTCCGCAGGGCCGTCCTGGCCTGTGCGCTCACTGTCATTCTTACCGCAGTTCTCTGCCCAGCCCAGGTCATCACCATCGACACCAGCGGCAAGGGCCCTGTCGTCGCCAATGCCCCTGTCGATCGCCGATTCGCCCAGATCACCCCCACCAGCATCCCGCTTCCCACTGCGCCGCTCGACGCCAAGACCCGCCTCGAACTGATCCGCGTGCTGCAGGCCGAGCAGGGCTTTGCCATGCGCCCCTTTCCGCGCGGCCGCAAGGGGCTCACCCTCGTCGCCAACGGCAAACTGGAGCCGGCCGGGGAAGCCTATCTCAACATGGTCACTGAGAGTGGAACATCCGCCAAACCCGGCGACCGGCTTGTGCTGACCGACGTCAAAATCGACCACAACAAGATCGTTTTCCAGATCAACGGCGGGCCCGATCCCAAGCATCGCTTCCTGCGCCACATCCAGATCGGCATGGGAGACCCCAACTACACAAATCCCCTCGCGCAGGATGACGGCCAGCAACCGACGGGCGCCCGGCTCACGCTTGCCTTCAAAGGCTCTATTCCCGCGCTGACCGGAGCCCAGGTCAAGGCGCTGCTTGCGCCCCTCATCTCCTTCGACGTGAAAACTCCCGTCCAGGCCTTCACCGACACGCTGCCGGCCAAGCTTAAAGAGGCGATACTCAGTCATCAGGTGATGGTTGGCATGAGCACCGACATGGTGCTGTTCGCCAAAGGCCGCCCGCGGATCAAATACCACGACATGGATGGCCAAATGCCCATCGATGAGTGGATTTACGGCACCCCACCCGAGGAAGTTGACTTCGTTCGCATCAACGGCAACCGGGTTATTCGTGTCGAAGTTGCCAAAGTGGGTGTGCCACCTGTGGTTTTTACAAAGGACGAGGTGTCGGGGATGCTGCTCACCGACGGAACCCCGGTAGAAACTGCTGAAAACCACGTTCACATCATCAAAGAGGGCGACGTCCATCGCGATCCCGACAAGGAAGCGCCCGCGGCTCCGCCCAGCCTGCGCAACCCAGGCGAGAAGCTCCCCAGCGACGACTCGAATGCGAATACTTCCGGCGGCCAGAAGAATGTCGGCGTCATGCGTCCTGTGCAGGCCCCGGTTAAGAGACCGGAATACCAGCCCGGCGCAAATCCTGACAGCGTTCCCGACCAGGCCCCGCCTGCGGCTCAACCTGCCTCGCCCACGTCGGCCTCACCCGCACCAGCCGCCGCCGGCCAGGGCGCGCCTGCAACCGCTTCCCAGCCTCAGCCGGCCGCACCGGCCTCGCCGCCGGCCAGCGCCAATCAGCACAACCAGTAGCGCCGTCATGTAAACTGAAACCAGCGAGTCCCGCTCCATCCTGGCAATTCCATTGCGAGGATCGGCAGCACAAGACCGCGCCGTTGAAGCCGTCCGCAGCTGCGGATGTGTGCAGAGACACCCCCTTGAAGGAGAAACACCCAACAGATGGCAAAGATCGCAAAAACTGGTGACCGCAAGAAGGTAATGGACACGACGAAGTCAACCGACTGTCCCAAGTGCAGCAAGCCGACCCGCATCGTCAAGCGTGTCAAGGACCGCGAGCGCGGCGTCCCCGGCGGAGTCTACATCTCCTGCTCGGTATGCGAGTTCCACGAAAAGCTCTAAGCGCAATTCGAAGTTTGATCTAAAACAAAAAAGCCCGGCCTCAAGCCGGGCTTTTTCGCGTTTGATCTGCTCAGCCCAGTGCCGCCGCCATCTCCGCCAGAATCGCTTCGGCCGCCTTTCGCGGGTCCGCGGCCTGCGTAATCGGCCTTCCCACCACCAGGTAGCTTGCCCCGGCCCGCAGCGCCTCCGCCGGAGTCGCAATCCGCTTCTGGTCCCCGGTTTCGCCTCCCGATGGACGAATACCCGGAATCACCAGCACTCCCTCCGGCCCCGTAATCGCCCGCAGCTTTGCAACCTCCTGAGGCGAGCAGACAAATCCTCGCACCCCGGCCTTGAACCCCATGCGCGCGAGCACCTCGACCTGTTCGCCCGGCTTGCGCTCCAGGCCAATCGCCTGCACCTGCGCCTCGTCCATGCTCGTCAGCACCGTCACCGCCAGCAGTTGCGGCGGATCGGCCAACCCCGCCAGAGCTTCCTGAGCCGCAGCCAGCATGGCCGGCCCTCCGCTCGCGTGGACCGTCATCATGCGCGCGCCCAGCGCCGCCGCCGAGCGCACCGCTCCCGCAACGGTGTTGGGAATATCGTTGAATTTCAGATCCAGAAAAATTGAGTGCCCGCGTGCGATCAACGGCTCTAGCACCGCAGGCCCGGCGGCCACAAACAACTCCAGCCCCACCTTGTACCAGCGCCAGCTTGCTTCCAACCGGTCTACCAGCTCAAACGCAGCCTCTGCATCCGGCACATCCAGCGCCACAATCAGCCGCCGCCGTGCCTCCTCCATTGCATCGAACTTTTCCGCTGCCGCAGGCATCGTAGAAGCAAACATGGGATTTAGACGGTCCGGGATAGGCATTGCTTGATATTAATGTATTTTCAAACTCCGGCGAGCACTCCGAAATAAGCCCCTTCGTTCCAATGGGTTAATCTGATTCTGGTTGGCTTTGCGATTTCTTCGGCAAAGGTCTTGAGTCAAACAGGCAAGCGCCACGCCAAAAAAGGAGATGTCAGCGTAATGAAGGGATCGAGTTCAACGCGTATCGTCGCCTTGGTGCTTGGCTTGCTGGTCTCAGCCGGCCTCGCCCGTGCGGCCAGCGCCCGTGTCGATACCAATCCAATGAACTACGATCCGCAGGTCCGCGAGGCCTTTCACTACTTCTACAACCTCGATTTCCCTCAGGCCGTCAGCCGCTTCGAGCGTTTCCGCGCCGAACATCCCGGCGACCCACAGGCCACCGACTACCTGCTTGAGGCGGAACTCTTTCAGGAACTCTATCGACAGGACCTGCTCGACACCACTTTCTACGCCAATGACGGCTTCCTGACCGGCCACCACGCCATCAGGGAAGACCCCGAGGCCCGCGACCGCATTCTCGGCCTTGCCGACGAGGCCGTGCGCGAGGCTGACTGGCGTATTAATAAAAATCCCAACGACATTGACGCGCTCTTTGCCCGCGGCTGGGCGCTGAGCCTCAAATGCACCTATCTGGCCATGGTCGAGCGCGACTTCAGAGGCGGCTTTCACCTCGCCAACAAGGCCAACGATGACGAAGAGCGCGTCCTCCAGCTAGACCCCAACTATGTTGATGCCAAGCTGATCACGGGCATTTATCAGTACGTGGTGGGCGCGCTGCCCTGGCCCTTCCGGCTGCTGATCGGTTTTGTCGGCATTAGCGGCAACAAATCCACCGGCCTCGCCATGCTCACCGACGCCGGCAAACGAGGCGTCATCACCAGCATGGAGGCACGCACCGCGCTGGCCCTTTTCCTGCGCCGCGAATCCAAATACCAGGAAGCCGTCAAGGTCGTCCAGAGCCTCAAGAATCAATATCCCCATAACTTCCTCTTCTGCCTTGAAGAGGCAAACCTGCGCCGCGATGCGGGCGAGGGCATGGTCGCCGTCACTGCCTATCGCGACCTGCTCTCCGACGCTGCCCGGCCTGGTTATTTCGCCTCGCCGCAACTGGAACTGGCCTGGTTCGGAATGGGGGACGCCCTGCGCGGCCAGCGCCACTACGAAGAGGCTGCCCAGGCCTACGAACGAGCGGGCGCAGCCCACAGTGTTGGACCCGAACTCAAGATCCGCGCCCTGCTGGCCGGCGGCGAGTGCCGTGACATCCTCGGACAGCGCGCGCTGGCCGTAGACGACTACTACGCCGCCATCAAAACTGACCCCAAGACCTCACGCGCCGACACCGCCAGAGACCACCTCCGCACCCCTTACAAGGGAAAGTGAGCTCCGGAAAACTGAGCCCTGGAAAACTGAGTCTTGCCCGCATCTCGCCGGCCCCGCGCTGCCGCAAGGGAACCGCTGCCACCCAGCTTGCGTATCATAGAAAGTGGTTGGGAAAGTGGTTGGCGTTTCTTAGAGGAGAATCGGACAATGGCCTTCTATTGTCATCAATGTGGAACCGGGTTGCCCCCCAGCGCGCGCTTCTGCTCCAATTGCGGCACACCCATCTCCGTCAATCCAGCCGCCGGCCCCATGCCCGGACGACCGCTCATCAGGCCCCGCGTCGGCCGCCAGGTTGCCGGAGTCTGCATCGCGCTTGCTCAGGCCTACGGCTGGGATGTAGCGATCATCCGCATCGTCACCGTGCTCGGCTTCATCTTCTCCGGCGGTTTTGTCGGCATCGCCTATCTTGCTGGCTGGATCGGAATTCCCGAGGAGCCGCTCGGCCTACCCGGAGCCTATCCTCCAGGCATATGACGACGATCAAACTCGTCGCAAGAACACTTCCCCGATCCTCATACGTTGTCCCCTGCGCTTAAGTTCGCCGCCGCGCCGCTTCGTCGTACACGGCTTCATACTCCAGCGCTGGATTCTTCCAACTGTAGTCTCGGGTCATTCCATTCCGCATCAGGCGCTGCCACGACTGCTTGTCGCGAAATGATTCGAGCGCTCGGTCGATCGCCGCCAGCAATTGTTGCGCATCGTATTCTGAAAACTTGAATCCGGTTCCCGTACCCAACTCCGCATTCCACTCGTCAATCGTGTCGTCAAGACCGCCAGTAGCGCGCACCACCGGCACGGCCCCATATTTCAGCGAGTAAATCTGATTCAGTCCGCACGGTTCATACCGCGACGGCATCAGAAAAATATCCGCTCCCGCCTCAATCTTGTGCGCCAGCGCATCGTCGTAGCGAATCTGCACAGCCACATTCCCCCTCTGCTGGAAGGCCCAGCCGCGGAAGAACTTTTCAAAGGCCGCTTCGCCGGTGCCCAGCGCCACCACTGCCACGTCGCGCTCCGACAACGGCCCGGCAATCTGTTGCACAAGGTCAAAGCCCTTCTGCGTCGCAAACCGCGACACGATCCCGATCACCGGCGTCGAGTCTTTAATCTGCTCCAGGCCAAATGCATTCAACAGATCCGCGCGGCACACGGTCTTGCCCGTCAAATCCTCTGCTGTGTAGTGCGCCGCCAGCGTCTCATCTGTCTCCGGTCCCCATTTCTCATACTCCACGCCGTTCAAAATCCCACGCAGGTCCGCGGCGCGATTTCGCAGCACCCCGTCCAGTTGCTCGCCAAACTCCGCCGTCTGAATCTCCTCGGCATACTTGCGGCTCACAGTCGTCAAAAGATCGGAGTAGACGAGCCCACCCTTCAGAAAATTGAATTGGTTAAACTGTTCTACCTTTTCCATCGTGAAAATACTCCACGGCAACAGCAGCCGCCGTGTAGTCTCTGGCGGAAATTTTCCTTGGTAGCCTGCATTGTGAATCGTCAACACGGTCGCGGCCCCGCGCAGCATCGGGTCATTGGCATATACGGTCCGCAGGTACACAGGCACCATCGCCGCCTGCCAGTCGTGCACATGAAACACATCGGGCACGCCCAGCTGTTTCGCCGCCTCGAGCACCGTCCGGCAAAACAATCCAAACCGCTCCGCGTTGTCCGCATAGTCTCCGCCGCCCGGCCCATAAAGCTCTTCGCGGTCGAACATGGCTGGGCAATCCACAAAGTAGTACTGCACGCCCGCGCGCATACCTCCGTCCACAATCCCCGCAAACCGGTTATAAGACTCGAACGGAATCGTTATCGATCGCACTGCATAGTTCAATTCGCTCTCGGTATCATCCTCGTTCTTATCCTCGACATAGGGCCGCACCTGCCGGTACAGCGGCATGTAAACCGTCACCGTGTGCCCGAGCTTCGCAATCTCCGGCGCCAGCGCGCCCACCACATCCGCCAGCCCCCCGGTCTTCGCAAACGGCACACACTCCGAAGCGGCAAAAACTATCCGCATCCATCAATCTCCTTCATCGGCACTCTACCACCCGTACATCGATCAAGCTGCCAAGATTCAACTGCGCTGCAGAGAACCTTTCATCTAGCAATGGCATCCGAAGGCCAAGTCTACTATGCGCGCGCTCCTCTCGAGCACCCCCGTTAGCATATGATGAATGCGTCGCGCAAGGCTGTCGTGCTGCCGTATTACGGGCCTCGTCCTCTATTGTGCGCCGGTTTGAAAGGAGCCATCGCCCTACTGTCACTGGGAACATACCTCCTATGAGAAAACCCTTCAAGTTGCTTTCCGCATTCATTGGCATCGCCTTCTTCGCATCTTCCCTCGTCGCGCTTGCTTCTCAAGTCCCTGCGCCCACTCCACATTCGTTTCGGGTTCAGGATGGCAGATTTCTGCTCGATGGCAAGCCCTTCCGCATCATCTCCGGCGAAATGCACTATGCGCGCATCCCCCGCCAGTATTGGCGCGCCCGCCTGCGCATGGCCAAGGCAATGGGACTCAACGCGATCACGACCTACGTCTTCTGGAATGTCCACGAGCCACGCCCCGGCGTCTACGACTTTTCCGGCCAGTACGACGTTGCCGAGTTCATTCGTGAGGCGCAGAGCGAAGGACTCTATGTCCTGCTGCGCCCCGGTCCCTACGCCTGCGCCGAATGGGAGTGGGGCGGCTACCCGGCCTGGCTCCTCAAAGATCACTCGATCATTGTCCGCAGCGCCGATCCAAAATTTATGCAACCCGCGCGCCGCTGGCTCCTGCGCCTGGGCAAGGAACTCGCGCCCCTCCAGATCGGCAACGGCGGCCCCATCATCGCTGTCCAGGTCGAGAATGAGTATGGTTCCTTCGGCAACGACCACGCCTACATGGAGCAGATTCACCACGACCTTGTCGACGCCGGCTTCACGAAAGCCGTCCTCTACACCGCCGACGGCGCAGCCGAATTACAGAACGGCTCACTGCCTGAGCTGCCCGCCGTCATCAACTTTGGTCCCGGCGAAGCGAAGAAGGATTTTGCGACCCTCCACAAGCTCCGTCCCAACGGCCCTTTCATGACCGGTGAATACTGGGCTGGATGGTTCGATCACTGGGGAGATAAACACCACACCACCGACGCCCAGAAGCAAGCCGACGAACTCGCATGGATTCTCCAGCAGGGTTACTCCGCCAGCATTTATATGTTTCACGGCGGCACCAGCTTCGGCTGGATGAACGGCGCCAACAGCAACGGCAAAGACTACCAGCCCGACGTGACCAGCTACGACTATGACGCGCCCCTCGACGAAAGCGGCCGCACAACCCCCAAGTATTTTCTCTTCCGCGACGTCATCGCCAAAGCCACCGGCATTACACCGCCGCCTGTGCCGTCCGTCGATCCGCCGATCGAAATCCCCGCCGTCACACTCACGCAATCCGCGTCGCTCTGGCGCAACCTCCCAGACAGGGTGCATGCCGATCATCTCCTCACCATGGAGGATCTCGGCCAATCCTACGGCTACATCCTCTATCGCACTGTGATTGCCGATCCCATTCAGGGTGACCTTGTTCTCGACAAGCTTCACGACTACGCGCGGATTTACGCTAACGGAAATCTAATAGGAACCTTGGACCGCCGCCTCGATCAGAGCCAGATCGATGTTGACATCAAAAGCCCCAACACCCGCCTCGACATCCTCGTCGAGAATACCGGCCGCGTCAATTTCACCACCGTACTGCGCGGGGAGCGCAAGGGCATTACGAATCAGGTAACTCTAGCCGGCAAGCCGATCACCAACTGGCAAATCTACTCCCTGCCCATGGACACCCCGGAGAAGATGCATTTCACACCCGGCGACTGCTCCGGCCCTTGCTTCTATCGCGGCACGCTTCAAGTCAAACGCATCGGAGATACATTTCTGGACACGAGCAGCTTCACCAAAGGGTTTGTCTGGGTCAACGGTCATCCACTTGGCCGCATCTGGAACATCGGTCCGCAGCAAACTCACTATCTTCCCGCTCCATGGCTTAAACAAGGGGCAAACGATGTGATTGTTTTCGACCTTGAAGGCGCGCCCGGCAGAACCATCGAAGGAAAATCCGCGCCTATCCTCGACGCCAGCGCAGCAAAATAGCTCGCAGAAAACACGATGCCCCCTGTCTCGATTTTGAGACAGGGGGCATCGTGCCTATCTACCCCGCAGCGGCTCGATGTCCTACCTCACCGGCTCGCAATCCAGCGTTACCACCTCAAACGGCTTCAGCTCAAACGGGTGCGCCTCGCCCGCTCGCAGCTTGATCGTGGCTGTTCCACTGTCGGCCGCCCAGGGACTGTGCGCCCGGTAACTCCGCGCCGCTCCGCGCGGCAACTCAAACGCACTCGCAATATCCAACGAGAAATTCTGCGCCTTGTCCGAGGGATTGCGCAGCACCACAATCCCCTTGGCCGGCGTCCACGAAGCCCACCCATACACTTCAAGCTTCCCCGGATCGCCGCCAATCCAATGCGTATCCTTCAGCACCGCCATATTCGCGCGCGACCACTTCGCCGCCTCCGCCAGATCGTCCCAATTCTGCTTGGTCAGCAGCCCCGGCGTAATGTACATCTCCTGCAACTGCGTCCCAGTGCCAAAGTAGTCGTGCACCTCATCCCTGAAATCATTCCCTGGGTCCGTGTCCAGATTTTTTGCCTTCTGCGCGTAGATAATCCCGTGCAGCATCAGGGAATTCAGCGGATACAGCGGTCCGCCCAGCACAACGTTGCGATACGTCTGCTCATCGCGGTAGGTAATCCACTTCTGCCGCCAGCTTCCCACGCCAGCGAAACTATGATCGTCGCCACCGCGCCAGATCGAATCGGAATAGCGCGGCCAGAATGGCGAAGGCCATGTGCCCGTCGTCAGGTTGATAAAGATATCCGGCTCCTGCGCGCGCAGCTTTTCGATCAGGTGAATCATCGCTGAGAAATCGCTGTCGAACAGGCTCCCTGGAAACACCGTACTCGCGTTCCCCGTCCCGTCGAACTTGAACTGGTTCACACCATACTTCGTAATCATTTCGAGGCACGTCGACTCGAACAGCTTGTAGTACTTCGGCGCAGACAGCGCGAACCCGCCCTTCACCGTCTCGTAGCCGGCCTTCTCGCCGGCCGCAATCCGCTGCTGCTTTGCCGTTGAATAGCCGCCCCACGGCGAGAGCCACACGCCTATGCCGAACCCATACTGCTTCGCCGCCTCGTCAATCTTCGTAAATCCATTCGGCAGTCCTGAGTTGAAGTGCCACAGTGTCTCCGTATCGTCCCACCCGTCATCGAACAAAAAGGAGTCCATCGTCACGCCGCGCTTCTTCACCAGCTCATTGCCGAAAGCATGCACCCGATCCAACGCCGCGGCCTCGTCGAAGCGATTCCCGTAGCCAATGTCGTACCACGAGTTGTAATGCAGAAAAGTCCGGTAAGGATGCGCCCGCTCCTGCTCGATGTATGCAAGAAACTCTCGCCGCATCTGTCCCGGAGCCCCTACGCCGATCACCGACGAATACGCAATCGAATTCCCGGCCTCAAGCGGCAGCGTGCGCGTCAGTATCGAAGTCGCCCGTCCATCCGTGACCGCGCTTGCTGACAGAGGAGACTCAAACCCGAAAAAGAAATTCCCATCCACCATCGGCGACCCGGCAACTTTGCCTACCACCTCCGCGCCCGGCGCATCAAAGTCGAACAATCGTACTTCGGCAATGTCCAACGGCTGTGCTCCGGCTTTCAGCGTCACCTCCTGGCGCAGATAATTCGCGCCCTCGCGCAACACCGCGCACCAGCGCACCGTCAGGGCGTTGTCCGTCGTGCTCAAGTCCGCGCACAGTCTTCGCCCCGCAACCCGCTCCGCCGCGCGCGACGCTGCCGGAATCGGGGGAACAGTTTCCTCCACCGGCGCCGCGCTCAACTTCATCGCAGAGGCCACAATCACACGACCGTCGCGCAGCGTCAGGCTGAATGCCTCGCCCGGCGCGAGTGTCGCACCGCTCGCCAGATCCTTCACCCAGACAACCCGTAGTCTGCCACCATCCACAGAAAACCGAGCCTCCAGCCGCTGGCCATTCAGCTCGTAAATGCCCGTAGAAGCATCGCTTGACGAAGCAAATCCCGACGCGGCCGCAAATCCAGCCGCACCGGCCACAAACAAAAATGCCAGGGCCGCAGCCCTCACCATCGCACGCCGTTTCACCTTCATCTGCATATCCGCTTTGCTCCCCTTTGCCGTCGTGTGTGTCTCGCCTTCCTCGCCGCGCCTGACTCCTCGCGCCTCAGGAAAGCCGATGTTTCCAACCCGCCAAGTCTAAACCACGGCAGAGCGCAAGGAACAGAACCTACCCAGGCTGCCCTATAATCCAGACGCACGCCGGAGATGAAAATGACCGCACATCTACAGTCCTTCGGAACTCGCCTCGTTCGTCTTTGTGTTTCTGCCGCCTTCGTCCTTCCGCTCTTTCTCGCCGCCTCAATCCACGCGCAGCCGTCTTCCCCCGCTGCTGCACCAGCCTTTATCAACACGCTCATGCCCCTGCCCGCCACGGTGGAAAGCAAGCCCGGCGCCCTGCGCATTGAGCCTTCATTCTCTTACGCGCTCCACGGCAACTCCGGCTCGCGCCTCAGCAATGCCGCAGTGCGCCTCATCAGCCGCATTGAGATGCGCACAGGAGTCACTCTCGCGAAAAGTCCCGCGGGGCAGGGAAGCGATGCAACGCTTACCGTTGACGTGGCCACTGCATCCAGTAACACCGTGCCCCAGCCCGGCGAAGACGAGAGCTACACCCTCGACGTTGACCAGGCTCACGTCGCCCTTCACGCCAAAACCGACATCGGCGCTCTTCGCGGCATGGAGACGCTGCTTCAGCTCATCCAGCCCTCCGGCGCAAGCTACTTCTTTCCCGCCGTCCACATTCAGGACGCGCCCCGCTTCCCCTGGCGCGGCCTCATGCTCGACTGCGGCCGCCACTTCCTTCCCGTCGCCAACATTCTCCGTACCCTCGATGGAATGGCGGTCGTCAAGCTCAATGTCCTTCACTGGCATCTCACCGAGGACCAGGGCTTCCGCATCGAAAGCCGCGTCTTTCCCAAGCTCGCGGAGCTCGGCTCGAATGGCCAGTACTATACCCAGGAGCAAGTCCGCGAAGTCATCGCCTACGCCTCCGCGCGCGGCATCCGCGTCGTGCCCGAGTTTGACATGCCCGGACACTCCACCAGTTGGATGGTCGGCTATCCTGAGCTCGGCAGCGCGCCCGGTCCCTACTCGGTCGCCGACAAATTCGGCGTCCTCGACCCGGCCCTCGACCCCACCCGTGCATTCACTTACAAGTTTCTCAACGCCTTCATCGGCGAAATGGCGCAGCTTTTTCCCGATCCCTACATGCACATCGGCGGAGACGAGAGCAACGGCAAGCAATGGAGCGCCAATCCACGGATTCAGGCCTTCATGAAGGCGCACGGCTTCAAGACCACAGAAGAGCTGCAGTCCTACTTCAGTACGCGCGTGCAGAAGATTCTCGCCGCCCACCACAAGGAGATGGTTGGCTGGGATGAGATCCTCAGCCCCACGCTCCCTCGCGATGCGGTGATTCAAAACTGGCATGGCATCGAGTTCCTCATCAACAGCGCCCGTCTCGGCCATCGCGCTATTCTCTCCCATCCCTACTATCTCGATCACATGTACTCGGCTGCCGACATGTTCCTTGCCGATCCGTTGCCGGCCGACTCCGGCCTCACGCCGGACCAGGAGAAACTGATCCTCGGCGGAGAAGCCTGCATGTGGGCAGAGCACATCGTTCCAGCAACCATCGACTCGCGTATCTGGCCTCGCGCAGCCGCAGTCGCAGAGCGCCTTTGGTCCCCCGCCACGGACCGCGATGCAGACGACATGTACCGCCGCCTCTCAGTCGAGTCTCTACGCCTTGAAGCAGCGGGCCTCACGCACATCTCCGGCCCAGCCAGAGGCCTTCGCTACCTCGCAGCCTCCGCGCAGATTCAGCCGCTCGAGCTTTTCGCCAGTACGCTCCAGCCTGTGGAGTTCGGAGTCCGCAGTCACGAGCAGCACCCATCGACCACGACGGTGTTCGATCTCCTCGTCGACGCGGTCCGCCCCGACCCTCCGCTCCGCCATCAGATGCCCATCCTCGTCGACGCAGCTCTCCACGGCGACGCCGCGAGTATGGCCCGGCTCGACGCCCTCTTTCACGCCTGGGTTGCCGCCGCCGCGGCTCTCGACAAGCTCGAAGCCAACTCTCCGCTCTTGCAGCAAGCCTCAGCCCACATCGCTGCCTGGCCCAGGCTCGGGCAGACAGGCATAGAAGCGTTATCGTATCTGCGTTCCGGAGCCGCTCCGCCGGCCGGATGGCAGGATGCGCAGAAAGCCATCCTTCACGACGCCGTCAAGCCAAGCGAACTTGTCGACTTCGTGGTGCTCGCGCCCATCCAGTCGCTGGTGGACGCCGCAAGCACACCAAAGCCGCACTAATTTGCTGATTTGTGGATTGCGTTACATCGGAAACCAGGGCAGAATCGCAGAGCCTGGCCTCTCAAGCTTCCTGGATAGCTTCCTGGATTGGCTCAACCAACGCTGGAACAGGCACGCGGGCTCTCGCCCGTTCGCGCCACGTCACAACCGCGTAGCACCCAAGCATTACCATCAGCGGATCGAGCGGGCGCAGATGGTAAGGTTCCGGATGATTGAAGTAGTAAATCACGGGAAATAGAAGCATCACGCCACCGTATCGAATGGCGTCGAACCTGCTTCGCTGCCACGTCAGCACCAGCCCTGCCAGTCCCAGTAGAGTCAGCCCGCTGGCAAACGGAATGTTCTCCGGGTCTGTGGGCTCCTCAGCCAGATATGCCGGCTTGAAGCTCCAGTAGCCCGTCCACAAATACACCGCGCGCCGCGCGCACATCCACGCATACCACTCAGGGCGCGCATGGATATAGGCCTTTGCTTCCTGCGCCTTTTCGGTCATGTAGGCCACTTCGCCCTTGTTGTAGGCGGCCAGCTCCTTCATGTCGTGCAGAGGATGCTTGTCGTCGCTCGTCCAGCGCAGGCTGTCGCCGTTGTTGCCCATCCACAACTCCAGCCCCATGCTGTCGCGCATGGGAATGAACTTGTGGAACACCACCGCATCGCGAATCAGCCAGGGCGAAATCGTGGCCGCCAGCGTCAGCGAGGCAACTATCCCCGGCACCAGCCAGCGCTTTCCCGTGCGTGCCAGCCTCCAGGCCGCCAGTCCCAGCAAAAACGGAATCACCACCAGAATCGATGGCTCCGTCAGCCCCGCAAATCCCGCCAGCGCGCCAAAGCCGGCCCACAATGCAAGCCGCGGAGACTCTTCCAGCTCCTGCGCAAGGTAGAGCAGCCAGCACAGGCACAGCAGCAGAATGTGCGTCGACCACGCCCAAGCCGCCGAAAAATAGATTCCGTAAGGGAAAAAGGCCCAACCCCACGCCGCCCACCGTCCCACGCGCTCCCCAAAATTCCTGCGCGCCAGCAGAAAGATCGGAATGCAGGCAAGCGCGTTAATAAGGCAGTCGAACGCGTGAATCGCAATAATCGATCGCGCTGTGTGCACCCCAAACACCTTGAAGAATCCTGCCACAATCAGCGGATACACCGGCGGCAAGATCGCCGAGGGCTGGTTTGACATAAACGGGCTGCCAAATCCATGGCCCGCCACCAGCGCCGCCGCCACATTCCCCTGTTCCCAGGCATGAATGTGGTTGGCATCCATCAAATCTTCAAAATTGTTGAGCGGAATGACCGCCAGGCGCAATAGCAGCGCCACTAGCACGATCAAAAACAGCAGCCGGCCGGAGCTGGCCCTGTCCGCCTTGGGGATAGGTGGAGAAGTATGGGGCACAAGGTCTCGATTTCTTGTGTTTAGACGGAGAGGTTCATCGTTGCGATGACACCCGCCAGCAGAAAACTATAAAAAGTCGTAATTATGGCTCACTTGCCCCGGATTATCCATCCGCCGGTCCCCATTCCCGCACTATTTTCGGTGCGTCGGTCACCAAGAAGCAATCAGGGAGCGCATCAGGCGGACCGCGCCGGGTATCCGCGAAGGGAGCGAACTGCCGAAGCCGAGGATGAAACCCTGACGCAGAGCTGCGGTTGTGTAGGACGGAGAAAGTGGCCAAAGCCAAAGTCCCGACCGAGCGGCGCGAAGCGAAATCTCAGTGTCCGTGATGGAGGGCGGCAGGCTGGCCGGCAGCGTAAGGGCGAGGTGCATTCCTGCTTCCACACCGTGGACTTCATAGCCTAGCTCTGCGGGGAATTCGCGGGCCAGGCAATCGATAAGAATCGATCGTCTCTCCTTGTAGATTTGCCGCATTTTGCGAATATGACGAGTGAAATGCCCTTCCAAAATGAAATCGGCCATGACCTCCTGATGCAGGTACGGAGGGAAGATGTCCATCGCATGGCGGACTGCGACGAAGCGCTCTACCAGGTCACGAGGAATCACCAGGTATCCAAGGCGCAGGGAAGGGAATAGCACCTTGCTGAAGGTTCCGATGTAGATCACGCGTGCGTTGCGGTCCAGGCCGTGCATGGAGGCGACGGGCGGCGATTCATAGCGGAACTCGCTGTCGTAATCGTCTTCGACAACCCAGCTGCCGGCACTGTGCGCCCAGTTGAGCAGTTGAATGCGGCGCGAAGCAGACATCGTGGAGCCGAGAGGATATTGGTGAGATGGAGTCACGATTGCCGCCCGTGCTTTGGGGGCCCGCCTGATGCCTGCGGAAACGTCCATCCCTTGTCCATCCACAGGGACGGGGATGAGGTGGCCCCCCGCGGCTTTCAATACGATGCGTTGCAGAGCGTAGCCAGGCTCCTCAACCCAAACCGAGTCTCCGGGGTCCAGCAGAACCCGCGCGGTAATATCGAGTGCCTGCTGCGAGCCGGAAACGATCAGGATCTGATCTGGAGTGCATTGGACGCCGCGGGCGCCGTGCAAATAGTCGCAGAGCGTCCCGCGGAAACGCTCCGCGCCCTGCGGGTCAATGCGATGAATCGCGCGAACGTGGGGATTGCGGCTGTGGCGGGCGACGAGGTTGGCCCATATAGAAAATGGAAACTGGTCAAGCGCAGGTTGGTGGACCCCGAATGATCCCCAGCCCCGAAGCATAGGCGACTGCGGGCTTGCTGGATACAGGGATGAGCGGCGAGAAACGGGGCGAGGTCCGGAAGGCTCAGCGACTGAGCGTCCGGAAGAAGGAGGGACCGACATCTGCTGCTCAGGGAGTGACGCGGAGACGAATGTGCCCGCGCCGACGCGAGATTCGAGGTACCCCTCCGCAATCAATTGGGCATAGGCATTGAGAACAGGAAAGCGGGAGACTTGGAATACGCTGGCGAATTCGCGGCTGGAGGGGACCCGCCCTCCGGGACTCAAGTCGCCGCGCAGAATGGCGGCGCGATAGCCATCGTAGATCTGCCTGTGCAGTGGATTCGGATTGGCGCGGTCAATCGCAAACGTGGGCCGGGTTTCATGCGAGGCACTTTTCACCGGACAATTCTAGTGGTCAGGGTGAATTTGCCACAAGTGGTTATTGCTGCAAACCAATTTTGCAGGCAACAGTAATAAGGCATCTCAGTCCTGTTCTGCGTCGGTCGGCCTTGTGGCAGTTGCTGTTGGCCTCTAAACAATCCAGGCCGCCGAGCCTGAAGCGCCTGCCAGGTTGCGAGGCGAATCGAGAAGACAATGATGAAGTGGATCGTCGACCAGGGCCGGCTCTTGTTTGCTATTGCAATTGCGGCCTTCGGCGTTGAAAACCTGACTTGTGCCCACTCAAGCGGTGCGAATCTGCCCGTAATTCCGTGGGTCCCGGGCCATGCCTGGCTCGCGTATCTTACCGGTGTCCTGCTCCTTGCGGCGGCGATTTGCATTGCCGCACGATTCAAAGAGAGACTGACAGCCATCCTTCTTGGCTTTTTCTTTCTGCTTTGTGCCCTGTTGCTGCAGCTTCCAAAGTTGGTGGGTGCGCCCATGGATGTAGGAATCCGCACCACGGCTTTTGAGACGTTGACCATGTGCAGTGCAGCCTGGATGCTGGCCGCAAGTTTGCCGGCACAGCGCACATTGCTGCAGCCTTGGCAGAGCTTGTTGCGTGGCCTGCTCAAGTCAGGACGTTACCTGTTTGCGTTTTCCTCAATCGTATTCGGGATCGATCACTACATCGTCTTCGCGCTCATTGTGAGCTTGATTCCACACTGGATTCCGGGGGGAGGCTGGTTGTGGACTCATATCACCGCACTCGCGTTTATTCTGGCGGGACTAAGCATCATCACAGGATGGATGGACCGGTTGGCGGCAACAATGCTGGGCCTCATGTTCTTACTTTGGTTCCTGGTTTTGCATGCGCCCAGGGTGATGAGTTTTCCCCGTTCGCATAACCCAAACGAATGGTCGAGTGCGTTTATCGCACTTGGTGTGTGTGGCGCGTCCTGGATTCTGGCTGCATCGCTGAGTGCAAAGAATCCTCAGGCAAAGTAGCAGCAGCCAAACTAGACAGCATCAGGCGGCGGAATTCCTTGCCCTTAACCGACGGGCACCAGGCTTGGATCGGCTGGCGCAAGATCTGGTGCATTCTGGAGGCGCATCGTATCCGGTGGAGCGGAAAGGTGCAGCGTTTTCTGCGCGCCATTGATGCGCACTAGCCTGTTTTTCTGGTCGAAGGTCAGGACGAGGCCCTGCATGGGGCTGGAACCGAAGTTTGCCAATGGGAAGGCGGGGTTAATTTCAACGAAGGGACGCTTGAATGTGTAGGGCCCCAGATTCACATTGACAGCGAGCTTTGCACCAATGAGCACGAAGCGCGTAGAGAGCGTGTGAGCGTTGCTGAGGCTGTCGAACCTGGATAAGAACTTGAGTTGTGATGCAATGCGCAGGGGCACACTAAGGCCAGAGCCGCCGGAGTCAAGCTGTGCGTCAATACGCATGTTTCCGATCGACAGCGTTACGATGGGAACCCCTTCCGGCATCCGAAATGGAAGCACCGACCGATCACCATCGGGTTTTAGATCACCCGGCGTCAGCGCGATGCGGCGATTGGGATAGTCAAGCGTGACCAGATAGTTGCGAAATAGCGCGAACCCAAGCAGGCCCTGACAGGCTCCATTGCCAATGCCAAGGTTGAGCACGGCTGCCTTCACACCATTGAACTCAACCCCCGCCACCTGAAGAGAATCAACCACAACCGAAGGAACTTTTTGACCGCCAAGACCGCTGGGATCATGCAGCGTGATGTGTCCTGATTGCGGAAGGGCCAACTGTGCGGCCAGTTCCTTGGAGATAAAGGCTTCGCCGGCAGTGCCGGTGTCGATCAGGAAACGGAACGGACCCTTGCCGTTAACCATTACCATGACGAAGGGTTTGTCTTGGATGATCTCCAACCGAGACGAATGTGCGCTGCCCTCGGCATGAGCATTGGGCACGAAAGGGAACGAGGCGAGAAGGCCCGCTAGAATCAGAACGACGTTTCTGCGTAGCTCGCGCGGCATGGCAACCCATCCGGCGCTCGACCGTTGAGAAGAACGCATCTTCAATTTATGCCGCGAAATGTGGCATAGACAATAGCCACTTGCACTATCAAGAGCCCGACCACTTTGGGATTGAGATCAAACGGAGGTGGATGGCTCTGGCCGGATGCCCGCATCCCCGCTTCATGCTTTTGCCGACAATTACACGGGAGCGGCTCGATCCGCACTGGGTTCAGCTGTTTTTTGCGGGGTGCGCTTTCGCGCCCTTAAAACGAAACGTCCACCGGCTCCGTTACCCGCATCACTGACTGGTCTCCAGTTTTCTGTTTCCACGCCGCCCGGATCGCGTCAATCTTCGCGCGATTCGCCGCGCTGTCCGGATAATCGATCAGCAGCATCTTCGACCGCAGCCGCTCCGGCGCGCGCTCGTTCTTGCCCTGCCACTGTCCATACACGTCCACAACGCTCAACCCGGCGGGGAAGCGCGGACTCACTTCGCGATCGAGAAAGTTCCGCCAGTCCTGCTCGCTGACGCCCTGGTCAGAATGATCCGCCGGTCCCAACCCGAAGTAGAGCTTCGTCTCCACCCAGCCCCTTGTGCTGTCTGGATGTGCCGGATCACCACGGAGCGTAGCCGCCGCAACAGGCGCAGTTACCGGACGATGCAGCGCGCACCCGGCCGGCAAAATTGTAAGCAGGCAAGCAAACAGAATTGTGCAAAAGCGCATCCACTCTCCACGCGGCAGGCAGTGGGTTAAGGCTCGATGTCCACGCCCCGCCAGAACGCCACACACCCTTTGATCTTGCGCGCCACCGGGTGCGGATCGGGATAGTACCAGGCCGCGTCGGGATTCTCCTGCCCGTCAATCTGCAGGCTCATGTAGCGCGCCTGGCCCTTTGAGGGATCGGATGAAATTGTGCTGCTTGGGCGAAAATACTCCCGCTTGAGACTCGTTTCGGGGAAATACACGTTCCCGTCCAAGGTCTCCGTCGTGTCGCTCTCTGCGATCACTTTACCGTTCCAGATTGCTCGCGCCATGGTCTGTCCCGCATCGGCCCACTGGGCGGCAACAGCACCCACACGTAGGCGTTTCGATAACACACTACCAGAGTGTGCTCGCCGTGGGGAGTCTCTTCGCTGGTTCAGTTGTCGCTGTGAAACCTATTTGGCCGCTTCGATCGCGTCAATGTGGACAGACTTCGTGGCGTCGTCCGCCGTCGCGGTTACTGTCACGTGGTCGCCGTAAAAGTCCTTCACCGCCGCGGGGTTGTCGATCGTCCAAACCGCCTTGTCCTTCTCGCTCACAAATACCGGCTTCATGCCGTTTGCAATGCACTTTTTCACGCACGCCGCGCCGGTACCCATGTGCTTGGCGCCGCACATCGAGTCTGAGATGTATCCGTCAAATTTGGCTGAATCGGCCGCCTGGGCCGCAAGCGCGGTCAAGGCAAATGCAGCTACCACAACAAAAAATGCACGCTTCACGAGATACCTCCGGGGAATTTCTGGATTTACTACCAGCCCTCATAATGCTCCATCCGCTCGGCAATCCACAAGGGCCGAGAGAATGAAGTTTTCTTCACATCGAAAAATTCGCTTGCAGTCTTCTACTGCGCCGAAAGACGCGCGCGACGCGCTTCCATCATCTTCAGAACCGCTTCGTACCGCTGCGAGGCCGCCGAGAATCTGTCCACAAGTTCCGAAGTTTTCTTCAGGAAAGTCGGATTCCGCTCCCGGATTGCATCCAGAATCGGCGCAAACTTGGCCAGCAAAAAGAATCCCTCGCCGTTGCAATCCACAAACAGCTCCGCCGACACAGCCCCGTGCAGCACCATCGCCGCCGCCATCTCCCAGTAGGTCAGGACCTGTCGCAGATACGCATTGTGCGGATCGGCCGGATTCTCCATCACGGCGAAAAGTTCCTCTACCGTCTTAGGCCAGAACTCGCCGAACACCCAGGCACGCGCCTGACGCATCACCGACTCAGTCCGCAATTGATAGAGTTTTAGAACAATTTCCGCATCCGCCGGCGTTGCAAGCATCCGTTCCATCTGGTTTTCTCCGATGCCTCATACTAACGGATTCAACCAGAAGCTGCCGAGCGCCATGTTTTCATGCGGGCGCTCAGATCTCGATCGAGACCTGGGACTCTCAGGAACAGTTACACCGAATTGGCAAAAGGAGGCATCGGCGCGAAGAGAAGCAAACGGCGAGGAGCTTCCCTTACGCCGGCGTCAGTTCCTTCTTCCCGTCTTCCTTCTCTGTCACCGGTCCATGTGTTTCAGCCGTCGGCGGAGGCGGCGCATCCCCAATCCGCTTGGAGTAGCTGCACACCACCTTCGCGTCCTCTTCAGCAGGAGCCGCGGCCGCCTTCTTGCCCCGCTTCTTCGGCGCAACTTCTTCCTCAGCCGTTTTCTTCTTGTTCGGGCACTCCAGGAACACTCCCGACTTCAGCGTCTTCTCCAACAGGTATGGGCTTCCGCACTCAGGGCACTTCTGCGCCACCGGCTTCAGGTTCGAGGTGAAATCGCACTTCGGATAATTCGTGCAGCCCCAGAACACATTTCCGCGCCGCGCCTTGCGCTCGGCAATGTCCCCTTCACCGCACTTCGGGCACTTCATGCCTTCAATCAGGTTCTGCTTGATGTACTTGCACTTCGGATACCCCGAGCAGGAAACAAACTCCCCGTAGGCTCCCTGCCGCAGCACCAGCGCCTTGCCGCAAGCCGGGCAGGCCTCGCCTGTCGGCTCCGGTGGTTTCTGCTGCTGCTTCTGGCTCAGCTTGCGGAACGTCTTGCAGGGCGGATCGGCGTTGTAGTCCGGGCAGCTCATGAACGGCCCAAACAGCCCGCGCCGCATCACCATCACCTTGCCGCAGTTTTCGCAGTACTCCTCGGTGTCGCCCGCCTCCTGCGCCTCCGGCGTATTCAGGTCCGGCTTGGCGGCGATGTTTTCCTTGGTAAACGTGCAGCTTGACGGGTCTTTCTTGTTGTAGGCAGAACAGGCAAAGAATGTCCCGAACTTGCCCCACTTCAGCAGCAGCGGCGACCCGCACACCTCGCACTTTTCGCCGGTCACCACCTCCATCCGCTTGATGTTTTCCATGTTCTCGCCGGCGTCCTTGAGCTCTTCCTCAAAGTAGTCGTAGAACCCGTTCAGCAGGTCGGTCCACTTCTCCTTGCCCTCTTCAATATCGTCCAGCTCTTCTTCCAGCTTGGCCGTATATTTGGAGTCGAAGATGTAAGGAAAATTCTTCACCAGCAGATCGCACACCACCACCCCAATCTCGGTTGGATAGAACCTGCCCCGCGACCCGCCGTGTTTAACCACATACTCGCGGTCCTGGATGGTGCTGATGATCGACGCATAGGTCGAAGGCCGTCCAATGCCACGTTCTTCAAGCTCCTTCACCAGCGAGGCCTCGTTGTAGCGCGGTGGCGGCTGCGTAAAGTGCTGCTCGTTGTCCAGTTTCTCAAGCTCCAGCGCCTTCACGCCGTCCAGAACCGGCAGTTTGCTCGCCGACTCGTCGTCGTCGTCCTTCTTTTCCTCGGCAACCTCGTACACCTTCAGGAAGCCGTCAAACCGCATCACCGACCCGCTCGCGCGAAAATCGTACGTCTTGCTATTCTTCGCGGACTTCGCGGTAATGCTCGCCGTCGTTACGTCAAACACCGCCGGAACCATCTGCGAGGCCACAAACCGCTGCCAGATCAGCCGGTAAAGCTTCAACTGCTCGTCGCTCAGGTAGCGCGCAATCGACTCCGGCGTCCGCGACGCATCGGTGGGTCGAATCGCTTCGTGCGCGTCCTGTGCGGCCTTTTTGCCCTTGTAATCGTTTGGCGTCGGCGGCAGGTACTTCTGTCCCAGCGTCGTGGCAACCCACTCCCGCGCTGCAACCTTCGCTTCCGGAGCTACGCGCGGCGAGTCGGTCCTCATATAGGTAATCAGGCCCACCGTGCCCTCGGCGCCCACATCCACGCCTTCATACAGCCGCTGCGCCACGCCCATGGTCCGGCGCACGTTGAAGCCCAGCTTGCTAGATGCATCGCGCTGCAGTTGGCTCGTGATAAATGGCGCCAGCGGCCTGCGCTGCTTTTCCGTCGCTTGCACTGAGGCGAGAGTCCACTTGGCATCCTGCAGCGCAGCGACCGTCTCATCCATCGCTGCCTTGCCGGCCAGCGCATTCGAAATCCAAAGCGCCTTTCCGTCCTTGTCGGTTCCGTTCGAAACGCGCGCCGACTCGCCGTCAATGCCCACAAACCGCGCCTTGAAGCTCTTGTCTGCCTGCCTGTCCGGATGAACAAAAGCGTCCAGCGTCCAGTACTCCAACGGCTTGAACGCGCCGATCTCCCGCTCCCGCTCCACAATCAGCCGCACGGCCACCGTCTGCACGCGGCCCGCCGAAAGTCCCCGCCGCACCTTGTCCCACAACAGTGGAGAAATCTGGTAGCCCACCAGACGGTCCAGAACGCGCCGCGTCTGCTGCGCATCCACCAGGTTCTGGTCCACGTCCCGCGCATGCTTGAACGCTTCCTGAACGGCCTTCTTCGTAATCTCGTTGAAGGTCACGCGCTTGATCTTCTTCCGCTCCGCTGCGGTGGTTCCCAACTGCAGCGCCAGATGGTACGCAATCGCCTCGCCCTCGCGGTCAGGGTCAGGCGCCAGGTAAATCTCGTCTGCCTTGGCGGCCAGCTTCTTCAGCTGTTCCACCACCTTCTCCTTGCCCGGAGACACCACCAGCTTCGGCTCAAACGTCCGCTTCTCGAGCTCCACGCCAATATCGTTCTTGGGCAGGTCCATGATGTGACCAACCGAGGCCCGCACTTCAAAACCCTTGCCAAGATACTTCTCGATCGTCTTCGCCTTGGCCGGCGATTCCACGATCACGAGTGATTTAGTCATTGCCATCCTTACTACCGTAACCAATCTATACTGTCAGCCCTGTTGGACTCGGTTTCCACAATTTCGATTCATTCCCGAGCTTGGTCCGAATTCCATTTTGCGAAGGGGGCGTCTGATCCCACGCCGGAAAACACGCTACAAAGGATGGACCCTACCACGGAACACCGCCGCATTTCCACTCGGCGGAACCTTTTTCTTCACCCAACGTTCCAATTCCGAGCACGCAAAGCGCCGTTTTTCGCGGTCCGGGAATTCCCCGCAAACCTATTGTTTGCTGTTGTCGGGATTCATTTCAGGAGCCGGGAGACTCTATGCTCAGATGGGCGGTAAAGAAAAAACACCCGAATACGCCTTATAGATGTTGCGGACCCGGCCTCGGCGAAACCCCTAAGACGGCTCCGCCCAGACAAATGTGGCCAGTTCCCGGTTCTTGCGCGTCCGGTCGGCTGGAAACACCTGCCCATGCATCACCACAAAAACTCCCGGGCCCAGCAGCCGCGCAGCCATCAGGCTCTCCGTCAGATTCTGCAGCCCATCGCTGCCTTCGAATCCCAGCGGAGTCATCGCTCCAGTCAGGATCACCGGCACTTCCAGATTCGGAAAAGCCTTCTGCAGATACACCCCGGTCTCCACCATCGTATCCGTGCCGTGGGTAATCACTATCGGATGCCCCTCGGGCAGCAGCCGGGCCATCTCCGCCGCGAGATGCGCGCGATCTTCCGCCGTCATCTCCAGGCTGTCCTTATTCAGTAGGGGAATCACCCGGATCTCGCAATCCGGCAGGCGCAGCCGACTCAGATACTGACCGATCTTGCTCTCGCTGTTCAGCACCGCGCCAGATTGTTCCGAGTACATCTTCTCGATCGTTCCCCCGGTCGTAATCAGGTCAATGGTCCGCATCTTTTCCTTCCGAGACAATCCTTTGCCAGACACACCAACTCACATACTACCGCCGCGCGCCGCTTCCTATTCGCTAAGCCCTTTGTCGATGGAATATTCGCGGAAGGGGAGGGGCAAACAGGGCGGAACCGCACACGATCGGCGGAATCGCACATCCGCGCCCGTCCTGCAAACCCAACATTTCCCGCACCCAGCTCCGTCACATCGTCTTGACGTAATTCTTCCCTGGCAACCCTCGCACCCGCCCGGCCATCTCCAACTCAAATAGAGCCGTAAACACCTCAGACGAAGTCAGTTGCATTTCCAGAAGGTCCAGAATCTCGTCAATCTGCAGGCTCGCATCCGTCCGCAGCACCTCCAGAACCATGGCCTCCTGGGGCCGCAGAACCGGGTCCGGTAATAAGGATGCTGTCGTTTCTGACCTGGATTCAGCCGGAGCCAGCGACTCCAGTTCCAGCCGTACCTGCGAGGGCAAATCCTCCCACACATCCTCCCAGGTCGCCACCAGCTTGGCCCCCTGTTTAATCAGCGTGTTCGGTGTCCACGATCCCTTGTTCGTCACGTTCCCCGGCACCGCATACAGGTCCCGGTTCTGGTCCGCCGCGCACCGTGCCGTTACGCGCGTTCCAGAGTTCTCGCTCGCCTCCACCACCAGCACGGCTACGCTCAGCCCACTCAGAATCCGATTCCGCCGCGGAAAGTTCTGTGGCGCAGGAAACGTTCCCATCGGCAACTCGCTCACAATCGCCCCGCCCCCGGCCAGAATCTCTTCGGCCAGCTTCTTGTTCTCCTTGGGATACACCACGTCGATCCCCGTGCCCCAAACCGCCAGCGTCGGCATCCGCGCCGTCAGGGCCCCGCGGTGCGCGCACGAGTCGATCCCACGCGCCATCCCGCTCACAATCAGCAGCCGCCTTGCTGCCAAATCTCGCGAAAGCATCTCAGCAATCCCCGACCCATACGGGGTTGGATGCCGCGTTCCCACAACCGCAATTGATGGCCGGCTCAACAGCCCCGCATCGCCGCGCACCCACAGCACCGGTGGCGGGTCGTAGATCTCTTTCAGCCGCTCGGGGTACTCCGGGCAGCCAAAGCTCACAATCGTCGCTCCCTGCGCCGTCACCTGCGCCCACTCCGCCTCGGCCGCCGCCCGCGCCTTGCCGTCAAACACAAACTGCGCCGCCGCGGCAGGGAACCGCAGACCCTCCAGAGCCGTCAGCGACAAGCGAAAAATGTCACTCGGCGCCTCCAGACCCCGCATCGCATCGAGAATCCGTTTCGGACCCAGTCCCGGCGACAGCGCCAGTGCCAGCCAGGCCAGCCGATCCTCTCCGGGGGCCGGAGTACTCACCGCCAAAGTCGCCATAACTGCTGTGTTTTCATCCAGAATTGTCATATATTCAGCAAATGTGTTTCAAATTTGCACACTCCCACTGCCTCACAAGAAACCAAATGCGCAAACTAAGGTAATTGGGCTCAAGTTACCCTCGTACGAACTCCATGTCAAGTTCACCTTAGTGTTACCCGCGATACCCCGCCAGAATCCTTCACATGGAATTGGTACTCTAATAAATGTGAACCCCCTGCAAGATTCACGTATGCGCATTGCCGCCATCGGCTTCCTGAATCCCGCTCCCCTCATGTGGGACTTTGAACATCCGCCCCTCGAAGCCGTGCTCGCCCGCCGCTACAAGATAGACCGCATGACCCCCTCCGAGTGCGCCGCGCGCCTGGCCTCGGGAGCCGCCGACATCGGTCTCATCCCCATTGCCGCACTTGCCACCATCCCCGGGCTGCGTATTCTTCCCGGCTGTACCATCGCATCCAGGGATTACGTCCGCTCCCTGCTCCTTGTTCGCCGCGCCAGCCAGCCCATCACTGCCCTCCGCGCCGTAGCCGCCGACACAGCCAGCCGCACCACCCTCGCCTACGCCCGCATCCTCTTCCACAAATGGGGTAATCCCGCCGTTCCTTTTCTACCCATGGCCGCCGATCTCGACTCCATGCTCGACCAGGCCGATGCCGCAATCGTCATCGGCGATCCGGCCTTGCTCGCCCTCGAAGAGCGTTCCAACCGCTTCGAGCGCACCGGCGAAGAACTCGTTTACCACGATCTGGCCCACGAATGGCGCGCTCTCACCGGGCTCCCTTTTGTCTCCGCCGTCTGGGCTGCTGCGCAGGGCAGCGTTTTGGATGACAGTGTCGCGGAGGACTTGAACCAATCCCGCATCCACGGCATTCAGAACATTGAAGCTCTTGCTGCCGAATGGTCCAGCAAACTCCCCATTCCAGAAGCCACCATCCGCGCCTACCTTACCACCAACATCCACTACGACCTCGATGAAGAATGCATCGAAGGCATGCGCGGCTTCTTCCGCGTGGCTGCTGAAGCCGGCGTTCTGCCTCATTACACCTTCACCATCTGACAATCACCCGAAGCGCGGGGACCAGCCCAGCGCGGAAACGTCAAGGTTAAAACGATATGACCAGCACCTATCTCTCCAGCGGAACCCATCTGTCCTTCGCCGACTCAGGCACAGGCCTCCCGGTCGTCTTTCTTCACCCCACGCCCCTCGATCACGACTATTGGCGTCCGGTTGTCGATAACCTGCCCGGCGTCCGCGCCATTGTTCCCGACTTTCGCGGACACGGCGCATCTGAGCTGGGCGCATCGCTGCCCGTTGGCCTTTTCGCCCGCGTCCCCGACGCACCTGCGCTCACCATGGCGCAACTGGCCGCAGACATCCTCGCGCTCCTCGAGCATCTTGAATTGAAGCAAGCTGTCTTTGCCGGCTGTTCCATCGGCGGCTACGTCCTGCCCGAACTCTGGCGTCAGGCCCCGCAGCGCGTCCGCGGCCTCGCCTTTGTCTGCTCCAAGCCTCAGCCAGACGCGGAAGCAAATCTCGTCAAACGAGCCGCAACCATCGCGCAGGCCCGCGCCACAGGTGTCAGCGCCATTTTTGACGCCAATGCTCAGGCCCTCATCAGCGCAACCGCCCGCGAGCATCGCCCTCAGATTGTGTCTGAACTCCGCGCTCGCATGACGCTTACGCCAGAAGCCATGGTGGCCGTGCAGGCAGGTCTCGCGGCGCGCCCGGATTCGGTTCCCACCGTCGCCACCATCACCGTGCCCGTGCTGGCCATCGCCGGCGGCCAGGACCCAGCCGTTGCACCCGCCGACATGGAAGCCTTACGCTCCGCCCCCGGTGGCTGTCAGTTCCACCTGCTCCCCAACGCGGGCCACTTTGCCGCCTACGAGCAGCCGCACGAAGTCGCCGCCCTGCTCTCCGCATGGCTCAAGCAATTTGCAGCTTGATTTTCTGATAAAACCGGAAGCTCTCGGTTAGCGCAGGACGTTCATGATCCCGCAAAATTCCGGCGTCACTGCGCGTTCACCAGCCGCTCGGCCACCGGCAGCCCACCGGCCCGCAGAATCCCCGGCACATCGAAGTGCGTCAGGTAATCCGCTTCCGTTGCCATCTTCGGCACATCTTCCAGGTGCAGCGCAACCGGAAACCTGCTCACCGCGGCTGCAAACGTAGCCCACAGCGCCGCATCGCCCCGCGCATAAATCTCCACATCGCGCCCGCTGCGGCTTGCATACACAATTGCGGTCACAATATCCTGCACCCGCGCCGCATCGTCCGTCACGTTGAACGTCAAAAACTTCGCCCCGCCCGCGGCCTCATACGTTCTGCGCTCCAGATCCGTCCAATCCGCTTCGTTCGCCGGCATTACAGGCTGAGCATCTTCCCGATCCCGTGGCGCTTTTGCAACACCAGTCTGAAAAACATCCAGCGCCAGCACAGCCCGCCCCGCACTCCGCAGCCGCTTCACCGTATCGCTCTCCATCGCCGCTGCCGACCCATCCGGATCGATCACGATCGCCACCGCTCCTGTTCCCTGGATCGCAACTCCCGGCACGCGCGTCCGCCATCCCGGCAGACTGAACAGAATATTTTGCCCATCAATCTCCGAGATCACGTTGTCCGGAATCACCACGGCCAGCGTTTGCTGCAACCGCCTGCGCAGAAACGCATCATCGTGCGTGTGCGCATTCTGCGCTTGGGCCATTGCGCGCCATTCGTTGAAAAGCCCATTGAGATCCACAGCATTGGCCGGCAGCGTGCGATTCTCGAGCGCCATCACCTCCTGCAACATCGGCACCTCGATATTGTGCTCGGTCAGCTCCTTCGGGTCGCTCCACCCCGGATTCACCCCGGCAAAGAACCTGTAAACCGCTTCCCGGCTTTGCTGGTTGAAGTTGTGCACCGCTTCAAACTGCACCACGCTTACCTGGTCGCCCTTGCCATAGAGATCGTAGATCTTCTTGATCGCCGGATACTCCTCGTGCGGCACGTTGCGCGTCCAGTCAGTCGTGTCAGAGACAACCAGCATCGGCTTCGGCGCAAACATCGCCGCAATCTCAACATTGCTCGTATTCAGCCGCAACCCCGGCGCGTTCTCGCACAGGTCGCCGCCCTGCATGATCGACGAAACCATATTTACCGGCGAGTCATACTGAATCCGGTTGTCCACAGCGGTCAGCAGCATCGTCTGCGTTGCTCCGCCCGAGGCTCCCGCCATCCCAATCCGGCTCGCGTTCACATCGTCCAGCGACGAAAGAAAATCCAACGCCCGGATCGAGTTCCACAACTGCAAGCCCAGCGGCCCCAGCGACCACAACCGAAAGTCCGCGCCGCCAAAACGGTGCGGTACCTGGATCGTGTCCGTATACCCCACCATGTCGTACGCAAAAACTACATAGCCTTGCCGCGCCAGGCTGATGCCGAACGCAGGTCCCGAATCCACCGGCTCGTTCTCCAGACGCCCATACTGCCAGTGCCCGTGCGGGTTCAAAATTCCCGGATGCTTCGCTCGTCCATCCACCGGCCGGTAGAGATTGCCGCCCAGATAAAATCCCGGCAGCGTTTCAATCAGCACTTTCTCGACCGTATAACCTTGCCCCTCAAACTTCCCGAAGACCTGCGCATTCAGCGGCGTCTTCTCCGGCATCGGCGACAATCCTGCCGCAACCAGAATCTGATTGCGCAGAAACTCCTTTCGGGCTTCCCACGCCTGCAGGCTGCTGAACGCAGGCAGCGGCAGATGGGTGTCGGTGGTAATAATGTCCTTATTGCGCGAGTCCTCTGCCGGGACCATCACAGCCTGCGCCGCCAGCCGCACACCCAGCAGGCAAGTGATCGCCGCAAGCCCCGCCATCCACACGCCCGCGCGCAGCCCCATTCCAGCACGCCTCACTCCACGCTCCATCACTGCTCCTTCAAGCTCTTCGCTGGCTTACACAAGCTCCAGAGGAGCCGCAACAATGTCGAACTCCACCTGCTGCACGCCCAGCCGCGGATGGATCGCGGTCAGTTTGGCCTTGCCCGCCATCTCGAACGCTCTTACCCACACCGCTCCCGTGCCGCCAACCACAGAAAATGGATTGTCGCCAATGATCTCCGCCGGTCCAGTCAGTTCCAGCCGAATCGCATCGTTCGCGAACGGCTGCACTGCGCCAAACTCATCGGTCACGCGCAACACCACGCGCGTCGTGTCAGCTCCATCGGCCATGAGCGTCGTGTCGTCGGGCACCATCGAAAATTTGCGTTCCACACCCCTGCCGGAAAGCGTCTTCGAGATCACAACCTTGCCGCCGATGTATCCGTCCATGCGCAGATCGCCCCAGTTCCTGTCGCACTTGCTCAAGTCCGCGGTGAAGGGCGCATACTTCAGATGCGCAAATTCCGTTCGGTTCGGATCGGCCTCGGCCAGCAGCTCCCCGTTCACATAAAACTTCAAATGCTCACAGTTCGAGCAGACAACTGCCGTCGTAAACCCAACATTCTCGTCCCCACGCGCCCAGTGGAACGCCGGCTCCAGCACGATCTCTTCGTCCGGATCGCACTGTGACTTGTAGAAGCCGGCTGCTGGCTTCGGCTCGCGGAAGATGTCCGTCACGCCGTGGTAGCAGATGCGGTCCCCCGATCCAAAGTTCCCGTGCGTGTTGTAGTCGAACGCGCACCAGCCAATTCCGCCCGCGTACTGCGGGTTCGATGCCAGTTGATTGTGAATCCGCGCATGGCGCAGCGTGTGTTCCCGCAGCCGCTCCACGTTATCAATCGTCTTGGTCGGATACGTGTGCCCCACAAACTCCGTGTTCAGATACAGCGGATGATTCGGCGGCCGCAGCGGGAAGCCGAAATCGTTCACCGTGAACACGTCTTCAAGAAACTCCGACTGCGGGAAGTTGCGAATGCCGCCCGTCTGCCGCGACGGGTCCAGTTTGTGCGCCATGGCATTGGTCCGCGTGTAGAAATCGTGGTCGTCCTTCGACTCGTTGATTCGCACGCCCCACAAAATAATCGACGGATGGTTCCAGTCGCGCCGGATCATGCGGCTCACATTGTCCACCGCCAGATCCTGCCAGGCCAGGTCGCCAATGTGCTGCCATCCCGGAATCTCTTCCAGCACCAGCAGGCCAATCTCGTCGCATGCGTCAAGAAAATGTCGCGACTGCGGATAGTGCGACGTCCGCACGATGTTGCACTTCAAATTCTTGCGCAGAATCAATGCGTCCTGCCGTTGCACGCGTCCCGGCATCGCCTGGCCCACCCATGGAAATGTCTGGTGCCGATCAAGCCCGCGCAGCTTCACCACCGTTCCATTCAGGCTGAATCCCTCTGGCGTAAACTTCGCCTCGCGGAACCCGATCCGCCGCTCATCGCGATCCACAACGTGCGTCCCCTGCAGCAGCCGAACCTCCACGCGATACAGCTTCGGCGACTTCAAGCCCCACAACTCAATCGCGCCTAGATTGTCCATGTGAAGTGTGTGCGGCTCCTGGTCCGAACCCTCGCCGCTTGTAGCGTCTTGCGTCGTCTTCGCCAGCAACCGTTCGCCGTCGTAGAGCGCAGCCTCCAGCGTCATTGCGCCGCCGCCCACCGCGCCCCGTTCAAGAGAACAATGCACATCGAGCGCCGGTTTGCCCGTCAGCACATCCTTCGGCTCGGCGAAAATGTTTTCAATAAACGTCGGCGAAACCAGCCGCAACTGCACCTCGCGATAGATGCCTCCAAATGTCAGGTAGTCAATCTCGTACCCAAACGGCGGAATGTCCGCGCGCTCGGTTGAGTCCACCTCTACCGCGAGCACGTTGTCCTTGTCCCAGTCCAGGTGTGGCGTTAGCTCAAATGAAAACGGCGTGAACCCACCCTTGTACTCGCCCAGCCGCACGCCGTTCAGCCACACGGTCGAGGCCGTCATCACCCCTTCAAAATCCACAAACACCCTGCGCCCGCGTGCCGCCTCAGGCAGCCGAAACCGCCGCCGGTAAATCGACACAAACTCATACGTCTTTTCGTCAAAGCTGTGCCACGGCAGCCGAACATTTGTATGCGGCACCGTCACCCGCGCAAATCCGCTGTCGTCAAAATCCCGCGCGTGCGCCGCTTCGGTCGCCTTGGGGCTATACCGCCAGCGGCGATTCAGCGGCAGCACCACCCGTCCCTTTCCTTCAGGTGCGTTGGCGCCCAACTCGGCTGCGGGCAGCCCTGGGGCAACCGCGGTTGCAGCAATCAGTGTTCCAGTCGTTTTTAGAAAATTGCGGCGGTCCATTCTGTGTGCTCCTTGGCGGCGAAAAATCGCATTCGCGGCGCACGCCTGCTTCCGCTGGTGCGCGCGCGACGCTGGTATCAAAGGCCGCAAGTAGTTTAAACCGTTCAAGACAGTCCCGTCCGTAACTGTCCTGGTCTGCCGTACGTCTATACTTAAAGAGATATGTTGCCCTTCATTCACATTGGACCTCTGAGCCTGCCTACCTTCGGGCTCATGCTTTGGCTGGCCGCCGTCGCGGCCGCGTTTGTGATGGATAGGGCATTCCGCCGCGCCGGCATTACCGCCGATGCGGTCGGCATGGTCGCCATTGCCGTCGTGCTCGGCATTGTCGGCGCCAAGCTCTGGCACGTCGTAGACACGCCAATCGAGTTCCGCGAAGAAGGTTGGCGGGTACTCTGGGACACCGCAGGATTTGCCTGGTTCGGCGGCCTCGTCTTCGGCATTTCCGCGCTGGTGTTTCAAGGCTGGCGAGCCAAAATAGGCGGTCTGCGCACGCTCGATCTCGCGGCCCCCTCGGCGGCCATCGGCTACGGCATCGGCCGCATCGGCTGCTTCCTCTCCGGCGACGGCTGCTACGGCCTCCCCACCAAGCTCCCCTGGCCCCTCGGCATGAGCTTTCCCAACGGCATCGAGCCCACCCCGTTCGGAGTGCGCGTCTACCCCACGCCCCTGCTCGAGTGCGCAGCCGGCTTGCTGATCGGCTGGTGGCTCTGGCGGCTCTTAGGCAAGGCACATCCTCTTGGAACCATCGTAGGCCAGTATCTGATCCTCAGCGGAATGGCTCGTTTTTTGGTTGAATTTATCCGCCGCAACCCAAAGGTTCTATTAGGCTTATCGAATGCGCAACTGGCCAGCGTCGGCTCCATGTTCGCTGGAGCAGCACTCATCTTGTGGGCTGCGCGCCGCCACCCCGCCCCTGAGCCAGCCGCTCCCGTGGTAGCAAAGCACGCCTGACAGCTGGGATGACTAGAACGAGAAGCTAGCCTGAAAGATGAACGCGCGATTGCCTGGAGTCGGGTTGGCAAACGCGCCGTCGGCAAGCGACTGCGACCTGCCGAAGATCGGCGACAGAAGAACCCCGTTCGGTACGCCCCGGTTCACAATGTTCAGCAGATTCGACGCGCCCACAGCCAGCGTCAGGTTGTACTTGCGGGCCGAGCCCTCATCCAGTTGGATCGCCGCTCCTCCGCTGCCCATGCTATTTTGGTCCACGCTGTCGCTTGCCAGCGTTTGCCCCGCAGATGAAGTCTTGAGCCTCGGACCAACCCCAATCACCTTGCTCGCGCGCATATCGAAGAGCACATTTGTCGGCCCCGTACCCACGCCGAAGGGCACAATACGCTCTCCTTTGCCTGTGGGATTCGGATCCAGGCACCCATAGCGAGTCGCAATCACCCCAGCCGCGCCGCAGACGCCGTAACCGGGACGCGCATTGAACTGGTTGTTGCCCGTCAGATCCTTGCCGATGGTCAGGTTATAGGGCGTCCCCGATTGCGCCTCCAGCAGCGATGCAAGCACGATCCCGAACGGCATCGTGTAGCTCTCGAGCATCGTCACTCGGTGGCGAACGCCGAAGTTCGCCCTCCCGTAATCCAGGCCCGGATTCTGCGCCACCGACACGAAAGAGTTCACGCCCTGCGTATCGCTCTTGGCCTCGTTGAACGTGTAGGAGCCGTTCAGAGAAAGGCGCCCTGATTGCACACTGCCTGTGAACGTAATTTGGTTCTGTTTGTAAACCCCGCCCGACTGATACTGATAGTTGTACGCTGCCGGCGCTGCGCCCGTCACAACATAAGCCGCCGCATTGAATGCCGGTGCCGTCACGTTGTTCAATAGATACTGATGCACGCCCTGCGTGTAGAGATACGTCACGCTCGTCGAAATGGCCCGGCCGAACTGGTGTTCAACTGCCGCGCCGGCCTGCATATCCAGAGCAGCCTTGAAGTGCGGATCGATCGAGTGAAAAGAGGGAACCGAAGAACTCGACGACGTAAGTGTGCTCGACGGCGCGGCGCCCGCAGGGTCGTAGAACGCGGGATTATTGACCACGTAACTCTGCTGATTAATGCGGTTGTCGCGAATCGTCTCGATCACGTAGGGCGCGCCCGTTTCAGTGTTGAAGGCATTCGGTACGGTAAACCGGTTATAGAACCACCCATATCCCGCTCGAAGCACTGTTTTTGTCGAGCCATCGCCCTTCGTTCCGCCGGGGCGCCAGGCCAGCGCCAGCCGCGGTGCCCAATTGTTATGGTCGTCGATCCAGTTTTGGTCCTCGAACCGGACTCCCAGGCCAATCATCAGATTCGGCTTCACCCGCCAATCGTCCTGGAAAAACCCCGAGCCATCCAGCACCAGTGCGCGCACCAATGGGTTGTTGATCACTGTCGCCGAATACTGCGCCGGCTTCTGGGCCTGATAGTCGGCAATCGAGTTGAAGGTGTACGTCCCGTTGCTACCGGCCGTCGAATAGTTCGCATCCCGGAACGCGCGCATCATCGCGCCGAACCGCAGCGTATGATTCCCAGCCGTCACCGTCGAATAGTCCTGCAACTCGAAGATATCCTGGTGGTCACGGGCCACTCCGCCGCTGTTCCCTCCGTCGGTGAAGGCTCCCACCACGGTCACCGCAGGCGTAGAGTAAACCGCGCTCTGACTACTCCGCACCCGCCGCCACATGAAATGCACCTCGTTCAACACACGAGGATTCACGACGATCGTGTCGGAGGCCTGGAAGGTGTTCTCCTCATCGTCGACATTTGCCGCCTGGCTCGGCAGGTTCAGTGCGCCCACCCCGCCCCCCGTAAGCGTGCTTCGGTAGAGGTAATCGCGGAAAGAAAGCGTATTGTTCCCGAGTTGCACATCGATTCGCGGATTCAGAACCACCTCTGTTGAAGGAGTGCGCACCGCTTCCGTAATGCTCGTTGCCGGGTTCTGTGGATTCACCGCATCCACAATGCTCTGACTCTCCGTCTTCAAATCAAACCCGCTGAAAAAGAACGAGGCATGTTTCCCCAGCGGCCCGGACAGAGTGCCCGCGTACGAGTAGAGGTAGTAATCCGGCTGCTCCTGCACCAGCGGGTTTGCCGTGTTGGTCGCCGATGTGTTGCCATATCCCGAAAGGCTGCCGTGCAGTTGTTGCGTGCCGGGCTTGGTAATGATTTCGACCCGCCCATAGCCCACACGCTCATACTCCGCGGAAAACGGGTTTTGATTGACGCGAACCTCCAGAATCGAAGATTTCGGCGGAAGCTGGCCGCCGGCAAATCCATCAATATAAATCTGCCCGCCGTTTGGTCCCGCCGTTGCCGCGGCCAATTGCTTCAGTTCGCTTTCGAGAGTCGCCGGATCGTCCGAGAGCGCGTTCAAATCGCTCCCCTTGAAGACCATGGCGCTCGAATTCTGGCCCCCGCCCACGCCCATGCTAGCTACCTGGCCAACAACTTTAACTTCTTCGAAGTTGCCGGCAACTTCCAGCGGCAGGTTCAATTCCTTCACATGCCCGGCCGACAGGGAAACCCCATGAACAGCCAGCGGCGCAAAGCCCTTGGCCCTCACTTGAACCGTGTAAGTGCCAGGCGTCAGAGTGCGGATCGAATACCGGCCATCCGCGCTGGATCGAGTCTCAAGAACCTTATTGCGATGGATAAGCCTGATCTGCGCCTGAGGCACAACTGCTCCGCTCGGGTCCACCACTTCGCCGCGCAGCACACCCGCATGCCTGCTCGTCTGCGCGCGAAGCAGCAGGGGCAGAAGCAGCAGCGGCAGAAACAGCAGCGCCGTAGCGACCAGTGATCTGGGCTGGAAAGTCATGGCCTCTTTTTCGCGAGCAATACACAAGTGCCTATTTAAAACATACCCTCAGGTAATGTCAGTCTCTACACCCTGCGGGCAACATTGAACAGGCTTGTGCCAGAAGTGTTAATAGCTACTATTGTCGGCGTTTACCAGCCCTCGCGGCCACCAGTTGGCGGTCTCGCTTCAGACGGGTAGGCAGGCTACGTATCGCCAGCCTTTATAGGCCGCCGAACCATTGATTTCTGGGAAGAGTATGAGCCCAAGCCTCTAGTTAAAGTCAGCAATATAGTGTGGGGCTTCAGAATCTAAGGTAACCTCTTTCGGGGTTTCTTTCAAATCCCGGCCTTTCAATAACCTGCCCAGTTCCAAACGCGCTCTTTTCCCGAGGCCCGGCGAGCGCCCGGCCCTGCTTGCCCCACCTCGCACCGTCTAGTTGAGGTTATGTGCTCTACTGCTTTGCGTTTAAAGGGCTTGATTGGTATCGATCTGCCCCGATCACGCCCGCCCCGCCTGCACCCGGTCGCCGATCATCTGCACTGCTCGCAACGCGCTCAGAGCCGCGCCCTCCTGCCAGCCCAGAATGTGGCTCACATGATCGCCCACAAAATAAACCGGCCCATCCGGTTCAATCAGCGTCTCGTATCCCGCCCCCAGCAGCTCCCCCCGCGTTCCTGGATACGAACTTTGCCCCGGTCCATAACTCGCAATCCAGGAGCCCTCGTTATACGGAACCCGGTGCCACCCCACGTAGACCGGCTTCTCCAGTTCGTGCCCATGTCCCGGATGCAGCCGCTCAATCGACCGCCGCGACTCCGCGAATTTCCCCTCCAGGCTCAGCCGGTCGAAGTCAGGCGTCGAGTCGAATCCATACCCACTCACCAGCACCCCGCGCGCAGAAAACAAGCCCGCCGAGGGAAGCCAAACCGGGCTGCATCCCGTGTTCAGAAACTCCAGGCCGCCATAGATGTTGTAGTCCTGCTCCCAGAATCGCCTGCTTTCCCATGCGATTTTGTAAGCTCCTGCATATGTGCACTCTGCAATAACTTTCTTAAAGTTACGGCTGAAATTATTTAGGGTCTTTTTCAGCATCGTCAGCGGCATCCCGCACACGCAATAATCCGCCTCGATCGTCTTCGCAACGCCCCCCTGCCTGTACCCCACCCGCACTCCGCTGGACGTCTTGAAAATCTCCGTCACCGGCGCTCCAAACTGCACCGTATCGCCCAACGCTTTCGAAAAGGCATACGGAATCCGGTCCATTCCGCCGACAGGCTGAAACATCGTCGCCTGCATGTCAAACCCCTCTTCAAACAGAATCCCGTTCCAAAAGTCCTCATCCAGCAGCGTGTCCATGTCGATCGGCTTGCTTAGCACTCCGGTCTCATTCCCGGCTCCGGGCGTCCGCAGGTACCCCGCATCCTCGCTTCCGGTGTACTTGCCCGCATCGTCCAGCGACCCGTAGACCCGCAGAAAGCTGAGCATCCGGTCCCTGTCTTCCTTGGTCAGTTCCTGGTCCAGCGCGCCTCTCCCGATGCACTTGGCCAGCAACTCGCTCACGTGCCCGCGCGTATCGTTCACAACCTGCCGCTGCACCACCGGTTTGCCGCCGTTGGCTGAATCGTTTTGCAGAAAACTTGACCGGCTGGTGTTCACTTCCACTTCCAGTTGAACGCCAAGCTTGCGGCAGTAGCCCAGCATGGTCCCGTGCACCGACGGCAGCCGCGCCGGTCCGAAATTCTGATAGTGTCCCGTCTCAAAGGCACAGGTCTGCTCCGAGCCGTCGGTGAAAACCACCTTGTCCCCTCCGCGCACTGTCCAGTTCCGCCCGCCCGGCCGTTCCCGCGCCTCCAGCACCGTGCACTCGAACCCAAGCGCTTTCATCTCGTAGGCCGTCACCAGCCCGGAGATTCCCCCGCCCAGAATCACCACCTTCACGCCTTTGCCTGTGCCCGGCGCCACCGTCAAAGCCGGAGCCTTTCCCCCGCGCGCCGCCGCAATACCCATTCCCTGCATGGCCAGAAACGCCGCGCTATACCCACCGGCCTGCCCAACCCTCGTCAGAAACTCACGCCTGGTCATCCCCATCGAGCGTCGCCCCCTCTTTCGCAAAACATTCTTCAGCCAAGTTGTCCCTGTGGTTGAGGTAGAAGGTATCACACGAGCGCGACGAAGCCCCGCGCAAGGGTTGCTCGCGTGCGCCTTCATTCTCAGATCAGGGGGAAAATGAACAACGAAAACACAGCTTGAATTATCGCGAATTAGTCACGATTAAGGTATCCGCGGCTGTCAAGTGGAGCTATGATGTTGCTGGAGAATGGCTATGTCTACCTACGTTTTTCTCTGTCAGGACTGCAACAAGGAGTTCACCCGGATTCTGCACATGGCCGATGTTGAAAAAGGCGGCGTGACGTGCCCGCATTGCGGAAGCAAGCGGGTCATCCAGGCGGTCGCGGCGTTTTCTGCCGTCACCGAAAAAAAGAGCTAGGCGCTCGCCAGTCTCAAGGCCCTCCGCAATCTCCGGCCCTGAGCCCTTCGTGCGCCCGTCAGTCAGCTCAGGCGAGCCTGTAAGGGGCCCGATACGGCCGCGAAAGCAGTGCGCTGGCCTCGCTGTCGCCCACAATCTTCTCGTTGGCCACATCCCACTTGATCTTCCGTCCCACCAGCATCGAAATCAGACCAAGGTGGCCCGGAATTGTCGAGTGATGCGCCGTCTGAACCGGTGCAATCGTCGGCTTGCGCGACTTCACGCTGTCCAGAAAATTCTGCCAGTGATTGGCCGACTCGTACAGCTTCACCTTGCGCAGTTCCTCGGGAAGAGAGTCCGGCTTGATCCAATCCTCGTTCGATGCATCGAAACCGCCGCGGTTCACCCACACCCAACCATCGGTCCCAATCCACTTGGTCCCCATCGCGATCGCGGGATGACCTCCGGCAATCGTCATGGACACGTCGCCTTCATACCCCGTCACTTCCTTCCGGTATTTGCATTCGATCCGGTAGACCGTCGCCGTATTCCACATCGCGTCAGCCGCCGGAAACTCCCCGTGCCCTTCAACCTCCGACGGGCCGGTCCCGTCGAACCCCAGGCCCCAGTGCGCAATGTCGCCGTGGTGCCCAATCCAGTCCATCAACTGCCCGCCGCCCGTGTCGTAGTTCCAGCGCCAGTTCTTGTTCACCCGCGCTTCAATGTAGGGCTCCATCTTCGAAGGCCCGATCCACGTGTCGTAGTCCAGCTCCGGCGGGGGAGCGGTCACTGCCAGATCCCAGGCCGCGGTTCCCGGAACAACCAGCGCGGGGTCCTCAATCTTCGTGCCGGGAAGCGTAGCAAGCTTGGCCAGCAGCGCAGGCTCGGTTTTCGCAAAGTCGTGATGGCCGCCCGGCAGGCCCACCTCTACATGCACAACCCTCCCGATCAGGCCATTGCGCACAATCTCCGCCGCCTTGTGGAACGGCGGCAGCGACCGCTGCCACGACCCCGTCTGCCACATAACGTGGTTCTTCTCAACCGCCCGGACGATCGCCTGCTGCTCCGCCACCGTCTTCGCCAGCGGCTTCTCCCCGTAGATGTCCTTCTTCCGGTTGGCCGCCGCCGTGGCCACCAGCGCATGCCAGTGGTCCGGCACCGCCAGCATCACTGCGTCAATATCGTCCCGCGCCAGCAGTTCGCGATAGTCGTGATACGCCTTGCAATCCGTGTTGCCGTAGTGCGTGTTGATGGTATCCACGGCTGTCTGCAGAGTCTTTTTGTTCAGATCGCACGCCGCCACCACCTGGCAGTCGGCCTTTGCCAGAAACTCCTTCGTGTTTGCCGGCCCCATCATGCCCCAGCCCACAACCCCGATCGTGATGCGGTTCGCAGCCGAAGGCCGCGCCTGCCCCCACGCGCGGCCGGGCAGCACAGCCACCGCTCCGGCAGCCGCGCCGGCGGACCTGATAAAGGCGCGCCGAGAAAAGGGAGAAGAAATCGTCGAATCGGCGGGCAGGGAATCGGGAATCGGATTTTTCATCGTCGTCTCCAGGGTATTTTTGTCTCTCACGCTTTTGCTTCTGCGCGCCATCCACAAGAAACTATTTCTCGTTGGCGGCCGGCAATGCAGCAGAAACTGATGCGCGGGAAGTCTAGCATGGCGGCCCTGGCACTGGCGCAAAAATGCTTACGCCGCAACTGCGATGCCGCGAACCGTGCAAGCAGTCAGACAATTGTGAAAGCCGCGCTCAGAATGAAAAAGTCGATTGAAGGAAAATGGTGCGATTGCCGGGGGTGGGGTTGCCAAATTGGCCGCCTGCCAGCGATTGCGTCTTGTTGAACAGCGGTGAAAGCAAAACGCCGTTCGGCGTGCCAAGGTTAACAATGTTGAACAGATTGTTGGCGCCGGCCACGAAGGTGAGATTGTACTTTCGCGGCGCGGCTGCATCCAGGCGAAGTGCGGTGCCGCCGCCGCCGCTCAGTCCATTATTGCCAGAGTGATACATCTGCCCTTCGCCTGCGGTCTTGATGCGTGGGCCAATGCCGATCACCTTGCTGATGCGCAGGTGGTAAACCATGTTTGCCGGTCCCATGCCCACTCCGTACGGAACGATGCGTTCGTCTTTGCCCGCCGGGTCGGTATCCAGACACCCGTATTGCGTCGTCACCACGCCCGCGTCGCCGCAGGTTCCGTACGTTGGGCGCGCATTGAATTGGTTGTTGCCGGTGAGATCGTTGCCAATGGTCAGGTTGTACGGCGTGCCGGATTGCGCGGCCAGCAGCGACGCGATCACAATGCCGTGGGGCATGGTGTAGCTCTCGAGGAACGTGAGCCGGTGGCGAATGCCGAAGCTGGCGCGGCCGTAATCGAGACCGGGGTTCTGCGCCACGGACGGAAAGGAATTCACGCCCTGCGTGTCGCTTTTGGCGTAGTTCAGCGTGTAGTTGCCGCTCAATGTCAGGTGCTTGAGTTGAACGCTGCTGGAAACAATGAATTGATTCTGGCGATAGAATCCGCCCGACTGGTATTGGTAGTTGTACACAGAGGGTGCGGCGCCGGTGGCGCTATAGGTGGCGACGTTGAAATCAGGCGCGGTCACGTTGTTCGACAAGTACTGGTGGACGCCCTGTGTGTAGAGATAGGTGACGTTGCTCGTGATCCGTTTCGTAATCTGGCGATCGATACCGATGCCGCCCTGCATGTCGAGCGCCGCGTGAAAGTGCGAGTCGATGGTGTGATACGAGGGAACCGACGAAGAGAGTCCCGCAAGCGCGGACGGAGGCTCGGCAGCACTGGGATCGTAGAAAGTTGGGTTGGCAACCACGTAGCTTTTCTGGTTGATCAGATTGTCGTGAATGGTCTGCAGGATGTACGGTGGCGCACTGCCGTTAAAGACCGAGGGCACGGTGAAGCGGTTGTAGAACCAGCCATAACCGGCGCGCACGACCGTCTTGGGACGTGCCTTGCCGGGGTGCCCGGGGCTCCAGGCGATGGCGATGCGCGGCGCCCAATCGGCGTGGTCGTGAATGTAATTCTGCCCCTCGTATCGAATACCTAAGCCGATCATCAGGTTTGGCTTCCAGTGCCAGTCGTCCTGCAGGAACATCGAGCCATCGATGACAAGGGCGCGCGCCACGGGGTTAGTGATGACCGTGGCCGAGTATTGAGTCGGCGTGCCCGCAAGATATTCAGCGACATTCGAGAAGAAGTAGCTGCCGTTCGAGCCCGCTGTCGTTGAGTTCGCATCGCGATAGGCGCGAAGCCGGGCGCCGAAGCGGAGCGTGTGACTGCCCGCCGTGGCCGTCCAATAATCCTGCACCGCGAATTGGTCCAAGCGGTTGCTGGAGGCGCCTGCACTGCTGCCGCCCGTCGTAAAGGCTCCCTGCACTGTGACCGATGGAGCCAGTGAACTAGGCGTCTGGCGGGTGCTGGTGCGATCCCACAACACGTGCACCTCGCTCAGCAGCCGCGGACTCACGATGATCGTGTCGCCTGCCTGCAGTTCGTTGTATATGGATTTGGAGTTGACCGCCTGCTCGGGCAGGTTCAGCGTGCCCACGCCGCTGCCTACCTGCGTGAAGCGGTAAAACGACTCGCGCACGGTCATCATATTGCTCTTGCCGAGTTGGAAATCGAGGCGCGGTCCGATTGAAAAATTTGTGTTCGGGGTAGGGAAGGACTCGGCAATATTCTGCGCGGTATTTTGCGGATTGAGTGCATTGACAATGGTCTGATTCTCATTATCGAATCGATTGGCGCTGAAGAACCAGGTTGCGGTCTTCGAAAATGGTCCGCTGAAGTTTCCAAACATGCCGTACATGTAGTAGCTGGGCTGCTCGGCGATGAACGGGTTGGCGGTGTTGAGTGCGGAGCTGTTGCCGAATCCGGAGATGCTGCCTTTCAACTTTTGCCCGCCCGGCTTGGTAATAATCTCAATGCGCCCGTAGCCCATGCGGTCATATTCCGCGGAGAATGGGTTTTGGTTGACGCGGACCTCAAGGATGGAAGATTTTGGCGGAATCTGGCCGCCCTCGAACCCATCAATGTAGATTTGTCCGCCATTCGGGCCGGCAGCAGGACCGGCAAGCGCCTGCAATTCGTTTTGCAACTCGTTCGGATCGTCGGACAGCGCATTGAGATCGCCGCCTTTCAGCACAATCGCGCCCGCATTCTGCTCCGGGCTGATCCCGACACTTTGGCTCTGCCCTTCCACCGTGACTTCCTGCTTCTCGACCGCGATGACCAGAGAGAGGTTAAGAACTTTTTCCTTCCCGGCAGCGAGGCTCACAACAGGAAGGCTGAACGGCGCGAATCCCGTGGCCTCAGCGTTGATGGAATAAGAACCGGCTGCGAGTCGGCGGAACGCGTAATGGCCGTCAGCACCGGATATTGTGTGCAGAGTCTGAGTACTGCTGCTGACGGTGATAGCGGCACCGGGCACAACTGCGCCGCTAGGATCCATCACCGTGCCCAGCAGGCTTGCAGTTTGCGCGGCCATCCGCGGCGCCAGAGCCAAGGCACAGAAAAGCACAAAAAGAGCAGGAAACTTCAGCTTGATCATTATGATCTCCTGTTCCAAGGGGAAGATGGTGGCGCTTGCTTTGGTCCCGGGCGCCCGCCAAAAGATCACCGGGAAGACTGCGCATGAACATAAGACGCAGGGCCGCGCGACCGGTTAACACGGTTCTACGTAGAGGAGCCCGCAAAAGTTCCTAAGGAAGTTTGATGTACGGCACGGTTTTCGTCGGCTATTCGGATAGCCGGTTCTATTTCGGCTTGGTGGCCGCCGCTTTGCGTGTGGGTCGAACCCGCTTTGTATTCAGCGACACATTGGTCGAGCCCAGTTTCTCCTGCAATTCCTTGGTCAAAATGTCCAGCGCAATCTTGTCCAATTCCCGATTACTCGCGTAGCGCACATTGAAGACGATCCCGGTTTGGTCAAAGGCCACGTCGAAATCCTGCAAGGGCGCCTCCGCCGGCCAGATACCGCTGACAATTGGGCCCACGCGAGCAATCACCTGCTTGTGAATATCGTCCAGTGATTCCGGAGGCGGAGGGGGCGGCGGTTGCGCCGGCGTGGTAAGTCTCTGCATCAGTTGCGCCAGTTCGCTCTGGCTGGCTACACTCGCTACCGTCACTTCCGCCTTCCGGCCAGAGCGCCGTTCGATCTCACGCTCCGCGTCCTGAATCTTTTCCTTCCCAACGGCGCGCGTTGACACCAGCCGCACCGCGACGCTGTCCCGCCCCACCTCCACCTGCTGCGAGACCAGATCGCCCGGCCGCAGCATCCCCTTCACCACATCCTGAACCGCCCCGCGCACAATCGCCTCGCCCGCCACCTGTACGAACGCGCTCCTCAAGGGAACAGCAATCACTCCCAGAAGAACGGCCAGCATCACGATGCGCCAGCGCAACTGGCCTGTAGCAATTAATCTGCGGGCGAAGGGCGAATGCGAGAGTTTTCTGGCAAACAATTCCCCCTCCCGCGCGTGTTCTGTCGCCGAGCGCACCTCCGGCGAATCCATCCCCACCAGCAGAAATACCGCAAACGCGCTGGCCACAATCGCAACAAGGTTCGTCAGGAAAAGCAGTCCCGCCCCGCCCATGATCCGCGTGTTAAACCCGCTGCCCAACCCGAAGCCGATCGTGCACAGCGGAGGCATCAATGCCACCGCGATCGCCACACCTGGCAAGGTCGTCACCGCCTCGCCGCCCCCAAAGCGGCACACCGCCACCGAGCCAGCTAACCCGGAGAACAGTGCAACACCGAGGTCCAGCAGCGTGGGATTGATCCTCGCCAATATCTCAGGAGTGATTGAATGAAATGGCAGCAGCCAGACGATGATGGCTGAAAATCCAATGGCCAGCGATACGCTTGCCAAAAGATTCGCAATCGCCTTGATCACCAGATAAAGATCGCCCGCCGCCAGCGCCAGTCCCATGGCCATGATTGGCCCCATCAGCGGAGAAATCAGCATGGCGCCAATAATCACCGCCGGGCTGTTCAACACCAGTCCAAAGGCCGCAATCCCCGCCGAGAAAACGATCTCCAGCCAGTAACTCAGGCTCGTCATCTCCGCCGAGCCATACACCTGGGCGTAGGCCTTCGGCTTTTGGTCTGGATGGATTCTCAGCCATTTCTGCAGAGGCGTGTTCTTCTCTATTGATCCCTTGCCAGGGCTCGCCATCGCGTCGTTCTCCTTCAATGCGGCGATTCGCGGAAACAACGAGGTCTTCGGCCGCCGATCAGCCTGATACGGCATTGTAGTCAGCCCAATGCCAATCCCGGCAACTGGCGCTCAAAGCCGCTTGATAAACGCCATCGCCTCGGCCAGTTGCGGAAACTGCGCTTCCTCAGCCTTGAACTCGCGCGAGTGCACGCAGCGGCGCGCCCCGTTCATCCGCACCGGGTGCTTCAGGTGCAGCATCTCGTGGTACAGCAGATACTCAATCGCATACCGCGGGCTCGACGGCCGGTCGAACACGCGGCTCACCACAATCGTGTTGTGCGCCGCGTCATAGTGCCCCAGCGAACGCTTGGCGTGGTGCTCGCTCCACGTGAGTTCTGGACGCCCCAGCAGCCCGCCGAAAAAACGCATATTCAGCGTGTCGAAAACTTCGTCGAGATTATAGAAGCGGCCCTCGGGCCCAAAGTAGCGCTTGCTCCCGCGCGCGTGCCGAATCAGTTCCGTCTGCCGCGTCACCGCCGCCGAAGCAGCAAAGCGCTTGTAGCGCAGCTTGTGCGCCGGCTCGATCGGCTTCTTGTAGAGCTTGGCCAGCAGGATATGCGCAATGGCGCGAACCACCGTCTCCGGCGCGCCCTCCAGCAGGTCAGAGAGACTTACGTGGAGCTGTCCCTCGCGCAGCCGGATCGTCGTGTTCAGCGAAGTAAAACGCCGAAAACGCACCGTGATGGGCGGCATCGGCGCTCTGGGCCGCAACGCCCGGTACTCCTGCTCAAAGATGGAGACAAATTCCGCGTTCACCAAGTGGAGGTTAGCACAAAAGGGTAGGGAATCACTGCCCCGGCTTCGCCCCGGTTATCTCAGCCAGAAGCCCAAAAAATGCCCGTTTGCGTGCGCTGTCGATCTTCCAGTCCGTGGGCACGCTTTGGAAGCCGTTCTCAAAGCTCTCGCCCTTCCGACGATAGTCGAAGAAACCCCACGAGGCATGTTCGCTGAGGGCCTCGGTCATGTTGTTCTCTGGCTGATCGAAGTTGTAGTGGTCGTCTTCGTTGAACAGGATTGGCTTCGGCGTGTAGCCCGGAACTGCGCGTGTCTTCCGCACCATCTCCGCAATCTGTTCAGGATTCTCAATTCCATTGCCGTGCAGCAGCAGAAAGTCAGAGACGCGCACCACCGGCTCTACCGGAATCACGCCGCCCAGAAAAGATGTGCCCACCAGCAGGCGTCGTCCATTCCTCTTCGTTCTCTCTACGCGCGCAATCAGCTCGCTCACCCTGTCCGGCTTCAAAATCGCGTGATGAAGCTGGTGGCCGCTCTCGTTCACAATTTCCACCATCACATTCCGCCATCCCTGCCGCAGCAGAAATCGCGTCGCATTGTCCGTCGCCTTCACAACCGCCGCTTCATCCCGCAGCCGCCCATCCTGGCCCGCATAAAAGTATCCGACAATCACCACCATGCCCAACTCGTCGGCGCGATTCAGAATCCGCTCCAGCCGCGCGGTGTAGGCTGGCCGCAACGTCCCGTCGGCGTCGAAGGCTGAGTTTTCCCACGGCTGCGCCTTCGAGTACCCGTAAGGCGATCCGCCTTGCAGGTTCAGCGTAAAGGCCAGCAGTCCATGACGCCGCCACTCCGGCATCGCGGCAATAAACTCATTCGTGTTCCGTTCCGCATCCCATTTGCCCGTGTCAGGATAGGCCCACTGCGATGCGGTTGCCGGATTCAGATCGTCAAAGATTCCCTGAACCAAGCGCGCATTGAACAGCAGGCCCTCAATCGAGTGCCCCTTCCAACTGCGCCCCGCATACGTCGGGTGCCCGCTGATATAAAACGAGTCCCCCACAATCGAAACCGTCGTCCTGTGGCTCGCGGCAGCCCCCGCGTTGCCCGCCGCAACAAGCGGCAACAGTCCCAACAGAATCACGCTCAATCTACAGAGGCAGCGCTTTGTCGCACTGTAAATCACTTGTTGAACCTCATTTCGGCTCCCATCGATCCTGTCCCGCCTCGTCCGGATGCTGCGTGAAGTAGTCTGTCTGCTCCTGCAGCAGCCTTTTGGCCTGGTCCGACAAATCCTCGCCGCTTTCAATCGCCTCTTTGCGCGCCAGGCTAAAGCCAGCCTCGCCGGCCAGCGCCCGCAAAATCCCCTGCCAGCGCGGAGTCGCCTCCGTCAGCTTCTGCAGCGATTTCCGCATATCGGCCTTGCGTTCCGAAAGCGTATCCAGATTGTCCCCAAGCTCGTCCATCAGCGCCGTAAAATCCTCGAGCTCGTCGCTCAATCTGTTGCTGCGCGCATCAGAACTTTTGCGATTGGTCAGCGCCTTGATCGCATCCGCATGTTCGTTCAGGAATTGGGTATAGAGGGCGACCCGCGCATTCGGATCGATGCCGGCCTCGGCGATCTTCTCCACCTGCGCCTCGGTCAGCGGTTCGCGCTTTTGCTTTTGCGCGTTCACAGGCGCGGCAACCACCAGGCACAACAGAATCGCGGCAAAGCAGCGCATCGGGAATCCCCTCGGCGCTCTTATTCAAGCACAACACATGCCGCAGGGGAAAGACCCGGTCCCCGATTCCGTGTGGAGAGATGAACGGCTGCAGGCGTCGCAGCCTTACTTCTTGAAGACCTGCAGCATGGCTTCCCTCTGGGCCTGGCTCACATCGGTCAGAGTCGCCTCCACCAGCGGTCGGTCCTCATACCGGGTTCCGTGCAGCATCTCATTCAGCCGGAAGGCCGTATGCCGCAGCAAAATCTCCGCGTCTTTCATATGCTTGTTGTTCGCGGCAATGGCGCGTGGAATTTTTTGTGCCAGTTGCTGAATATCCTTCAGCATATCCATCGCGCGCGCCACGTCGCCGGCGGCGTATTCGCGCACGCTCAACTCTGTCATTTGATGAACAAGTTCGGCGTAGAGAAAACACTGCTCGCGTGGTTCAGCTGCTTTGGCGCGCGCCTCAAGGGCTTGAATGCTTTCCAAATCTGCGGGTTTTCCGTCGATCCCGGCGGCACAGAGCGGAAGCGCGGTAACGCTCAGGAGAACGGCGACTGCCAGGGAGACCTTGGATCGCATGAGGAACCTCCGCGGGTGAGGTAATGCCTCTTGACGTGACTATGGACCTGTTTGGGATCGGATGCAAGCCACAATTTCCGTTCGCGCTCGTTGATTGCGTCCCATGGAAACTGTTTAAACTCCAGTTTGCTTCCTCTACGCCGGTCTCACGGCTTCCGTTCCAGCAGTTGCAAACGCTGCCGCGCCTGCCACTCCTGGTCGGGGAACTTTCCCGCCGCCGCATCCAGAAACTGATGATAATAAGCCGCTGCCTGCGGCTTTTGGTGCAATGTATCGTAAGCAGTCGCCCAAAGAAAATAGGTGGACGCATTCTCCGGAAGAAACTTCGATCGCACCGTAAGTGCATGAAGTGTCAAGGCTGGCTGGTGGGTCCGCGATGCCGCAAAGGCCAGCCCGCTCCATCCGTCACCATTGGTTGGGGCAACCTCGGTCACCTTGCTGAACACCCCAACCGCCTCAGCAAATTTGCCCTCAAGCACCAGGTTCTGGCCGTGCGCTATCAGCAGATCCGAGTCCACCGGAGACGCCGCCAGCAGCTTCACATACAGCTGGTCGGCTCCGGCCACATCCCCGGCCTCCGACAGAACCTCGGCCAGCATGTTCGTAATCGCATCGTCGTTCGGGTGGGCAGCATGCAACTTCTGCAGTAACGGAATCGCCTCAGCTTTGTTCTGAGCGGCCAGCACGGTGGCCAGTTGCGCCGTCAGCGCCGGGTCGTCCGGCAGTGCCGCAAGCGCCGCCCGCAGCAGCGTTTCCGCCTCGGGATACTGTTTCTTCCGGATCAGCAGGTGGGCCAGCCCCGCGTTCGCCTGCTCCGATTTCGGTTCGTTTGCCAGAACCCGCCGGTAGGCAGTCTCAGCCGCGTCGTACTGGCCCGACTGTTCGGCCAGGTTCGCGGCCAGCAGGGTGTCTTCCGGCGTCTCCGGTGTCAGCTTCAAAGCCTCAAGCAAATCGTTCGATGCGGCCGTGGTGTCGCCGCCGCTTCCCGGCGCCGGCCGGTCAATTTCCGCCAGCGCCCTCCACGCACGAGCCTTCAATGCTGGCCCCGCCACTCCGGGGTCCAGCTTCGTCGCGGCAGCCAGCTCAGGCCGCGCTTCAGCCGGCTTACCCTGTCGTGCCAGCAGCAAACCCAGAGACAGCCGCGCCTCCATCGACTTCGGATTCGCTGCAACCGCCCGCCGATAAAGCCCCGCCGCGTCCTCCAGGCGGTTCTGCGCATCGGCCGCGTATCCGGCATCGAACAGCGCCCGCGCGTCGTCCGGATGAGCCGCAAGCCACAGGTCCAGCTTGGCCTCGGCCGTCTTCCAATCCGATTTCACAATCGCCGCTTCGGCAGCCAGCACCGCGGCCGATGGCATCTGCACGTCCGCAGCGCCCGGAGCCTCCGGCACAACCCCCGAAGGATGCGCTCCGGAATTCGACGAAGAATCCTGAGAACTCGATGAAGACTCCTGAGCAAACCCTGCAGCTCCGCCGCAAAGCAAACCAAACAGGACAAAAAATATTGCGATTCGCTGCACAAATTACCTCAATCACCAGTCTAATCCGTCAGATTGTCAGGCCTGAATGGTTGCCCTGAATGACCGCCCGGAATGACTCTATGTTCGACGCTTTGAGAAGAGGAACGAAATCCACCTTTGGGCACCCGCCAAACCCTGGCTGGCTGTCGCCAGCAAGCTATCAGCCACCCAGCGTTCCTTGTACCCCTCCAGAGCCAAGCCTATGATCGAATCAGGAGACTAACCATGCCCCAGCAATTTCAAAATCCCGATGAACAAAAAGTTGAAAACGAAGTGGCGCCGGTAGAATCCTCCGACAAGCGCCTGGAAAACCTGGCCGAAAAAGCTGCCCAGAAAGGCGCAAAAAGAGAACAGAAGTACGACAAGGATCACGGCATCATTTCAATCTAACCCGCCTTTCCGCCGATTCCACCTCCGCGGCCAGGGGCCGTGAAAAAATGGTCCCGCCACGAGAGCCATACTCAGCAGCGTCCTCCCCCCCCTCATCGTCGGTTTCATTCCCATCCTCCAGTTCCTCTTCCACACCGTGTCCACGGTGCGCCGCACCCTATAATAAAGAATGCCCGGTTGCGCCCTGAGCCTCGCTGAGGCGACTGAGATGCCCCCGGACAATGTCTTACCCGGTGCCTTCCCTTTGAACGATGCCATCATCATCCGCGGCGCGCGGACGCACAATCTGAAAAACATCTCCTGCGAGATTCCCCACGGCAAGCTGACCGTCGTCAGCGGCGTATCGGGCTCCGGCAAGAGTTCGCTCGCCTTCGACACCATCTATGCCGAAGGCCAGCGGCGCTACGTTGAGTCGCTCTCCGCCTACGCCCGCCAGTTCCTCGAGCGCATCGAAAAGCCCGACGTCGACGAAATCGATGGCCTCGCTCCCGCCATCGCCATCAAGCAGAAAAACTCCACCCGCAACCCCCGCTCCACCGTCGCCACCGCCACGGAAATCTACGACTACATGCGCCTGCTTTACGCGCGCTGCGGCACCGTCTACTGCGTCCACTGCGACGGCCTCGTCAAGCGCGATTCGGTCGACGAAGCCGCCGATGCGGTCCTCGCCCTCGGGGAGGGAACCCGCCTCAACGCCCTCTTTCCCGTCCTCACCGCAACCCCATCGCCGGAATCCCTTCCCGCCGCCAAACCAGCCAAGGCCGCAACTAAAGCCAAAGCGGCTAAGGCCAAGCCCGTTGTCAGCAGCGGCGACTCGCCCCATACCGAGACACTCAAAGCCCGCCTCACCGAACTCCGTTCCAGCGGCTTCAATCGTCTCTGGCAGCAAGGCAAAATCGTCGAGTTCTCCACCCCCGAGTCGCTCCTCGATCTCGACTTCACACTTCCCGTCTTCGTCCTCCTCGACCGCATCGTCGTCAGCCTTGAGAACCGCCCCCGCATCGTCGACGCCGTAGAAACCGCCTACCGCGAATCCAGCGAAATCGTCTTCGAAGAAGCTCCTCGCGAAGAAATTGAAAACCGCCGCCGTCTCCGCTTCTCCGGCGCCTACGAGTGCACCAACTGCCATCGCCCCGGCAGTGAGCCCGAGCCGCGCCTCTTCAGCTTCAACAATCCCTTCGGCGCCTGCCCCCGCTGTCAGGGCTTCGGCAACACTGTCGACTTCGACCTCAACCTCGTCATCCCCGACAAGTCCATCACCCTTGCCGATGGCGCAATCGACCCCTGGAACCGCCCCAAATACCGTCCCTGGTACACCGACCTCCGCAAGCAAGCCACGGATCTCGGCATTCCCCTCGACGTTCCCTGGCACGACCTGCCCGAAGCCGCGCGCGAAACCGTTCTCCACGGCAAAGGCGCCTTCGCCGGTATTTTCGGATTCTTCGCCCAGATGGAGCGCAAAAAGTACAAGCTCCACGTCCGCGTCATGCTCAGCAAATATCGCGGCTACGCCGAGTGTCCCGACTGCCGCGGTCAGCGTCTCCGCGCTGAAGCCCGCTCCGTCCGCATCAACGGGCAAAACATCTGTCAGGCCGCCGCCCTCACCATCGCCCAGGCCCGCGACTTTTTCAACGCCCTCAAGCTCTCTCCCATGCACGAGGAGATCGCCGGACCCATCCTCCACGAAATCCGCCAGCGCCTCAGCTTCCTTGACGCCGTCGGCCTTGAATACCTGACCCTCGACCGACTTGCCTCCACTCTCTCCGGCGGCGAAGCGCAGCGCATCCAGCTCGCCACTTCGCTCGGCTCCCGTCTCGTTGGCGCGCTCTATGTTCTCGACGAGCCCTCCATCGGCCTCCACACGCGCGACACCGCCCGCCTCATCCGCATCCTTGAAGACCTGCGCGACCTCGGCAACACCATCCTTGTCGTCGAGCACGATGCAGACATTCTCCGCGCCGCCGACCACCTCCTCGACCTCGGCCCCGGAGCCGGAGAGTTCGGCGGCAAGCTCATGTCCCAGGGCGTCCTCGCAGAAATCGAAGCCGATCCAAACTCCCTCACCGGCCGCTATCTCTCCGGAAAAATTTCCATCCCCGTCCCCACCCGCCGCCGCGCCCCCGGCAAGGAGCGACTCGTCCTCCGCGGCGCGCACGCCAACAACCTCCACGGTCTCGATGTAGAAATTCCTCTCGGTCTCCTCGTCGCCATCACCGGCGTCTCCGGTTCCGGCAAGTCCACCCTCGTCCACCAGGTCCTCTACCGCGCCGTCGCCCGGGCCCTTGGCCAGTCAGAAGGTTCAGACCCCTCCGGCGTCTTCCGTTCCCTCACCGGCGTCGAGCGCCTCAACGACGTCATCCTCGTCGACCAGGCCCCCATCGGCCGCACCCCGCGCTCCAACCCCATCACCTACATCAAGGGCTTCGATCTGGTCCGCGAGCTTTTCGCCTCGCAGCCCGATGCCAAACGCCTCTCGCTCACCCCCGGCCATTTTTCCTTCAACGTTCCCGGCGGCCGCTGCAACACCTGCGAAGGCGACGGCACCGTCACCGTAGAAATGCAGTTCCTCGCCGACGTCGAGCTGCCCTGCGAAGACTGCAACGGCACTCGCTACCAGGCCAAAATCCTCGGCGTCCGCTACAAAGGCAAAAACATCCACGATGTCCTTCAGATGACCGTCAAGGAAGCCCTGCGTTTCTTCGCCGGCCACAACAAGCTCCTTGAAAAACTCGCCGTCCTCGACGAAATCGGTCTCGGCTATCTGCGTCTCGGTCAGTCCGCCACCACACTCTCCGGCGGAGAGGCCCAGCGCGTCAAGCTCGCCGCCCATCTCGCCCAGGTCCGCGCCGCCAACGCCAATGCCAAGCCCTCCCAGGCCAGCCGCGTCCTCTACATCCTCGACGAGCCCACCACCGGCCTCCACTTCGACGACGTTTCCAAGCTCCTCACCGCCTTCCGCAAACTCATCGACGGCGGCGGCTCGCTCATCGTCATCGAGCACAATCTAGACGTCATCAAGTCCGCGGACTGGGTCATCGACCTCGGCCCCGAAGGCGGCGAAGCCGGCGGCCACATCGTCGCCGAAGGCACACCCGAGCAGATCGCCGCAAACCTCATGTCCCACACCGGCAAGTGGCTCGCCCGCATCCTCTGACACTGGCGCCGCGTCTCCGTTCCTCGCGCCATTTGCCATACCCCGCACCAATTGGATACAAAGGGTGGAGAAATTTTTCAGTCCAAGATTGCTGCAAACGAAAACGTTGTCGAAAATATGCCGCCCCATCATGCCAGGAGGGCTACGTTGGCCTTGAACATCCCCCCCCGCTCCATCGGCTCTGAGTCGCAATCCTCACTCAATAGTGAGAATAGTCACACCAGGCTGATACCCGCGGGACGCATGTTGCCGTTTTTCCTGGTAACAGCGCTCTTTTTCCTCTGGGCGATTCCTAACAACCTCAACGACATTCTCATTCGCCAGTTCATGAAGTCGTTTGAGATTAACCGTCTCCAGGCGGGGCTGGTCCAGTCGGCTTTTTACTTGGGGTACTTCCTGCTCGCTATGCCCGCGGGATTGATCATGCGCCGCGCCGGTTACAAGGCCGGCATCCTGATCGGTCTGTGCCTCTACGGCATTGGCTGCATCCTGTTTTGGCCGGCGGCGATTGTCGACAGGTACTGGTTCTTTCTGACGGCGCTCTTTGTGATTGCCGCGGGACTCGCGTTTCTTGAGACCGCTGCAGGCTCATTCATTGTGCAGATTGGCCCGGCGGAGAGCGCGGAGCGCAGGCTGAATCTTTCCCAGGCGTTCAATCCTGTCGGCAGCATTGTGGCGTTGCTCGTGGGATCGCGCTTCATCTTCTCCGGCGTCCAACTCAACAAGACGCAGGTGGCGGCCATGCAGGTCGCGGGCACGTATCAGGGCTACCTGCGGTCCGAGACGCTGCGTGTAATCGTTCCGTACGTCGTGCTGGGCACCATCGTATTGCTCTGGGGCGTGCTGATTGCACGCACGCCATTCCCGCACATGGGCCTGGATTATGCGCCCGGTGCGGCCGCGGAAGACCACGGGCCGTCGCTGTTCAAGAGGAAACATTTTGTCTTTGCCGTCGTGGCGCAGTTTCTGTATGTTGGCGCGCAGGTCAGCGTGTGGAGTTACATGATTCCCTACGTGCTGGCCTACACAAAAACAGAGGAGCGAAGCGCGGGTTACATCTTGACCGGCACTCTGGTGGCCTTTACCGTGGGCAGGTTCGTGTCCACCTGGCTGCTTCGGTATGTAGGGGCTTCGCGGCTTCTGGGCATCTTTGCTCTCATCAATGCTGCCGTCTGCGCGGTCGCCGTGTTGCATCCGGGATGGATCGGCGTGGGCTGCCTGGTGGCGAACAGCTTCTTCATGTCCATGATGTACCCAACCATCTTTGCGCTCGGTGTGAAGGGACTGGGCCCGCTCACCAAAACGGGCGGAGCCTGCATCGTCATGGCAATAGTCGGCGGCGCAGCGATAACGCCGGTGATGGGAAAGGTCAGCGACATGGCCGGCGTGGCACACGGCTACCTGGTGCCTGCCGTTTGCTTTGTGGGAGTCGCGCTCTATGGGCTGTTTGTGGCGCAACCGGAGGCTGGGGAACTGCTGGAAGCGCCTGCCATCGAATCGGCAAGTTAGCGCCCTGTGCCCCATCCAAACCGCGCCCTCTGCGGTTTGGATGGGATAGCAATGCACTCCACCGGACAAGTTTACGGGTCCCTCACCACCCACCCT